>CAJAQT010000200.1 GCA_903944165.1 uncultured Methylococcaceae bacterium | reverse complement strand
TTGGTGATTGTAAAAGAACAAGGTGGGCATGTTGTTTCTGCTGGGGGCAATCGCTTTATTATTTTATCCGCTGGCTATTTGGGCTCATTAGCGTGGGGCGTGGGTATCTATTTAGCCAGTGTAAAAACCACTCACGACAAACACATCATGGCGTTGTTGGGGATTGCTCTTGCCGTGATTACGCTGTTATTTACACACTCACTGTTCAGCTGGGTCTTTGGTGCGTTAACCAGTTGTTTGATGCTGTTAAGTGCTAAGTTTTTAAGCACATGTTATAACGATTTTTTATTACGTTTGCTTGGCTTAACTAATATGGCGTATGTGCCTTTGGATATTTATAGCGACACGATTTTAAACTCGCAGTTACGTTCAGATGCGTTTATGTTAGCCACAGAATTTGGTGGCGCAACCGTGTTATGGGGCGTGGCGTGGATCGTCATCAGTGTGTGGGTTATCTTTGGTTGCTTACGCCTGTCATTAAACCGTGTGACCTAGTGCTTAGCGTGGCTCTTGGTTTTGTTTACTGGCTTTAGCATCTAAGCGTTCAAGCTCGGTGAGAAATTGCATTGCCCAGTCGTTAACACGCGGCAAGCAAGCGTTTAACGCGACGTGTTTTTCTGGAAGGGTAAAATATTCTGGCTCATGAAGGTAGGGATTACAAATACGGCCTACATCTTTAGCATCGTGACTTAAATCAACAATTCTGCCATCAATGACATTGTATTGATGCTCATAATGACCACGGATTGTGCCGCCAAACACACGTTTCATAAATAGACTGCCGTATTTGCATGAGCCTGATAAATCGGTGGGGCGCGTGCGCTGTCGTTCTGCTGCCAATTCGCACCATTTACGAAACATAAATAATTTAGCTTGTGCAAAGCGTTCGTAGGAATACAGTAGCGGCGCGTCTTGGCGGGTGTGTTCTTCGTTCATGGTAAATGCGCATAGGCGGGCAAAGTGTGTAAGCGAGCGTCAGTTTGAGCTTTGCCAAGGGTAAAATGATACAAACTCTGGAAGCGATTATCAGTGAGCCCCAGCAGTTCATGCACGCTGTCATCAAAATAACAACCAATGCCCGTAGCTCTCATGCCGGCGGCTTCGGCTTCCAAATATAATATTTGACCAATTAACCCGCACTCCCAGAACAACTGCCGATAACGCCACGGCTCGTGCGTAATAATCGTGCTAAATTCTGCTACCATCGCTAGGCTAAAAGCACTGTCACTGGCAATGGACTGATGACAAGACAAGGTTTTAGCTCGCTGTTTCATATCGCCTGTGTGTAATAGATAAAACGCTAAAGTATCGTGTTGCGGTTGCCAGACAAAGCGTTCAGATGTTGCCGCTTGCACGGTTTTTAGTGCGGTGTGATCACGAAGTAACACATATAACCCAGGCGTTAAGCCTTCAACACGATGTACAAAGATAAACACATGAACGGCAGCACGCCACGGCCAGAACGCAAAGGCGGCGGTTTGCGGTAACACGGCACTTAATACGCGATAAAAAACTGCACTGGGCAAGGCGGGCATGTTGCCATCAAATTGTTGCGCACTGCGCCGTTGTCTAATAAGTGTGCTGGCGCGGTGTTGCTTAAGTGCAGGGGGCAGCAGAATGGTGTCGATAGTTTTAATTAAGGGCGCGGTGCGTGGCTTAGCGGCTGCGTTACTCACCTCGTCAAGCACTGGCCAGGAATAGGCATGATACGCGCGCAAACTGTCGGCACAGCCAAACCACTGAGCTGTTGAGGCATGTTCGGCTAATTGCGCTGGGGTTAAGTGTGCGGCTGACGCGCTGGTATGAATGCGGCACAGCACATCGGGGACTTCGTGCTCGTGGTGAATAAAATCAGTGTCTCGGTCTACGCCAAGCAATGTGGCAAGCTCGGCATCGGCAATAGCGTCCATTAAAGAAATTGACCAGCCCAAGGTGGCGGCAGCATAACGCAAGGCACCCAGTGCATGCCCCACGTCATGTTGGCAATACCGATAAGCACGCTCTCCATATTTCCAAGCTTCGCGCCAATGAATGGAAGATAAGCCAATAAATATGTCAGCCTCGGTAGGCGCGGCTGAAAACAATGCTCGCTGCTCAAGACTATGCTCATAACTAGCGTAGTGATACACGCCTGACGCAAGAGCAGGCGTATTGACGCTAATCAGATAGGCTTCAGTGGGGTGTAGATTGCCGCTGGACGGATTACAGCGTAAGGCCCAACGATTAAAGCCATCAGACTTCCACGCGGATAAGCCGAACGCTAATTCCAGTAATAAGCCTATGCTCTCCAAGGTGAGTGCATGTGCTGGAATCTGCTGGGGCGTATCAAGCTCGGTAAATAACACCGCCAACTCTCGTCCTGGTCTGGGCAAGGCAATAAGCTCGCAGCCAGAAAAGCGTCGAAATGGCTCGGGCTGATCGTCCCAATCAAGTGTTTCAGGGCCGTTGGCGTAACGCTCAAGACGGTGCTTGGTGCGCTGATGATAGTTTAAAACGAGGTCATGCGGTGAGTTCATCAGCGGGGTACCTTAATTAATAATGTTAGTAAGCAAACGCCCTTATTTTTAAGAGAAGTAATCTCTATCTGAATAATTCTAAATTGGGATTTTGTAGCTTTTTAGCCAGACTTTTAACGTTTCGGCAGGGCTAAAATGCTCAATATATTGTTTGATTTCAGCTATCTGTTCGTGTATTTCCTTAATGTCATGCGCATACAATAATGCTAATTTTTTAATCGATAAACGTCCGACACTAGGCAACTGTAATTGTTGTTTATATGTCCATTCAATTTGATTAATTTCTTGCTCTATTTCCATCAACTGATCTTTAAGGATTTTATTGAAATGTTTCAAGCGACTATCTGCCATTTGACTTAAATGGGTGACATCAATTTGCTCAATTTCTAATTGTAATGCCAAGAGTTTCAACAAATCTTTTTTACCATAAGCCGTGTTAACTCGTTGCATTAACTCGGTTTTACGCTCACGTTCGGCATCATCTGGCTCTCGGTCAGGATGCAGCACGGCAACTAATTTACGGTACACCTCCTGTACAGATTTGCTTGCCAAGGCTTCCTCTTCTTGTTGACGCGCTTCTTTTTCCAGCTGTTTTTTGGTTTTTTTCTTGGCAGAGGCAAAAGAACGGTGCTCTTCATTTTCTAAGGCAGTGAACCCGTACAGATGTGCTTCGATGAACTCATGAAATTTTTCTGGTGTACTGAAATCAACATCAGCACTAATATCCAGATTAAACATCTCCTTAGCAAGTTCCCTTAACGCTTCCTCTTCTAATATATTTAGTTCTTGTTTCAGGGTATCGAAATCTTCATTGCTATATTTATTAAAGATAGCTTTTACCTCAGCAAGATCACTATTCTGCAATATAGTTTCACAGTCGTTGAGCATTATATGTTTTAGTTTGCGTTTATCCTGCTTATTAAATAAAGAGTTATCGTAATGGCTATCTAATAACTGTAACCACTTAACTTGAAGCTGGATAGATTCGCTTAGCAACGGCTCATATTCTTGCGCAACTTTCTGACTAAAATTGACGACGGCGGCTTCCCATTCCAAAAGCAATTTTTTTCTGCCTTCAATTTTTTTGCATAGCGTATTAAATTGTTTTTGCGCAGCACTTAACGTTGTCTGCTGAGTGTTAACTTGAATATGGACTATATTTTTACTATTTTTAGTCATGCTGTGGCTCTTCATAAGATTAGATGAAATGACATGGATACATAACTGATACCTCAGCACCCGCCATGAGCATAGTTTAGCAAATGATTGGCGCATTACTTCACTAAGCTTACTCAACCCGCACTGCTCATTATGACTATTTTGAAAAATAGCGAGTCCAAGGGCTAAAGCCCTGCACTGCTGAGAACCTGAATGCAGGGCTTATCAGCTTAACTCAACCAATAACTCCTCCACCCAACAGCCAATGGGCGCACCTAAGTTCATGGCGTCGTCTTCAAAGCGCACTAATAAGACACTGCGTTCAGGCTGCGCTTCGACATAACCAATCATCGTGATAACGCCGCGTGCGCCTGCTTTGGCAAGCAGTTTACCGGCGCTGCCGCCAGGTATCGAGCCATCGTCGGTAAGGGTGGTGGCGGCATACACGGTATCGCCAAGGGCTAAATCTTCTATTCTCATGGTATTTCCTTGTTGCTGAGCTCATGGCTAATGACGGTGTCGCAAAGCTTACAAAAACCCTTGCATTGTCTTGTGTAAGCGTTGCAACAGGACTGCGAATAAATTTTTTATCTTATCTTAATCAGTAAGTTAGTTTAAAAAAATTGTCTGGCACACAGGTTGCTTTAGTAACTTACAAGAACCTTTACAAGAACAATGCCAAGCCTTTTATGACAGGAGATTCAATGTGATTACATTAACAGAAAAAGCGATTAACGCCGTCGGCCGCTTTATTGCCAGTTCAGAAACGCCATCCGCAGGTCTTCGCATTGAAGTGACTGATGGCGGCTGTTCGGGTTATCAATATGGATTAAAACTTGATGCTGAACAGAGTCAAGAAGACACCGTTATTGCTTGCGGTGAAGTTAAGGTGTTTATCGATCCTATTAGTTTGCCAATGCTTGAAGGCATGTCGATTGATTTTCTCGACAGCATTGAAGGCTCAGGCTTTAAGTTTACTAACCCTAATGCGGCGAAAAGCTGTGCCTGTGGCGCTTCATTTAATCCCAGCGCCAGTGCTGCTGGAACTAAAACCTGTTCGTAATTAGGCTAAACGCTAACCCGAGGATAATGTCATGTGGGACTATTCAGATAAAGTAAAAGAACATTTTTTTAACCCCAAAAATGCTGGTGCCGTCGTTAATGCGAATGCCACGGGCGAAGTGGGGTCAATCAGTTGCGGTGATGCGTTACGCTTAACCTTAAAAGTCGATGAGAACACTGAGATTATTCTCGATGCCGGTTTTCAGACTTTTGGCTGTGGCTCAGCGATTGCGTCGTCTTCTGTGCTAACAGAAATCATTAAAGGCATGACCATTGATGAAGCCTTAAACGTCACCAATCAGGATATTGCTAATCATTTGGAAGGCTTGCCGCCAGAAAAAATGCACTGTTCGGTGATGGGGCGCGAAGCCTTACACGCCGCGATTGCCAATTACCGTGGTGAAGAATGGCAAGATGATCATGAAGAAGGCGCCTTAATCTGTAAATGTTTTGCTATTGATGCCGTGATGATTGAAGAAATGGTGTGGGCAAATAAATTACGCACCGTTGAAGATGTCACTAACTTTACTAAAGCGGGTGGTGGTTGCGCTTCGTGTCATGAAGACATTGAAGCTATTTTGGAAAAAGTATTAGCAGAAAAAGGGGAAAAGTTTGATTACGATGCCGCACCGACCAAACCTGCGGTGACTCCTGAAGTAAAACTCCCCTTAACTAATTTACAGCGCATTAAAAAAATCGAACAGGTACTGGACTCGTTACGTCCTTCACTGATGGCGGATGGGGGTGATGTTGAATTGGTTGAAGTGATTGGCAATACCGCGTATGTCAATATGACGGGCGCGTGCAACGGTTGTCAGATGGCGGCGATGACTATTGCAGGTATTCAGCAACGCTTAATGGAAGTGCTGGGCGAGTTTATTAAAGTCGTCCCTGCTTCGGAAATGTCTAAACTTGTCAGCATAGGGGCGTAGTGATGACGGCTATTTATTTGGATAACAACGCCACCACAAAAGTTGATCGGGCTGTAGTGGATGCCATGATTCCATATTTTTTAGAGCAATATGGCAATCCCTCATCAATTCATAGCTTTGCTGATGGCGTGGCAAAAGGTCTTAAACATGCACGCCAGCATGTGCAAGCGTTAATTGGCTGTGAGCATGATTCGGAAATTATTTTTACTTCGTGCGGCACTGAAGCCAACACCACAGCGATTTTATCAGCCATTAAAGCCCAGCCTAACAAAAAGGAAATCATCACCACTACTGTTGAGCATCCAGCAATTTTAGCAGTGTGCGAAGCACTGGAAAAAGACGGTTACACCATCCATCGAATGCCTGTAGACCGTGCTGGCCGCTTAAATTTGGACGCCTATAAAAAGTTATTATCTGACCACGTGGCATTGGTGACCGTGATGTGGGCAAACAATGAAACAGGCACCATTTTTCCGGTGGCAGCAATGGCTGAACTGGCACATGCAGCAGGCGTGATGTTTCATACCGATGCCGTGCAAGCGGTAGGCAAAATCCCCATGATGTTGCAGGATACAAAAATTGATATGTTATCGATTTCTGGTCATAAACTGCACGCACCCAAAGGTATTGGCGTATTGTACTTGCGCCGTGGCACGCGTTATCGTCCTTTGTTACGCGGAGGTCATCAGGAACGTGGTCGACGCGCCGGCACTGAAAACACCGCCGCAATCATTGGTCTGGGCAAAGCCTGTGAACTGGCGTTAGAACATATCGAGTATGAAAACACTCACGTTAAAGCCATGCGCGATCGCTTAGAACGTGGCATTACTGAACAAATCTCACATTGCTTTATCACGGGTGATATGAATAACCGCTTGCCCAATACCACCGATATTGCGTTTGAATACATCGAAGGCGAAGCTATTTTAATGCTACTTAATAAAGCGGGCATTGCTGCGTCCAGTGGTTCTGCGTGTACCTCAGGTTCGTTAGAGCCTTCACATGTCATGCGTGCAATGGACATTCCGTACACCGCAGCACACGGCACAATACGCTTTTCTTTTTCGCGTTATAACACTCTACACGAAGTGGATGAGGTGCTAAAAGTCATGCCCAGCGTGGTGGCGACTTTACGAAAATTATCTCCTTATTGGGAGGGAGAGGGCCCAGTGGTACATCCTGAACAGGCATTTAAACCCACATTTGCCTAAGTGCAGTGTTTAATCAGCAGTGCGTTTTAGAGGGCGAAAAATGAACACACCAGCGCGTCATATTATTATTGATGACACCACCCTTAGAGATGGCGAGCAATCGGCAGGCGTAGCCTTTTCGTTAGACGAAAAACTAGCCATCGCAACACACTTATCAGCCTTAGGGGTGCCTGAATTAGAAGTCGGCATTCCTGCCATGGGTGCGCTTGAACGAGAAGAAATTCAGGCGGTGGCGGACTTAGGTTTACCGTCTGCCTTATTAGTGTGGTCAAGAATGCGTCATGATGATTTACGCTGCTGCGTAGGTTTACCAGTGAATATGGTGGATTTATCTATCTCAGCGTCCGATCAACATATCTACCATAAATTAAGACAAACACGACACTGGGTGCTGGAAACTATTCATGACGTGGTGCAGAGCGCTCAGCAACAAGGCTTTAAGGTTTGTGTGGGCTTTGAAGATGCGTCACGGGCAGACCGTGATTTTATTTTACAGATGGCTGAAGCCGCACAAAAAGCGGGGGCAACACGTCTTCGCTTTGCGGATACTGTGGGCATTATGGAGCCATTTGGCGTTTTTGAGAGCATTAAAAAACTCCGTGCAGCGACCGATTTGGACATTGAAATGCACGCTCACGATGATCTAGGCTTGGCGACGGCAAATACCTTAGCGGCCGCACTGGCGGGTGCTACGCATGTCAATACCACGGTAAACGGCTTAGGAGAGCGTGCCGGCAATGCTGCCTTAGAAGAAGTAGTGGTAGGTTTAAGCCAATTATATGGTCTAAAAACAGGGGTTGATTTAAGTCATTTTTCTGCCTTGTCTACGCTTGTTGCCAGCGCGTCTGGCGATGCAATTGGTAGTCGTAAAAGCTTAGTCGGGGCGGCTGTCTTTAGCCATGAAGCGGGCATTCATGTTGATGGCTTACTGAAAGATATTAATAATTATCAAGGTGTTGATCCAGCAATTATGGGTCGACAGCATCAGTTGGTGTTAGGTAAACATTCTGGCACGCACGGGATTATTCATGCTTATCAGCAACTGGGCATTGCCATTAACCCCACTCAAGCACAAACATTATTGCTAAAAATAAAGCACTTTGTCACCGCCACCAAACGCTCGCCTAATGCATCTGAATTAACTTTTTTTCATTGTAATCTTTGATGAGGTAAGGACTATGAACGAGCCAATAAAACAACATGACGCTAAAGAAATTGAAACAATCAAAAAACCTGTACAAGATGATGAGCGTTATCCAGGCTCATTTTTTAGAATCCCCGCACCGCCAAGAGTTGGACAAACGGCGTGGAGTTTACGCTAATGGTCAGCGTTATCGCTGCGTCGCCACCTAAGTCAAACTCACCACGGTTGTTCGCGCAATGGCAGGAGGATGTGCTGTGTGTATTTGCCCGCGATCCTGCCGCCCATAGTGTCGCCGAAATTGTGCTGACGTATTCAGGCGTTCACGCGGTGTTGCTGCATCGGCTTAGTCATCGTTTATGGCGTGCTGAGTGGCGCTTGACGGCACGTATGCTTGCTGCGTTCTCAAAAATGCTTACCAGTGTTGATATTCATCCCGCTGCACTGATAGGTAGGCGTTTGTTTATCGATCATGCTATGGGCGTGGTCATTGGGGAGACGGCTGAAATTGGTGACGATGTGACGCTTTATCATGGGGTTACATTGGGCGGCACCACATGGAACAAAGAAAAACGGCATCCAACCTTGGGCAATAATGTCCTTGTCGGCGCAGGAGCAAAAATTTTAGGCCCCATTACCTTGGGTAACAATGTGCGTGTGGGGGCTAATTCGGTGGTGATTAAGGACGTACCTCATTGCTGTACGGTGGTGGGCATTCCAGGTCGAATCATTCAAAGCAAAGGCACCAAAATTCAGCATCGTCATGGCATAGATTTAGATCATCATTTAATTCCTGATCCCGTAGGCAAGGCAATTTCTTGTCTGATGACGCGCCTCGACGAACTGGAAACGCTGCAATCAGCTACGCCCAAAAACCTGCCCGAGGCACACTGTCAGCAATGTGAAGCAGAAACGCTGTGTCCAAGCAGCCAAGAGCATGTCGATGCACAAGCGCTAGGTTTGTAGCATGGACTTACTTAATTTCGAAGCGGAAGACTTGTATTTTGAACACGAAGACGTGCGTGGTGTGAGCGACTTACTGCAACAAGCGTCCAGTCTTTATGGTACGGGTCAGGCTGAATTACCTTTATTGCAAGCTTATTTCAAAGCCCCTACTTCGCTGAATGTCTTAGTGGCGTTAAATCGTTTTTATTATTACCAACATCGCTTAGATGAGGCTTTAGAGGTGACGTGCCGCGCCCTTGACGTTATTCGCAAAGCACTGCCTTTTCCCGAGCACTGGCAGGCGTTACAACGCAGTCATCTTGACGCAACACCGCCTGCTTTACTCACACAGGTACGCTTGTATTTGTTTACGCTTAAAGCGCTAGGCTTTTTAACGATGCGTTTGCAGCATTTAGCACAGAGCCAGGCGATTTTTGAAAAGATTGTCGAACTCGATAGTAAAGATCGTATTGGTGCGCTGGGTTTATTGACCTTAGTAAAAAAACATATCGCTAACAAGCCGTTATAAAGCACTTCACTTAATTTTAGTTAATGAAATCACTGGAGAAGACCATGTGTTTTGAAGAAGAAATAGAAGAATTATCCTCTGCTGAAGAGTTTTTAAATTATTTCCAAGTGGACTATGAAGCCAGTGTCGTACACGTTAACCGCTTACACATTTTGCAGCGTTTTCATGATTATTTACAACTGGGCAAGACCAGTATGCCAGAAGCAGATGATGCGAAACGCCACGTGTATTGCACGTTATTACAGCGCGCTTATCAAGATTTTGTTCACTCCGATGCGCAAACAGAAAAAGTCTTTAAAGTCTTTAGCATGGCTGAGCCACAGACCGCTTTTGTCTCCTTAAGCGATATCAAAACATGAAACCTGAACGTTTTGATGAAGGTCGGTTTGACTTTGGTGAAGCGGTACGGGTAACGCGCAATGTTCGTAATGACGGCACTTATCCTGGGCTTGACGTGGGACATTTGTTAATTCGTCGCGGCAGTGTTGGCAATGTGATTGAAGTGGGTACGTTTTTACAAGACCAGGTGATTTTCACCGTGCATTTCTTAGCGCATGGCCGCATGGTGGGCTGTCGCTTAGAGGAGTTAATTAGCGCAGATGAACCGTGGAATCCTAGTCGTTTTGAATTTCGCGACAAAGTCGTTTGCAGCCTTGATTTAGCCGTACAGGGGCAGATTATTATTGCCAAAAACACGGCTGGCGAGGTCTTAAAAGTGCTGCGCGAAGACGCGCTAATTAAATACCATGTAGCGTTTGAAGGACGCTTATTACAGCTTCCTGAAACCGCGCTAGCACCTGCACATCCTGAAACCTTTTGTGAACCGGAGTGTTAATAATGACGACGCCGCTGACTGCATATAAATTATTACACGCTGCCTTCAATTTATTTCAAAAGCCGCCAAATGCGCTTACTGAAAATGAATTGCGGCAAGCACAACGCCAAGCGCGTCATGAATATGAGCTTGAAAATAGCGTATTGAATGCGCAAGAAGCCTCAGCAGTCATGATTACCGAACGCGACGTGCAGCATGCGTATCAAGAAATTTTAAATCGTTACGATGATGAAACCGTCTTTTTAGCCGAGCTACAGAGTCATCACTTAGATGAAGCCACGCTGCGCGAGGCCTTGTATCGACAATGCAAAGTCGAGGCGGTGTTTGAGTTAATTGGCAGTCGCGCACCCAACGCTAGCGAGTTAGAAATAGGCATTTATTATCATCTTCACCCAGAACAATTTAAACAACCTGAACTACGTGAAGTGGGACATATTTTAATTAGTATTAATGCTGATTACCCAGAAAATACCCGTGCAATGGCGCAGCAACGACTTACCCAAATTCGTCATAAATTGCTTAAAAAACCGTTTAAATTTGCAGAGTTAGCCTTAGCTCATTCAGAATGTCCGACGGCGTTTCAAGGCGGAATGCTGGGTAAATTACCACGCGGTAAGTTATATCCAGAATTAGAGGCCGTCGCCTTTAATTTAAAAGTAGGAGAAATTAGTGAGCTGGTTGAATCTGAGCTTGGTTTTCATATTTTGGTATGTAAGCACATTCAAAAACCAGAAATGATTTCACTGCAAAAAGCCACGCCAAAAATTAGAAAACTAATGAATACCCGCGCTAAACGCACCTGTCAACGCGCTTGGCTGGCAGCATTAAGCAAACATGCTATAGACACCACACGTTAACTAAACCTGTTGTCATCGACTAGATGAAGGAACGCCTCATGACCAATAAAGACGTTAAACACTGCTCTTTTTGCGGCATCGAACAATCTGCGTCAGTGCCCTTAATTGCTGGTGCAGAAGGCTATATTTGTGGCCCTTGTGTTGCCCTTGCTCATCAAGTAGTGAGTAATTGGAGTCGAAAAAAAGAGCTGTCCACAATGCAAACGGAGACACCTAAACCTCGTCAAATTAAAGAGCATCTCGACCGTTATGTAATTGGTCAACATCTTGCCAAAGAAATACTTGCCGTTGCTGTCTACAACCACTACAAACGCTTAAAATTTGCGGGGGGTGATGCTGGCTTAGGACAATTTGATCAGGATATCGATATTGGTAAAACCAACATTTTGTTAATTGGCCCTTCTGGAACAGGGAAAACCTTACTTGCTAGCACTCTAGCTAAAATTGTCGGCGTCCCTTTTGTGGTTGCCGATGCTACGACACTCACCCAGGCAGGTTATGTGGGCGAGGATGTGGAAAATATTCTGGTGAGATTACTCGATGTTGCAGGTGGCAATATGGTCAAGGCCGAATGGGGGATTGTGTATCTGGATGAAATTGACAAAATTGCACGCAGCCCAGAACAACCCACCGGCACCCGCGATGTCTCTGGCGAAGGTGTGCAACAAGCGTTATTACGCTTAGTTGAAGGTACGCAAGTCAAGTTACCCAAAGGTCGTCATAAAGACGGCGGTGATCTTTTAATGGACACCCAAAATATTTTATTTATTGCTGGCGGTTCGTTTCCAGGCTTGGAAGCTCATGTTGAAAAACGCCTCCAGCCCAGTAGCACTGCGATAGGCTTTCATGCCAGCATGCAGCCCTTAACGGACAAACCTAGCTTAGAGGCCTTGCTTACCGCCACGCAACCCAGTGATTTACGCAAGTTTGGTTTAATTCCAGAATTTATTGGTCGCTTTCCTATCTTAGCTGCACTGGAGCCATTAGATGTTGAAGCACTGATTAAAGTCCTTACCGAACCTAAAAATGCCTTAGTTAAACAGTACCAGCAATTGTTTGCTTACGACGGCGTTAGCTTACGCTTTGAAGCCCCCGCCTTAGTTGAAATTGCTGAACAAGCGATTGCACGCGAAACAGGTGCGCGCGGTTTGCGCAGTATCATGGAGCATATTCTTAGAAAAACGATGTTTGAGATTCCTTCCGCAGACGATGTTGTTGAATGCCTCATTGATGCTGATGTTGTTAAGGGAATCAGTGAGGTCAAGCAGATAAGAAACGAGCCTAAGCAACGCAGACAGTCTGCACTTTAAACACTTTTTAGCCTTAACTTTAGCGGGTTACACCGCCCTAACAACTTTGGAAATGGTATGAACACTGAAGCAAAAATTCGTAAACAATTAGACGAAAATCCTATTATTTTATATATGAAAGGCACGCCTACACAGCCGCAATGTGGCTTCTCAGGTAAAACCGTCGCACTTCTTAATGAAACAAACATTCAATATGCCTATGTTAATGTGTTAGAAGCGCCCTTTATTCGTGAAAAATTGCCCAGTATTTCGCAGTGGCCAACCTATCCGCAATTATTTGTAAAGGGTGAATTAATAGGTGGCTGCGATATTGTAGAAGCAATGTCTAAAAATGGCAGTTTAGTTCCATTATTAACACAGGCAGAAAGCCAAACAAGTGAACACACTACCGTAACGGTTGCAGACCTTGAGCACTGGATAAACGCGGCGCTTCCTGAGGCCCAGATTAACGTAACGGGAGAAGGCTGTAGTTTAGTCATAACCGTCATCAGTGAACGCTTTACAGACTTAAGCGCCTTAAAAAGACAGCAATTAGTGCTAGCCAGCCTAACAGCACCGTTAGCCACAGGCGAACTGCACGCAGTAAGTATTAACGCGCACACCCCGATCGAATGGCAAAACACCCTTGCTAATCAGTCAACAGGACTGTTACAGATAAGTCTAAACTGAGTGTTTACTCGCCTAACCATTAAAATTTTGATGACTGCCAGAATAGACGCGATAAATCGCGTCTCTACGCGTTTTTTATTCTACATGCACACAGCAACACACCCTTGTAGAGACGCGATTTATCGCGTCTTAAAATCTAGCCTCCACCACAGGTTTTGTTTACAGCCGGTGAGATACAAGACGCGATAAATCGCGTCTCTACGCGTTTTTTATTCTACACGCACGCAGCAACACGTTCTGTAGAGACGCGATGTATCGCGTCTTAAAATCTAGCCTCCACCACAGGTTTTATTTACAGCCGGTGAGATACAAGACGCGATACATCGCGTCTCTACGCGTTTTTTATTCTACATACACGCAGCAACACACTCTTGTAGAGACGCGATGTATCGCGTCTTAAAATCTAGCCTCCACCACAGGTTTTGTTTACAGCCGGTGAGATACAAGACGCGATACATCGCGTCTCTACGCTTTTTTATTCTACATGCACGCAGCAACACAC
>CAJAQT010000199.1 GCA_903944165.1 uncultured Methylococcaceae bacterium | reverse complement strand
TGGTTCGCTACTTTAAAAAAGTATAGATTGAGTTTCCCCCCTTAAAAAAAGGGGGAAGTCTAACTGCTTGGGCTTATTGTACTGTTGTAAGTCCGCAGTCCCCCTACTTCGACCAGCTCAAAACGCCACCACCTCATTAAGCTGTTAAATAAGGCTGCTGACTTTTCTAGGTTGGTTGGGGCGTGTTGTTTTTGGGTTTAGATAAATCCCCTCCTTCGACACGCTTCCTTCGACACGCTCAGGACGAACGGGAGAGTCCGGATATGTATAGGGTGCTCTAGGCGTTGGCTGTATTGCAGAGGCTTGGTGTGGTAGTTTGGTGCACCCTTGGCGGCTTATGCACAGCCCCTAAGTTATTGCCTTTGCACGCTGTTCACAGCCATAATGAGAGGTGTTGTTAAAAAACTCCTGTTAGTTTTTAGGTGGTTTTTTGTCATACGCTCACAATCTCACATGCCTTACTCTCTAAAATTAACTCACTATTAACCTATGAAAATAATTCAATTATCTGTTCTCGTTTTAGTTGTCTTACTTACTCCTGTTACGCAAGTCAGGGCAGATTTGTTTGCATGGAGTAATACTGAGGTGCAATATTTACATGGTGACGGCTATCGACAGCCCGTTAATCCACGCGATATTTCACAATCAATTATCACTGTAACCCACGCACATGGCTGGGCCTTGGGGCGTAATTTCTTTTTTATGGATACCTTGTTTACGGAGGCGGGGCAGCCTTCACAAACCAATGTGTATGGCGAGGCGTATAGCTATCTTAGTCTTAGTAAAATAACGGGACATGATCTTTCTTACGGGATTTTTAAAGATTTAAATGCGACGGTGGGCGTCAATGCAGGGGAGAATTTTGATAGTCCAAAAAGTGGTGCAAGGATTGCGTTATATGGCTTTACGGTTGATTTTAATCTGCCTGGCTTTAAATTATTTAACGTGGATGTGCTTCAGCATCAGGTATTAGAACCCACCGAAACAGGCAGTTCGTGGCAAGTGACGCCAGTATGGAGGGCGCCTTTTAAACTGGCGGGCTTGAGCTGGAGTTTTGAAGGCTTTGCTGATTTTATCGATAGTAAAAATCCTAACTATACCTTTAATATTTTGGCTCAACCGCAATTGAGACTAGATGTGGGTGAACTTATGGGGCAAAGCGGGCATTTATTTGTTGGGCTTGAGTATCAATATTGGTATCACAAATATGGCTTAAAAAATCTTAATGAAAGTTTGCCACAGGCCTTAGTGGTATGGAAATTTTAGGTTAAGCCTGCGCTCCCATGTAAGTCATTCGACTTGCTCATGACAGTCTTTTGCCGCTCGAAGTATATGTTCGCTGGTTTAGCTATTTCTGTATAATATCAAGTCAGTTGTTCGCTATTTTTATCATTACACCTTGATAAGTGTTTTTATTTTTCTCAGTTCAGTCACTGGAGAGTCAGTAAATGTCTGTTTTACGTCATGATTGGCAATTAGCCGAAGTTCAAGCCCTGTTTAACCTGCCTTTTAACGATTTACTATTTCAAGCACAAACGTTACATAGGCATTATTTTGATCCAAACGAAGTGCAAATTAGTAGTTTGCTAAGCATTAAAACGGGTTCATGTTCTGAAGATTGTGGTTATTGCCCGCAAAGTGCGCGTTATGATGCCGGACTTACTCCCGAAGCCTTAATGCCTGTTGAGGACGTTTTGCAGGCCGCGCAAACTGCCCAAGCGCAAGGTGCCTCACGGTTTTGCATGGGTGCAGCGTGGCGCCAACCTAAAGATCGTGATATTGAACGCGTGATTGAAATGGTGGCAGGCGTCAAAGCTTTAGGTATGGAAACCTGTGTCACCTTAGGCATGTTATCTGATAGTCAAGCGCAACGCTTAAAAGCAGGTGGCTTAGATTATTACAATCATAATTTAGATACCTCAGAGGACTATTACAGCGAAGTCATTACTACGCGCACTTATCAAGATCGTTTAGATACTTTGGCTCGGGTTAGGGACGCTGGCATTAATGTGTGTTGTGGTGGCATTATCGGGATGGGTGAAGATGAACATGATCGTGCTGGTTTATTAATGCAATTGGCAAATTTACCCACCCATCCTGAAAGCGTGCCGATTAATATGTTAGTGCAAGTTGAAGGCACGCCGTTAATGGGGACGGCACCTTTAGACCCTTTGGTGTTTATTCGTACTATTGCCGTGGCGAGGCTGTTAATGCCCCGTTCGCGTGTGCGTTTATCAGCAGGACGTAATGAAATGAGTGACGAAATGCAGGCTTTATGTTTCTTGGCAGGGGCTAATTCTATTTTTTATGGAGAAAAATTATTAACCACAGATAATCCAATGACTATGCACGACAAAAATTTATTTAGTCGTTTAGGATTGCATTCAGGTGGTTCACGTCATGCCTTTGAAAACTAAATCTTGCATTAATTTTAAGAACTCATGGCCTTTACTCAGTTATCTGCTCAATTAGTCGATTTAATTGCGCAGGATCTCTACCGAACGCGGCAGATTATCGACTCAACGCCTGGCGTGCATGTGCAGATTGCTGGACGGCAGCTTATTAACTTTTCTAGTAATGATTACTTAGGGCTTGCTAATCATCCACAGGTAAAGCAAGCATTTAAGGAGGCGGTGGATGCTTTTGGCGTGGGCAGTGGTGCGGCGCATTTAGTGTGTGGACATCATCGTGTGCATCATGACTTAGAAAACGATTTAGCCGAGTTTACGGGACGTGAGCGCGCCTTACTTTTTTCCACGGGGTTTATGGCAAATTTAGGGATTATGGATGCGCTGCTTACGCGTCAAGATCGGGTTTTTGAAGACCGTTTAAATCATGCGTCGTTAATCGATGGTGGCTTGGCATCGGGGGCACGCTTTAAACGTTATCGTCATGCTGATATGGCTGATTTACAACGGCATTTGCTTGCCAAAACAACCGCCCTAAATACTTTAGTGGTGAGTGATGGGGTGTTTAGTATGGACGGTGATGGCGCGCCCTTAGCCCACTTGGTTGCTTTAGCAACGCACCATCAGGCATGGCTAATGATTGATGATGCTCATGGTTTTGGGGTGCTGGGCGAGCAGGGCGGTGGCATTGTTGCGCAGCACGGCTTTACTCAGCAAGAGGTGCCGATTTTAATGGCAACGTTTGGTAAAGCTTTAGGTACGTTTGGTGCTTTTGTGGCGGGTTCAGAGACGTTAATTGATACCATAATTCAACGCGCACGCAGTTATATTTACACCACAGCCTTACCGCCAGCTATTGCTGTAGCAACGCGTGTTAGCTTACAACTGATGATTAAGGACACCTGGCGGCGGCAAAAATTGCAGACCTTGATTGCGCATTTTAGAGAGGGTGCTGAGCACTTAGGCGTGTGCTTAATGCCGTCGTCGTCAGCCATTCAGCCAATCATGGTTGGCACTAATCAACGTGCCTTGGCGTTAAGTGCCGCACTCCGCGAGCAAGGTTTTTGGGTGAGTGCTATTCGTCCGCCTACAGTCCCCACACATACCGCACGGTTACGGGTGACGTTTTCAGCCTTGCATGAGTTAGCAGAGGTTGATGCTTTATTAGCTGCACTAGAAAAATGTCTAATAAATTCGTAGGTTACGCATGACAAATATACATTACACCCGTGTCGGCACAGGCAAGACAATTATTTTGATACATGGCTGGGCAATGCACAGTGGTATTTGGCAAACCTTCGCCGAGCAGTTGGCGCAGCATTATAAAGTGCTGTGCATTGATTTGCCTGGGCATGGGTATAGTGAAAAAATTACGCCGTTTTCATTAGCGTTAGTGAGCGATACTATTTTGGCAGCGTTGGCAATAGACGAGCCGTGTTGCTGGCTGGGCTGGTCATTGGGTGCAACTGTGGTGTTAGATATTGCCAAGCGTTATCCTGAACGCGTTGAAAGTATTATTTTGGTGGCGGGTAATCCGTGTTTCATTCAACAAGCCGATGCAGGGCAACTCACTTGGCCAGGCATGAACGCGTCACGCTTAGCCAACTTTGCCAGCCAATTAACTGAAAATTGTGCCGCTACTTTACTGCGTTTTTTACTGTTGCAGGTGCAAGGCTTAGCCGAGGCTAAGGAGGTGTGTCAGCAGTTAAAAACGCTGACTTCGTCTGTACCAAGTCCAGATTCTGAAACATTGCAGGGTGGTTTAGCTATTTTAAACACCGCAGATTTACGGGATGTTGTGGCTGAGCTCACTAAGCCAGTGTTGCTAGTGTTGGGTGCTAAGGATGCGTTAGTGCCTATTGCCCTTGGACAAGCCATGCTGCAACTTCAGCCTAACCTGCGCGTATGTTATTTGGCTGGTTCAGCACACGCACCGTTCTTATCGCAGTGTGAAGAAACTGTCGGGGCAATCTCACACTTTCTGCATTCGTTATGAGTGATTACAGCGCAGTCGATAAAATCAAGCTTAAACATGCGTTTTCGCAGTCATCACTTAGTTATGATCGCGTTGCACATTTACAGCGTGAGGTGGGCGGTGAATTAATCACTATGATGGCTGACTTAGCACTTCAGGGGCTTGTTATTGATCTGGGTTGTGGCACGGGCTTTTTAAGTGCAGAATTTTTAGCTACGCGGTCAAAGAGTCAGTTAATCGCGCTGGATATTGCCCTGCCTATGTTGAAACAAGCTCAGCTAAAATTACAGGCAGTTTCTTCCGTGCAGTATTTATGTGCGGATATTGAAAACATTCCGTTTCAACCACAAAGTATTGAGCACTGTATGTCTAATTTGGCAATGCAGTGGTGTCGATTACCGCAGCCTGTCTTCACTGATATTTACCGTATTTTAAAGCCTGAGGGGTATTTTATGTTTTCAACTTTTGGCCCCTCAACCTTGCAGGAATTAAAAGCGGCGTGGGCACAGGTGGATGCATTCAGTCATGTGAATGACTTTTATAAGCATACAGAGCTGCTTGCTATGTTGACGGCAGCCGGCTTTGTTGAGGTGCGTATGCAGCGTCGAGTGTATGCTGTTACCTATGAGAGTGTTATGCAGCTTATGCACGAATTAAAACAGTTAGGTGCGCATAATATTTTAGCTGGACGTCAACGCAGTCTAACCACAAAAACAGCACTTAAAAAAATGCTGTCAGCCTACGCCACAGATGAAGGAGCTAAGATTATGGCAACGTTTGAAGTGTTATTTTTTAGTGCAAAACGATGAGATCTGGATATTTTATTACGGGTACGGATACCGATGTGGGCAAAACTTGGGCAACGCTTGCGCTGATGCATTTTTTTCAGCAGCATGGTCGCACTGTGCTAGGAATGAAGCCTGTTGCGGCAGGGGCGCTGTGGCAAGAGGGGCAGTTAAAAAATGCCGATGCCTTATTATTGCAAGCGCATAGTTCGCTGCCTGTTGCGTATTCGCTGATTAATCCGTATGTGTATGAGCAGGCTATTTCACCACATTTGGCAGGGGTCAATAATCCTGTTGAGGTGCAAAAAATAGTTGCCTGTTATCAGCAGCTTAAAGTTCAAGCTGAGTGTATTGTGGTGGAAGGTGCGGGCGGCTGGTTGTCACCCATTAATCAGCATCAAGCCATTGCTGATGTTGCACAAGCGCTTGGCTTGCCGGTAATTATTGTCGTTGCTATTCGTTTAGGATGTATCAATCAGGCGTTGTTAACGTATCGTGCGGTAAAAAGCTCAGGGCTTGAGTGTGTGGGCTGGATTGCTCAGTGCAATGATGTCACGATGCTCGCGATGCAGGAAAATATACAGAGTATTCAAGTGCGCGTAGACGCACCTTTATTGGGCTGTTTGCCTTTTCAAGCGGTGGCTGATTTTGCTGAGTTAGCGCGTAAATTTGAAACACGGTATTTAATTTCAACATAAAAAAACGCCACCTTAAAAAGATAAGGTGGCGTTTTTGTGCAGCTAATTAAACGTACTGTTTAATTATTTTTTATTTACTTCTACGAGCGCGAGCAACTTCCATAAATTCGCCTCTAGCTTTTTTAGTATTCATTGCAGCTGCTGTGCTTGGTTGTTGAATTTTAACAGAATCAGCATTTACGTTGATAACCATTAAATCAACACCTAATGCTAATTTACCTTTGTAACCAGCTGCACGTGTACGATCAGCTAAGTCGTTAGGAGTTGTTCCTGGTGGTACAACTAAGTGAGTGTAAACGGCTTGTTTTGGTTTAGCGCTTTTGAAAAGTTTCGCCGCATCTTCTGGTGAAGTGTGGTAATCATAAATGTTTGGTGCATCTTCACGGGCGAAACCATACACTTCATGAACGATCACGTCAGCATTTTGAGAGTTTTTCAGCAGGTTTGGCGTTGGCGCGGTATCGCCTGAGAACACAACAGAATGACCATTGTAATCAACGCGGAAACCATACGATGGTGAAACTGGCTCATGATTAACTAAGAATGCAGTAACGGTTACACCATTGTTTTCATAAACTACACCTTCAAATAATTCTTGAGTGGCGTTTAAGGTTTCAACTGCGTCAAGACCTAAAGAAGCATCCCAACCTGACCAAATAGAACGAACGTAAAAATCTGTTTGATACGCAGTTCTAAAGTTTTGCATCATTGCCCACGTAGCAACAGGTTGGTTTGGACCGCCGCCTGGACCCCATACACGTAATGGAGTAGTCGTTGGGAACGCATACGTTTCTAAGCCATTGAAACCTTGCACATCACCTTCTTTTGCATCAGGGTGACGATACAAACCACCAATTGCATAAAGTGGTGCTAAGTCAGCAATATGATCGCTATGTAAATGACTGATAAAAACTTTATCAACACCAACATTAGGATTCATCACGCCGCCGCCAGATTGAATCAAACGGTTATACACGCCTTGACCTACGTCAAATAACATGCGCTCTGATCCAGCTTCAATTAATAAACCAGATAAAGCACGGCCGTTAGCTTCAAGAACATCAGCATTAAGTAAAGGCACACCTGTACCTAATAACGTTACTTTAATAATTGGATCAGTTGTTGTCGCAGCATTAGCAACGCTTAGCGATGCTAAGCACATACCTGCAAGAATGATTTTTTTCATATATATATCCTTAAAATACATTTATTTAGATTTAGTTACAGTGCACGTTTAATCGCAGTGTAAGTTTAGTTACAGCGTCGCTATTCTATCTTAAAACAAACTAAAGTAATAAAGATAAACGATTTATATTATGATTTTTATGTGATTTTATAAATAAATAAGTTTATAAAATCAATCGCTTAATTAATATTGATTAGCAATAATGTTTTTGATTAAAGGATTAAAGGATTAAAGGATTAAAGGATTAAAGGATTAAAGGATTAAAGGATTAAAGGATTAAAGGATTAAAGGATTAAAGGATTAAATATTATGCAGATAAAGCAGAATTAATTTATTAGTTTTCTCTAATATAAAGAAAAATTAGGGTACACTTTATGGGTGATATAACGATTCACCACACGTCTTTGGAGCTTGTATGTTAACTAATAAAAATAAAATTTCTCGCCGCCGATTTCTTAATCAAGCCAGTTTAGGTTTGCTCGCTTTTTCTAGTGCACCGTCATGGCTTAATGCGATGCAAGGAATGTCCGCATCACCAACATTACCCCCTAATAAAGCCACGCCTAATTTTAAGCCTGATATTGAGCTTGATCTTATTTGCCGTCTTAATCAAATCGCT
>CAJAQT010000198.1 GCA_903944165.1 uncultured Methylococcaceae bacterium | reverse complement strand
TAATTTCATGGCTTGCAGGATTAGCATTTAAATAAGCAATCGCTTTCTTTTTGATTGCCGCGCTGATATTGGCGGCTTCTATGTTGGACTTGGCTATGGGGTCTATGCCTTGCGGGGTATTTGTACTAGGTACTTTTGGAGGTGCTGGTTGATTATCGCGATCCTTGATATATGCGTTGAGAGCCTTTAAATAACGCTTAACGATATTATTTTTTAATAATTTTTTAATTATTGCCTGATTAACATTTTCTTGTTCTTCAGCAGTCATGAAATAATAATCTTTACCGCCACCGTCGAAAGGCAGATTTAACGCACGCTTTTCATTCGTCGCAAAAAAAGAATTTCCTATATAGCTAATCTCGTTGATTGATGTAGAAGTCAAGCGCCCGTTATTTTTGATATAACTAATTATCGCGTTGTTTTTTGACTGCTCCGCCCAAATTTTATCGTTATTGTTTCTTTCATTACGCGCAGCTTTCCAGCTAGTTTTTGAGTATTCTTTTTCAGTTTCGTTAGGAATTAGCAGCGCAATAAATTCTTCACCTATAGATTTAATTGATTTTTTGCCTATAGCCTCGGGTTGGTCAAATAAGCTCGGCGCAGCGTCGGGGTCTTGCGCTGTCTGTTCATCGTCTTCAAGGTTAATCAGATTGCCTTCTGAGTCCCATGCCTCAAGAACCTCTATATTTATGTCATTGACATCATCAGATACATTGTCGATAATTAAATCGGAGTCCATTATTAACCCTGCGTGAATCGAGTCATCTTCTGATGGCTGTCGGATGTAGGCGATGTAATGGGCTTCTTCTTGTATGCCGTCCATTACATATTCACTTGCAGAAAGACTGTAAACTAATGCTGGAAAAGCATCCCTCCTGCCAAGTTTAATCCTTACTTTCATGGTAACGTCGCCTGCATCAAAAACATGTGTTAATGGTACGAACGCTGTAACAGATGTTTTTTTTATCCTATTACTGACTTTATCTCGCAAAGGCTCATCTTGTCCAGGCTCTCCATTTTTAAGAATTTCTGGAATATATGGAATAGCTTTTAGTTTTAGTGATCCTTTTCGTCCACTGTTATCAACTAGCTTTCCAACTGACATCGAGTTAATAATACATTTACCAGCCCTTGTATTAACTGTATGCCCTTGCAACTTATTTTTTATAAACTGGCGTGCAGCCGAATCAATTGATTGTGATTTTGCTTCCGCTGATGCAATCATTTCAGAAAAAACAGCCACTTCCTTTTCTAAATCCCATTTTATTTCATCGTTATCTGTTTGTTCCTCAACCGGCGCGACCTCCGTCTGAGTGCTTGCCAAATCAATAGTTACAGTTGCAACGCTATAACCCGCTCGCTGCTGTAATTTAAAATACCCAAACTTAATGCCTTTTCTTAGCGCACCATTTAAGTCAACCCTTAGTTTAAAGTCTTGCTGCTCCATTTTTGCATTATCTTCATTACTGATAAGCACCTCGTATTTTTCTTGCGGCGTTACAGCTTCAAGCAATTTTAGGAATAAATCTCTTTTCTCCACGCTAATTGTAAATTTAAGCTCTAGCGGTCTTTTAAAATCTGAATCATCACCAACCGAATAAGATTTATTGGCGGCTAATAGCGCGTCCTCTTGGAGGATTTTTTCATCATAAATAGCCCTTTTTTCCAACCGCTCTGATTCTTTTTTAGCCATTTCATCATCAGATTCAAAAGTCGTATCCTGACCAGTTTTAATTAAACCATTTAGATAAGATTGGTAATTATAGATATTGTTTAATTTTAAAAAACCACCTGATTCAATTGCAATTGAATCCTCGTTTAATTGACCATTTAGCCACTTGTTAGCGGCTGCTTTTGTACCACCAACGCCTACTATTTTTCTAGGTGTTGTT
>CAJAQT010000197.1 GCA_903944165.1 uncultured Methylococcaceae bacterium | reverse complement strand
GGTAACATTTGAAGAAGCGGGTACAGTCCTGTCAGATTCTTTGTCCGTTACCATCATAGACCCGTTGCATCCAGAACATGAGGAGCGACTGGTCACAATAGGTCAATCCGATAAACGAAGAACTCTTGTTGTGGTTCACGCTGAAAGAGACGATATTATCAGGTTAATTTCAGCACGTTTAGCAAACGCCCACGAACGAAAGAGGTACGAAGAAAATTATGAACAATCAAAATGATTCTGACATGCTAGACGAATACGATTTTTCTGGTGGCGTAAGAGGAAAATACGCAAAGCGGTATAGCGAGGGAACTAACCTTGTCCGTTTAGATGATGATGTCGTAGCAATGTTCCCTACATCTCAAGAAGTAAATGCTATTTTGCGTTCTCTTGGAGATATTATCCGCCAACATGGGGTGCTGGGGCTAAGCGGTAAAGCGTAGGTGTTGAACCCTGAAAGCCTAACTCAACGCTCCACCGCGTACCCCGCATACAAACTACGTAGGGTGCATAAGCGTTAGCGTCATGCACCAAAATTTATTATGGTGTTTGATGGGAGATGAATTTCACGTAAGCTGGCATAGTTATGGCGGATGACGCTTCGCTTATCCGCCCTACGTTAGGCGTGGCTATCAGTTAAAATACAACTTAACAAAAAACATTTTGGCGTAATTTATGACTTCTATCCAAGCTATTGAACAAGCTGTTCAACAGTTGCCTGCACACGATTTAGCTGAGTTTCGCCTTTGGTTTGCTCAATTTGATGAGCTTGCTTGGGATTGTGTTTAGGATTGCAAAATCCCCGTTTTCAGCGGGGCGGGCGGGAGCTGAAAACCGTACACAGTCGGCGGAGATATTCCCGGTTGCCCGGTCTTGTATTCCTAGCACTCCCGCCCATAGAAAACCTATAGGCGTAAAAAAGCCGCATGATCTGACGGGTGCGGCTTTCCGCTGTGTAGGTGTTTTCAGCACCTGACGGCAAATATAGCCCCGTTTTGCATAGCTGTCAAACTTTGCTAAACTAGCTCAAAACCATAGGAGCATAGCCATGACCACCATTACCTTCGACACACAAGAGCTTGTCAATGAACTTGAAAGCAGCGGCTTTACCCGGAAGCAATCAGAAACCGTAGTGTCCGTACTAAAAAAATCACAAAGTGAGCTGGCAACTAAACTAGATATTGCGCCACTTGCATCTAAAACAGACCTACTTGAACTCAAAGTAGATTTGGTTAAATGGGTTGGTGCCTTAATGTTGGCGCAGGTTGCCGTCATTGCCGCATTGGTTAAGTTGTTGTAAAAGCCTAACCCCACAATCAACAGGAACGCGGCCTCAATCTATGCGTCACCGTCATTCACCACGCCGCGTCCCGTTATTTCTGCGTTAGGTAGCTTACAAATACAAAAGGAGCATCGAGTGAACCTAGCAATATCCGTTGACACTACTCGTCTCACATTTCGTGAAGTACTGCTTGGTGTTGTCCAACCCGTAAGGTGGATTTGCGCTAGCAATCCACCCTTTCGGAGCATCGGTGTTGCATTGGGCATGGCGGTTTGCTATCGCGAAACCGTCCTACGGGTTCGCCCAATTTTTTATTTAACAGCAAAGAATTTGAAAATAGCCAATGCCTGAAATTAGCCGCTTTCTTGGAATAATCATACGCATGTATCTTCGTGAACACGCCCCACCGCATTTTCACGCAGAGCATGGCGAATACGAAATTACCGTGGATATTAAAACGGGTGTTGTTACAGGTAGGTTTCCAAGAAGAGCATTAAATGCGGTTCTTGATTGATATCTACTTCACCAAGAGGAATTAATGGCTAATTGGCAAGCCGCTATTGACAGAAAGCCTTTGTCTAACATTAAACCTTTGGAATAGAGTTATGTTTATTCATGTTACAAATGCAAGATATTGTGGTGAATACAAAGTTTGGTTGTCATTTAATGACGGTATAGAAGGTGAGGTTGATTTAGCCGCAGAACTTTATGGTCAAGTATTTGAACCTTTAAAAGATAAAGAGTTTTTCAAGTCCTTTGAATTAGAAGGGCACACTTTATCTTGGAGTAACGGTGCAGATTTTGCACCTGAATTTTTATACGAACAAATTGTGCCTAATGCCTTAATTGAGTGTTTCTTGCTTTCTGGCCGAGTAAAAGCATATAACGACGCAGTAGCTCTTGATGTGGCTGCAAAAATCGGGGCTGCTTTTCCAAAAAACCAAACAACCATCAGCTAAAATGGTTGGTGCATTAAAAAAGTCTTTAACGGTTTTTTAGGCAGTAGTTTTATTACGTTTTATGAGGAAAAATCATGGAATTATCTGCTGTATTGACTCCCGCTATTGAGGGTGGCTATGTTGCTTTCAATCCCGAAACAGGCACCACAACCCAAGGTGAAAGCATTGAAGAGGCTCTTATAAACCTCCAAGAAGCCACTGAACTTTATTTGGAAGAGTTTCCGCTAGTCGTATCTGGACGCTCGTTGCTCACGACATTCCAAGTTGCCGCACATGCCTAGCTTACCTGTTGTTTCTGGAAATGAAGCTGTCCGTGCCTTGCAACGCCTTGGTTTCACTGTCATTCGACAGCGCGGCAGTCACATCATTCTTAGTAAAGGCTCTCAAGGTTGTGTCGTGCCTAATCATCGTGAAATCAAAACTGGCACTTTGGCTGGTTTACTCAAACAGGGCGGCGGTTTCAATTGATGACTTTATTAATGCACTTAGCTCGTAATTAATCATTAGGGTTATAGCTTAATAACTGGGGTCAAAAATAACTGAAAATAACTGGGGTCAAAAATAACTGGGGTCAGAGTAAACTTAAATGCCCAACAAGTCAGTCAAAGGGACGCGCCGCCCGTTAGCGGTGTTGAAACATTAAGTTAAATTCAAAGGTAAGTGGCTTCGTTTAGCTTAATTAGCAGCTCGCCCCTTACCGTAACGTTAGGCGTGGCTATCAGTTAAAATACAACTTAACAAAAATCATTTTGGAGTAATTTATGACTTCTATCCAAGCTATTGAACAAGCTGTTCAACAGTTGCCTGCACACGATTTAGCTGAGTTTCGCCTTTGGTTTGCTCTATTTGATGAGCTTGCTTGGGATGCACAGATTGAAGCAGATGCCTACGC
>CAJAQT010000196.1 GCA_903944165.1 uncultured Methylococcaceae bacterium | reverse complement strand
GAGCGTGGCTTTTTGATTGATTCGTAACAGGGCTTTGTCACTGCTTAACGTGACGGTGGGCGCTAAAGTATCGCCGCTAATATTCACCAGGTTACTGGCGGTGCCTTTATTGCCTGCTATGTCAGTGTAACTGCCCGCCGCTACGCTAAGCGAGCCAGCTAAGTTGTTAACCTTGTCGGTGGGTGTAAAGGTCGCGGTGTAGGTTTTATTATCGCCACTGTTGCTTAGGTTGCTGAGTGTGCCGCCTTTCACTGTAACATCAGTCATGCTAAAGCCACGAATCACTTTGCTAAATGTAAAGGTAACTTGGCTTACTTCGCCTGCACTCAGATTATTATGATCAATTTTTATAACAAGCTTAGGTTTTATGGCTTTTGCGCGAAGCAGCGAACTGCCTTGAAAGACTGTTTCATTCATAACAAATTTAACCTGCGTAAATTGAAGGAGTATTTTTAAATCGAAATATTGATCTTAAGCAAAGAATTATGGTTATTCGTTAACGCTGTCGTATGACTAAAAAATTTTTATAAGCCGAATTTGGAGCTTAGAATAATCGCATCAAGTAACTTCCACAATCATCGTAATGGATGATATTTATAATTTAATTTCCCTTCTTCTCACCCATTTGGGTGATACCGCTTTAAAGACAAATCACTTATATTCTCATTGGAAACTAAAATTTTAGATTTTATGAATACCATCAATCATTGTTTTAATACCTTTTTAAATAATTTAAAACAACACGTTATGATTATTTTGTATATTTAAAATAAGAATTTTGAGAAATAAATAACTAAATATTAGGCTTTAGTAGGATGGACAGTAGAATTTCATGCTGTTGTGACGTATAAAGCACAATTTAAAATAAAACATAATTAACTAATAAAATCAATTGATTATGCTTTTATAAGCACTTATTTATATTATTTTTAAAAGAGAACCGATTATTGTTTTAATAAAAATTAAAATCAATTAAAACAATATGTTAAGTTTATTTTGCACATTTAAAACACTTGAAATATTACTTTTATTAAAAATTAGTAGGACGATAGAGTGTTATGATTTTGTGTTCAACTTCCTATAATTTAAAAATCAACCTCTTTCACCAATAAAATCAGTTGATTAGGTTTTTATAAACACTGATTCTCCTTACTTTTCAACAAGCACCACTAGAAAATATTCGTAAACTATTCACTTGATAAAAAATATTTTCAAAAATAAATGTGAAATGTCACGTTTTGTCGCCACCATAAGGCAAACTAATATCACTGCCAACGCAACATAACTAAACCAACACTGCTCACGCGGTTTTTATTAATGCTTAAACTTAGGATAGCCACTATGTATAACCAAGCTAAATTTGATACTGTTGTAGAAACCTTATATTCCGTTAGAACTAATGAAAATGAATGGGGCTATGCCCTGAAAGCATGTGCTGATCTTTTAACTGACGTTGATATCTTTGTTATAGAGGAAAATAATTTAACCCAGAAAAAAATGCTTTATTCTTCAAATCAGACAATCAGTGGGCAAAATACTAATGACTTGTGTTCGCATAAAAAACAGTTACTTAATGAATTAACGCATAATAGTCATCATGTAAATGATGACTTTTTATTATTTAATACAAGTCTTTATATTAGTATGGAGGAAGCTACTGAACAGTTTAAACACAGTAACTCAACAAACATTCATCAAGTTTTTTGCTATACCATTACTTCTAATTGTATAAAATTTATCTTTGCTGTTGTGTTACACGCCAACCATGCTGCGTTTTCTGAAAAACAAGCAACTATGTGTCAACGCCTTGCTTTCCATATAAAAACCGCCTTTCTTCTATTAATTGCCCATAAAAACTTACAATCACATAGTCATTTATTTTTTGAAATTTATAACGCCTTAGATATTCCCGTATTTATTGCTAATAATTTAGGTAACATAGAATTTATGAATACCTCTGCACAGCAATTGTTAACTGAAAACACTGACGCCACTCCCCATTCGCCCGATACACTCTGTTACCAATATTTACACCGCAAATTTGTCGTAACACCTGTTGAGGGCATAAACAATTTTCATGTCAGTAAGAATCTTAATTTCTTAATTGCTGAAAAGACGCTTAATAATGAATTATCTTCTTATAAGCTACTGTTATTTTTAGATATTAGACTTAAAGAAAATAACGAAACCGTGCAGCTTATTCGTAATTTATACCAATTAACACCTGCTGAATTAACACTTACCTTAGAGCTTTTGAAGGGTGCTTCGCTTACCGAGTATTCAACAAATTTTCATATTAGTGTCAATACTTCACGCACCCATTTGAAATCTATCTTTAAAAAAACAAACACCACTAAACAAGCTGAGCTATTAAGCCTACTCTGTCGCTTAGTCACGATGTCTTCTATTTTTACCGCCAGTGCTTGATTACTGGCGACGATTTTATTTAGTACAAATAAAGCTGTTTTTAGCAATGGGTATGAAATAACGTAAACATTGGGTGCGAATTAATTCGCACCTACACATGCCCTGTTTGTTTAGTAAGCGTTCCTTACTATTACCAAGTTTACAAAACAAACAAGGCTTCCCGTTTACAGTGCATTAGGCAATGCTTTTCTTACCTGAATAATTTCAACGTCTGTAATATGTACCCATGCTTTTATTATGACAAAAACTCTAACATAAAAAATTAACCGCATTGTGCTAAAGCACGTTAACAGCTCTCACTATTTTATTCTTAGCACAGTCTTCTAAAGAGCTGGCTTAACATCAGTCATTAAGGCCAATCATGGTCGTAATACTGCACCTTAATCAGGCTAAGCGTCTTTGCTTTCTACTATTTCTTACTCATTGCACCTATTTGACGCGCACACATAACCAAAATAGCTCGTTAGTGCGTGTTATGAAACGTGCTACCGATTCTTATTCTTAAACCTTGAAGTATTTATGCCATTTGTTAATGAATAGGTCGGTAAATTAAGAATGGCATATTTCATGCTGAAATTATTACAAACTTAAATCACTTAATAATGACGCCATGAAATCAATCTGGGAAAACTATAAAACTGATGCGGCTTATGATGAATTGATGTATTCAGAATTTCAGCCACGTCCAGTAAGTCAACGTTTATGCCAATACCTTAACACCTTAAAAAAAACGGATTTTGATCAACGCAAAATGGCTGCCGAATTAGCCATCATGGAAATGGGTATTACCTTCACTGTTTATAGCGATGAAGGCAATATTGATCGTGCCTGGCCTTTTGATATTATCCCGCGCATTATTGATGTTAAAGAATGGCAAAAGATTGAACAAGGCTTAAAACAACGACTCACCGCATTAAACTGCTTTATTAGTGATGTGTATGCTAATCAAGAATTTATTAAAGCTGGCAAAATCCCCAGCGAAACGATTAATAGTTCAAAAAACTTTCGTCCTGAGTGCGTGGGCATGAAACCCAAACATGAGGTCTGGGCAAATATTTGTGGCTCTGATCTGGTCCGCGATAAAGATGGCGTGATGTATGTCTTAGAAGATAATCTGCGCGTGCCTTCTGGCGTATCTTATATGCTAGAAAATCGGGTGATTACTAAACGTGTTTTTCCTGAGTTATTGCAAGATATTAATATCTTGCCCATTGATGATTATCCGACTCAACTTCAAGATATGCTGTCGTCACTGGCGCCACATCCTGTGGGCAAACCTCAAATCGTTGTGTTAACCCCTGGCATTTATAATTCTGCCTATTTTGAACACGCTTATTTAGCACAACAAATGGGTGCACAATTAGTTGAGGGCAGTGATTTAGTCGTTAAAGAAGATGATTGTGTGTACATGAAAACGATTGAAGGTCTTGAAAAAATTGATGTCATTTATCGCCGTATCGATGATGATTTTCTTGATCCCGAAGTGTTTCGTGCCGATTCTAGCTTAGGCGTGCGCGGCTTAATGCGTGCGTGGAAAGCTGGCAATGTAGCCCTTGCTAATGCACCCGGTGCTGGGGTGGCTGATGATAAAGTGGTCTATGCGTATGTCCCAGAAATGATTCGTTATTTTCTTAACGAAGAACCTATCTTACCCAATGTTCCTACCTATTTATGCAGCATTCCAGAGGATATGGAGTATGTGTTAGACAATCTGGCTAAATTAGTAGTTAAGCCTGCTAATGAATCAGGTGGTTATGGCATGTTAGTGGGGCCGCACGCAACAGCTAAAGAAGTTGCTGAATTTAAAAAAATTATCAAAGCTAATCCGCGTAATTATATTGGTCAACCTACTTTAGCTATTTCCACCGCACCCACTTTATGTAAAGGTAAACTTGAACCACGCCATATCGATTTACGTCCATTTATCTTGCAAGGTGAACATACCTTTGTCACTGCTGGCGGCTTAACTCGCGTGGCACTTAAAAAAGGCTCACTTGTCGTTAATTCTTCGCAAGGGGGTGGCAGTAAAGACACGTGGATTATCAATATGGAGGAAAACTAATGTTATCCCGCTCAGCAGAACGTTTATATTGGCTCGCCCGTTATATGGAGCGCACTGAAAACACCGCTAAATTAGTGAGTGTGCACATGAATTTATTAATGGATTTACCTAAAGATGTCGGCATGGGCTGGCAACAACTCATTAGCATTAATGGTCAGTCCAGTGCCTTTAATGATCAGACTAAATTAGCAAATGAACGTAATGTCACGCGCTTTTTATTAGCGGATACCAGTCATTCTGGTTCGTTAATTTCATCATTAAATGCTGCCCGAGAAAATATTCGCACCACCCGCGAACTCTTACCGGATGAAGCGTGGCAACAAGTTAATGAAATGTATTTGTTTGCTAAAAATAATCTTGATTCACTTACCAACCGCAGTCATCGCGTGCATTTTCTCAATGAGATTCTTAAAGGCTGTCAGGGTTTTAATGGCTTACTCTCAAGTTATATGAGCCACCATCACCCGTATCGTTTTATTCGTTTGGGAAAAAATATTGAACGCGCTGATATGACCAGTCGTATTTTGGATTTAGCCTCGTTATTACTTTCTGAAACACGCAGTGCTAATCTTAGACAATATGAAACCTTACTTTGGATGAATATCCTTTCTTCCTTAAATGCCTTACTTATGTATCGCCAGCATGTTCGCAGCAGAATTGATGGTGATGATGTCCTTAACTTTTTATTATTAGATAAAAAATTACCACGCTCAATTGGTTGTTGCTTAATTGAAATTTATGATTGTATTAACGAACTTCCCAATAATGATTCATTACCTAGTAAAACAGCTGAATTACAAGCGTATGTTGAGGCTATTGATACCCATCAAACTACTCAATTACAACTGCGCATGATTTTGGATGAGTTACAGAATCAATTAAATGAACTTCATCAACAGATCGTTAGTAATTGGTTTTTAAAAATCACGCCGCAATAAAAATATCGCCCAAGTTTTGTTTTTTAGGTATTTATTCATTCCTCTATCTTTTATTGAGGAGGTGAGTTGAATACTTACTTTTTTACTTGTGCTATTTTCATGCAACAGGTTAAATTGTTTAAAACTGACTTAACTTTACGAGCATCATGCAGATATTTCTTGTTGGCGGCGCAGTACGCGACAAATTACTTAATTTTCCTGTTACCGAGCACGATTGGGTGGTGTTAGGAGAAACACCAGAAACAATGAAAAAACAAGGCTTTAGGTCTGTTGGGCGCGACTTCCCGGTATTTTTACATCCACACACTCAAGAAGAATACGCGCTTGCCAGAACAGAACGTAAAACTGGACCTGGCTACACTGGCTTTAGTGTTCAGGCGTCACCTACGGTAAGTCTTGAAGAAGATTTACTGCGTCGCGACCTTACCATCAATGCCATGGCAATGACTGCCGAAGGTAATATCATCGATCCTTATGGTGGACAGCGTGATGTAGCTGAGCGTATTTTTCGGCATGTCTCACCAGCATTCAGTGAAGATCCTGTGCGGATTTTACGTGTTGCACGTTTTGCGGCCCGCTACGCCCATCTGGGTTTTACCTTAGCACCTGAAACCCGTACGCTGATGCAGTCGATGGTTGCTTCTGGCGAGGTTGATTATTTAGTGGCTGAACGGGTGTGGGCTGAGTTGTTTAAAGCCTTACACGAACTCACACCGTCAGCCTTTTTTTTGGTATTGCAAGATTGTGGTGCACTGGCGCGTATTTTCCCTGAAATTGACCAATTATTTGGTGTTCCTCAACCTGAACTTTACCATCCTGAAATTGATACGGGCATTCATAGCTTAATGGCTCTTGAACAAGCCGCCTTATTAAGTAACAGCCCTGAAGTGCGCTTTGCTGCTCTTGTCCATGACTTAGGCAAAGCGGTGTCGCCAAAGGCCAACTTACCCCATCATTATCAGCATGAAATTAATGGCTTACCTATTTTAGACGCGCTGTGTCAACGTCTTCGTGTCCCTAATTCTTTTAAAAACTTGGCGCAACAAGTCATGCGTTATCACAGTCATTGTCATCGTGTTGAGCAATTAAAACCAAGCACACTTGCTGATACCTTGATGCAATTAGGTGCATTTAAACCAGTCAATTCACTACAAGAGTTTTTACTTGCTTGTGAGGCTGATGCGCGTGGTCGAACT
>CAJAQT010000195.1 GCA_903944165.1 uncultured Methylococcaceae bacterium | reverse complement strand
TTATTTTTGCAAATAGGTATGAAATGCTTTTAATGGGCCTAAGCGCTCATCACGGCCTTGTTTACCAATGGCCGGCACGGTCATAAAGTTATCCGCTGCCCATTCTGGCACGTTCGGGTCAGCGGCTTGTTTGTGACCATGAGGAACGCGAAGTTCTGGGTGATCAAAAGGTGCGCGTTCCCATCTTACTCGCTCATCAGTTAATGAAGTCAAGAACGCTACTAAATCAGCTTTTTCACGTTTACTAATCGCTTGTTGAAATACTAAGGTAGCAAAATGGTGAGGGTTATTAATATTACCGCCACGGAAGTAAAAATCGATAACGTGTTCTAAAGTAAGCAGGCTACCGTTATGCATATAAGGCCCTGTTAATTCAATGTTACGTAGGGTGGGGACTTTAAAAGCACCTTGCGTCGCAACCATAAAACGTCCGCCATTATTTTTTTGTAATTCAGCTTCAATAACCGCAGGTAAAGGGATTTTTGCATAAATAGAACGATCAAAACAATCGCCTTTCAGGTAAGAGTCGTCTGTCAATTCGGTTTTTTTGTAGTCTTGTGCAAATGAATTATCTAAATCACATGAATTCATCGCGATGGGATCAACTGGTGCTGAGTTATCGCGTAATTGTTGTAAATATTGTTCACTGAACGATAACGGATTGCCAAAAGGATCTTTGCCGCCTACACCTAAATCTTCATTAGTTGGCGTAACGCTGGTATTAAAATAGCCCTCATCAATTAAGCCTTGTGCGACACCGCCACCATTAAACGAACCATTAATGGTTTTACGATTAATTAAGCGAGGCGCAGAAAACGAGTCTGATGCCGTGTAAACTTCTGGATGTGCGGCTGATGTTAGTGTGGGACCTTTATGACATTCTGAGCAATGAGCGTTAAGAAACACTTTTAAACCGCGTCGCTGTTTATTGTTTAAACCTGTAGGCATTTGTGGAAAGCCTGCGAGTCTTGGTGTATCAAAAGGTGTTTGATCAGAAATTAAAGTTTGTTGATACAGTTGCAGTGCTAAGCCAAAATAAAACGAGAAATTGGCTTCTAATTGTGAATAGGCGGGTGCTTTAGCAATGAATGCCTGACCAAATTCCCCTTCACCAGACCAATAGCGTGGTGCAAAGGCTTTTTTAATCATTGCTGCATAGGTTGTGCTAAGCCCTATGCCAGATTTTTTACGTAAGGTGGCTAACACGCTGTCATCAGGATGTATTCGCTGAGTTTCTAAGGGTGTACGCGTCAGTAATTTGCGTCCTAATTCAGGAAATGTCCGGTGCTGGCAGGACATTTCAGAGGTATTTACAGCAGGGCCAACGGCTTGTGAAGCGAGTGCTGAATTTTCTAAGCGTATGGTTTGTTTAACTGTTTTACCTTTAGCATCAACTACCCAAATTGACGCGTTACGGTCACGTACACCAAAAACTGTTACGCCATTAAAAATATTATTTGCCCGACCATCCCAAAAATTACGGAAATTAAATGCGGCATTAATTACGCTGGGTGCTTGGCGAGTTTGCACTTGGCGCGTGCTTAAGTTGTTAATATGGAATAAGGGATCATGATTTGCACGACAGGCATCGTCAGCGTGGTCAGTGGTGTTTTGGTACTCAGCTAAGAAAACACCTGCTGAGGAAACAATATCATCTGTAGTAAAAACCACACTAGATGCTTGATCTGTTGGCTTGGTGAGTTGGTGGAGTGGAAAGTCACTGCGTTTTAAGGTGTAATTAGGACCGCCTTGAGCACCAGAAGCGGTAAGATTAAATTTCGTAGGATGTGCTGCGTTTAGTTGACCAGGGGACAATTGGTTTTTATAACGTGCATCAGCGCCTGCATGAAAATGACAGGACGCACAAGCCATACCATCACTGCCCACATTGATATCCCAAAATAACGCCTTGCCTAATTGGATGGCGGTTTCTTTATCAATAATAATCGGATCACTGCCCTCTACTAAGCCTGGCGTTATCGGTACTTGAATGCCTTGTAAAGAGGCGGGCGTGTTGCCATGCGGCCACGCATTTGAAGCGTTAAGTAAGCTTAGTAAAGACACCACTATCAGCGTGTGTCGAGAGGACAATAAAGAAGTTAATAAAGTAAAGTGCATGGTGTTTAAAATGTAAAAATGTAGAGTGGAAAATACACTGCTGAGTTTAATGAAGACTCAAGAAGTAATGTATTTACTAGCTATCAGCAATGCCTTCGCATACACGCAGGCGTGTATGCGAAAGTAACCGCTTAGGGTTTGGTAACAGAAACAGATACATTCATGTCATATTTTAATGACGTGTCAACACCTTCATCTGGATTAATGCCGCCCACCACAAACATATACTGACCTAAACCTTTTTTAGGTGCTTTGAAGCTTATTTCTAACTCACCTGCACGCCCATCTTTTACTGGTTTCATACGTCCCACTTTGACGGTGTTGTCGCCATCGTAAGCATGGATAATATGACGCATCACAATATTACCTAGTTTTTCACCTGTGGTTTCATCCGTGACACCAATTTTTACGAAATTAGCGTTTTGTGGATAAAAATGATCAACCACATAGCTATCTGGAGCGGTGTCATCGATACCACGGTGCCAAACAGTAATGCCAGGGTGCAAACCAAGCTGTGTTGATGCTACTTTAATGCGCACAGTCTCGCCTTTATTAGCGCTAAATGAGCCCCAATCAGAACTATGCGTCCACCCCATATCACCAAAGGCCGCATCATGCCAGCCTTTGCTTTTAACAGACAATACCGCTTCAGTGACCTCAGCAGTGAATGCATTGATAACAGGAAGTTGAGTTGCAGCTTGGCTGTTTGCGGCAGTGAACATACCTGTGGTTAACAAAGAAATTAATAGCGTTTTTTTAATCATAGTGACAGTCATGGCTTTCCTTTATAAAGTTAACTTTTTGAAAAATAAGTATAATTAGTGTTATCGTTGGATAACAGCAAGCTGTTATAAGCACTTGCATAGTGACATAAGCAATCCTTATGCCGATAAAAAATATACCTTAATATCAATAAGTTAATTAGGTAATGCTGATATATACTGAAATTAATTATGTCATTTCACCTGTTTTCTGCTGAAAGTGGGTGAAATGACACAGTTGCTATGCGTTAAAAAAGTAGCGCATCGTCATGCTGAATTAATCTGTGCGTGGTATAAGATGACACTCGTTATTGCTGTAATAAGTGGTTTGGGGCGTTTTTTAGTTATCATTTGATAATTTTCTGAGTGTTAAGAGTTTTTATAATGTCTATGATGCTGCTTAGTCTTTCTTTATTGGCGTTGACCAATTTTTTCTTATTAATGTGGGGATTTTTTTATCCTGAGGTAGGGTACAAAAACGGCATTCTCATCTTTAATGGTTTGTCTTATTTACTCTTAATGGGGCTTATCTTACGCCAACCCAGTAAGAAAATTTCTTCGCAATTTCCGCCTATTTCTCCTGAAGCAAACACGGCACCTTCTGGTCGTGAAGATCTGTTGCTAGTGTTATCACAATTACCCAATTTTTTATGTTTAAAAGATCAAGACGGTCGATGGCTAAAGGCAAGTCGGTCGTATTTATTAAGTTTTAATATCCAGCACAACGCCTATCAAGGACTGACCAACGACGATTTAAGTTTGCTGCCTGATAGTAATTTACGTGCCTTAAAATTATGTAGCATTCAGGATAAAAGTGCCTTGCACTTAAAGCAATCCTTAAAAGAAACCAGAGTGATTAGCGTTGCTGATCAAGAGCACGTCACCTTTGAAATTACTCGCACACCTATTTTTAAAGCACCGCAACAGCGCCCATTATTATTAGTGACCGGGCATCTTCTTGAGCAAGCCAGCATCTCGGCAGTCGATCAACTCATGCAATGGCTTCAGCAGGCTCATTTAAACCTGATTCTATTGGATTCTAGCTTTACCATTGTTGCGATTAATCAATCATTTAGTCAATTGACTGGGTATCAATTTGCTGATTTAACCCATCAAGAATTAACGTTTTGCTTAGTCGGTGATATTGGTTTATCTCATCAACAGTTTATTCATGCAACGAATGATATATTTTGGTCAAAGGAATTATTGTGTCGACATAAGCAGGGGCAGTTATTTCCAATTAAATTGGAAATTTCAGAGCTGCGTAAGCATGAGGGGCAGTATGTTTATTTTGCAACCTTAACGGATATTACTCGTCAAAAACAATCCGAAAAACAAATGATGCAGGTAGCGCATAACGATAAATTAACAGGGCTACCCAATCGGGCACTGTTTTTTGCAAGCTTGACTGATTCTTTATTAACAACTAAAGCAAATGCTAGCTGGCTTGTGGTGTTATGTATTAACTTAGATCGATTTAAATCCATTAATGATTCATTAGGACATGATGGCGGTAATATTTTGCTTAAAGAAGTGGCGTTTAGATTACGCAGTTTTGTTACTCAAAACCGAGTTATTGCGCGCTTAAGCAGCGATGAATTTGGTCTCTTCATTACTAATGAGTCCTCTCATGAACAAGCTATTTATGCAACAACCTTATTGGCGGGTGAGATATTACATAAACTCGCCAATGCTTTTTTAATCTATAAGCAAGAGGTATTTATTACCGCGAGTATCGGTATTGCGCTATCTTCTGATCATGGTGATACCGCTGAGTTGCTAATTAAAAATGCCGATATTGCTATGTATGAGGCAAAGCGCCAAGGTCGAAATAACTATCAATTTTATAAACAAGAGCATGCCAATGCCGCGCATGATCGCTTAGTGATGGAAACAAATTTACGTAAGGCAATTGAAAAGAACGAGTTACAGCTGTATTACCAGCCACAATATTATGCCGCGACAGGAAAAATTTTTGGTGCGGAAGTTTTGGTGCGCTGGTTTCATGGCTCTGAATTACATAGTAAAATGATTTTGCCAGATCAATTTATACCTCTCGCAGAAGAGTCAGGGTTAATTGTTGAAATGGGTGCCTGGATCATGCGCACAGCGTGCTATCAGCTCAAGAAGTGGCAAGATGAAGGGTATGCGTTAAAACAAGTGTCGGTCAATGTGTCGGCTCGGCAGTTTACCGATAACGAATTTATCTCTACGGTGCAAAAAGTTTTACAAGAAACTCAGTTAAATCCTGCGCATTTAGAATTAGAACTAACAGAATCCTTGTTAGTCGGCGATATTAAGCAAATTGAACTACAATTGCAGCGCTTGAAAAAAATGGGGATTAAAATTGCTTTAGATGATTTTGGCACAGGGTATTCATCGTTATCCTATTTAAAAAACTTACCCATTGATGTCTTGAAAATTGATCGTTCGTTTATCAAAGACATGACGATAGACTCAAAAGACGCTAGGCTTACCGCTGCAATTATTGAAATGGGGCACTCTTTAGGGCAAATTATCATTGCCGAAGGGGTGGAAACTGAGCAGCAATTAATTTACTTAACCCAGCATGGGTGCGATATTATTCAGGGATATTATTTTAGTCCGCCTTTACCTATTTATAAAATGTCAGCATTATTAATGACGGAATTTAAGTCAGCCTTGATTATCAAGGACTCATTAAAAAACCCTGAGAATAACATCTTTAATTTAGATTATTAATTCGCAAATCTTAGCATTTTAATGATTAAATCGGGTGTATTGCCAAGGGGCAATTGTATATACTATGCGTACTAATCCACTCACATTGTTTTCTTTTGTTTGTAATTACCAGTCAAAAGTTAAAATTTTTTTCTAATTTCAATGAATCAAAAAAAATCATTGAAATAACCTCATAAATAAATTTAAAGTCGCATTACTAACCGTCTTTTTAGCCCTGTCTAATTACTTAACAAGAATACTCGCCCATAGGAAGAACTCATGACGAACAATTTAATTTCGGAAATTACTGGACAAAATGATATTGATCCAGAAGAAACTAGGGAATGGATAGAATCCTTACAGGCCGTTCTTGAACAAGATGGGAGTGAGCGAGCGCATTATTTAATTGAACAATTAGTGGCTGTCACGCGTAAATCAGGCTTTGATGTACCTTTTAGTGCCAACACCGCGTATCTAAATACCATTCCCGTTGAACGACAAGCACAATTCCCGGGTGATGCCACCATCGAACAACGCATTCGTTCGTATGTACGTTGGAACGCCATGATGATGGTGTTAAGAGCCAATAAACATACTAATGTCGGAGGACATATCGCTAGTTTTGCTTCAGCGGCAACTTTATACGATGTCGGGTATAACCATTTTTGGCATGCACCTTCTGAGCAACATGGAGGCGATTTAGTCTATACCCAAGGGCATTTAACCCCAGGTGATTATGCGCGGGCGTTTTTAATGGGGCGTTTTAATGTTGAGCAATTAGACAATTTCCGACAAGAAGTTCATGGCAATGGTTTATCGTCTTATCCGCATCCCTGGTTAATGGCAGATTTTTGGCAATTTCCAACTGTGTCAATGGGCTTAGGCCCGATTATGGCTATCTATCAAGCCCGTTTTATGCGCTATTTACAAGACCGTGGTTTTGCGGACACGTCCAATCGAAAAGTGTGGAGTTTCCTTGGTGATGGAGAAACAGACGAGCCAGAATCATTGGGCGCAATTGGTATGGCTGGCCGCGAGAAGTTAGATAATTTAATTTTTGTCGTTAACTGCAACTTGCAACGTCTTGATGGTCCAGTGCGTGGTAATGGCAAGATAATTCAAGAATTAGAAAGTGAATTCCGAGGTGCAGGTTGGAATGTGATTAAAGTTGTTTGGGGGCAGCGTTGGGATACCTTACTTGCACGCGATAAACATGGTTTATTAGTAGCGCGGATGATGCAATGTGTTGATGGTGATTTCCAAACCTTCAAGGCGAAAGATGGCGCCTATGTGCGAGAGTTTTTCTTTAACACACCTGAATTACGTGCCATGGTAGCGGATTGGTCAGATCGTGATATTTGGGAATTAAATCGTGGCGGTCATGATCCCTCTAAAGTATATGCTGCTTTTCATTCAGCGGTAAATCATCAAGGTCAGCCTACGGTAATTTTGGCAAAAACAATTAAAGGTTATGGTATGGGGGAATCTGGTCAAGCACAGAATATTACCCATCAACAAAAGAAAATGAGCCCAAGTTCCTTAGGCATTTTTCGCGATCGTTATGCCTTACCCGTAACCGATGATCAATTGCATGAATTGCCTTACCTTACTTTTGCCGAAGGTTCAAAAGAATTAGCCTACATGCAGCAGCGCCGTACCGAATTAGGTGGGCATTTGCCTGCCAGAAGAACAAAATCATATTCCTTAGATGTGCCGGTATTAAGTGATTTTAAAGCCTTATTAGAAGCGAGTGGGGAAGGGCGAGAAATTTCTACCACGATGGCCTTCGTCAGATTGTTAAACATCTTAGTTAAAGATAAAACTATTGGTCGTCGTATCGTGCCAATTATTCCTGATGAATCTCGTACCTTTGGTATGGAGGGCATGTTTAGGCAATTGGGGATTTGGTCGCAAGTGGGCCAGTTATATACGCCTCAAGATGCTGATCAATTAATGTTTTATAAAGAAGATAAGCACGGTCAAGTGTTGCAAGAAGGGATTAATGAAGCCGGTGGCTTGTGTGATTGGATTGCGGCGGGTACGTCATATTCAACACATAATGTGCCGATGATTCCGTTCTTTATCTATTACTCAATGTTTGGTTTTCAACGTGTGGGTGATTTGATATGGGCGGCTGCTGACCAACGAACGCGTGGATTCTTAATGGGGGGAACCGCAGGACGTACCACCTTAAATGGTGAAGGCTTGCAGCATGAGGATGGGCATAGTCATTTAATGGCGGCAACAGTGCCTAATTGCGTGGCTTATGACCCCACGTATTCCTATGAATTAGCCGTCATTATTCAAGACGGTTTGCGCCGTATGTATGTTGAACAAGAAGATGTGTTTTACTACATCACGGTTATGAACGAAAACTATGAGCATCCGGCAATTCCTAAAGGTGAAGAGCAAAATATTATTAAAGGCATGTATGCTTTTAGTCAAACCGCGCCTGAAAATCCCTTGCGCGTTCAATTATTAGGTTCAGGTAGTATTTTTCGTGAGGCGGAATTTGCGGCAACATTATTACTTGAAGATTGGGGCGTAGCCGCTGATTTATGGAGTTGCCCAAGTTTTACTGAGCTTGCCCGAGATGGTCAACTTTGTGAACGTTGGAATCGTTTACATCCTACTGAAACACCTAAACAAGCACATGTTGCCAATTGTTTAGCGAATGCTGTAGGGCCAGTCATTGCCGCAACAGATTATACCCGAGCATTTGCTGAACAAATTCGTGGGCTTATTACAGCGTCATATACTGTTTTAGGCACTGATGGTTTTGGACGCTCAGATACCCGTGAAAACTTACGACGTTTTTTTGAAGTCGATCGCTTTCATATTACTGTCGCAGCGTTAAAAAGTTTGGCGGATATTGGTCAATTTGAGTTAGCTAAAATTGATGTAGCCATCGCTAAATATAATTTAGCGGCAGATGTTAAGGCCCCGTGGTTAATTTAATCCAAGGACAATAATTATGACCGATAAAAAAATAGCTAACTTAATTGAAATTAAGGTTCCTGATGTGGGCAATGTCCCATCAATTGACGTTGTTGAAGTATTAATTTGCGTCGGAGAGTTGATCATAATCGATCAGACGGTTGCGACATTAGAAACAGACAAAGCAACGATGGAGTTGCCGTCTCCAGTGCAAGGACGAATTCAGCAAATATTTATTAAAGCCGGCGATAAAGTTCAGGAAGGCACCTTAGTCGCGACAGTTGTCCCTACTGAACTAGAGAATACTCCCCAAGCGCCTGTGGTGGCAGAAGTATTAGCACCGGTAACTGAGCCAGTGCTAGCGACTAATATCGCCAGCATTGCAACAGCAAGCCCTGCACCGCAATCAGTTAAGAGTGCTCAACAGGCACTGCCTATTGCATCGAGCACGACGACTAGAAAAGCGCATGCGTCGCCAGCAGTACGTTTGTTTGCTCGTGAATTAGGAGTAGATATTAACAAGGTAAGTTTAGGTAGTGGTCGCAAAGGACGACTCCTTAAAGAAGATGTTAAAGAGTGGGTGAAAAAAATCATGCTTGATGGCAAGCCCGTTTCTGGGGCTGCTGCAATCCCTGCAATTCCCGTTATTGATTTTTCTGTATTTGGTGAAATTGAAGCTAAAAGTTTAAGTAAAATAAAAAAACTGACTGGACAAAATTTAACACGTGTTTGGTTAAATTTACCTATGGTGACCTATCACGATGAAGCCGATATCACTGATTTAGAAGCGTTTAGAAGCACCTTGAATGCTGAAAAAGGTAAAGACGAGCTTAAAATTACGGGCTTACTGTTCATTATTAAAGCCTTAGTTGCTGCTATGCAGCAATTTCCCAGCTTCAATGCTTCGTTATCCAGTGATGGCGAACAGTTATTACTAAAAAAATACTTTAATATTGGTATTGCCGTAGATACGCCCAATGGCTTGGTTGTGCCCGTGTTACGAGATGTAAATAATAAATCAATCAATCAGTTGGCTCTTGAATTAGCAGAAAAGAGCACAAAGGCTAGGCAAGGTAAGTTATTGCCTGCGGATATGCAAGGCGGTTGCATGACAATATCCAGTTTAGGCGGCATTGGCGGCACTGCATTTACGCCGATTGTTAATGCGCCTGAGGTGGCAATATTAGGGGTGACACGGGCCAAAATGCAGCCAGTTTGGAATGGTGCAGAATTTGTTCCACGATTAATGCTGCCTTTAGATTTAACTTACGATCACCGAGTCATTGATGGTGCAGAAGGCGCACGTTTTATGTCAGTGGTGATACAAAATTTAAGTGATATTCGTCGCTTGTTACTTTAATTAAGGAATTAAACATGACTGATACAGTTATCAATACAGAAGTTTTAGTGTTAGGCGGCGGTCCTGGTGGCTATAGTGCAGCATTTCGCGCAGCAGATTTAGGTAAAAAAGTCATTTTAGTTGAACGTGATCCAGTCTTAGGCGGAGTCTGTTTAAATGTAGGATGTATCCCTTCAAAAGCGTTACTGCATATCGCCTTAGTTATTCATGAAGCTCAAGAAATGGCGCAGCATGGTGTTGAGTTTGCAGCACCAAGTCTTGATTTAGATAAAATTCGTGCATGGAAAGAAAGTGTGACTAAAACCTTAAATGATGGCTTGTCAGGTTTAGCTAAACAACGCAAAGTCACGGTTATTCATGGTAACGGACAATTTGAATCAGCACATCGTTTACTGGTAAGCACCGAGTCAGGTGAGCAATACATTGAATTTGAACATGCCATTATTGCCGCAGGTTCACATGCTACTCAGATTCCGGTATTTCCAAATCATGATGCACGGTTATGGGATTCAACCGATGCTTTAGCATTAACACAGATTCCAAAAAAATTATTAATTGTTGGCGGCGGTATTATTGGTTTGGAAATGGCAACGGTTTATCATGCCTTAGGATCAGAAATTAGTGTTGTTGAGTTGATGGATCAAATTATTCCTGGTTGTGATAAAGATTTAGTTACGCCTTTATTGCGTCGTATTAAAAAACAATACAAAAACATTTGGTTAAATACCAAAGTAACAGCAATTGAGGTCGAGTCAGAGGGTTTAAAAGTAAGCTTTGCCGCTGAGGATGCAAATAAAACAGCTCCAGAAGCAGAAGTTTTTGATGCTGTACTCGTTGCAGTTGGACGTAAACCTAATGGTAAATTGATTGCAGCACAGCAAGCAGGTATTGACCTCACAGCACAAGGTTTTATTTCTGTCGATAAGCAGCAACGCACTACTGTGCCACACATTTTTGCAATAGGCGATATCGTTGGTAACCCAATGTTAGCGCATAAAGCCGTTCATGAAGGTAAAGTTGCTGCAGAAGTTATCGCAGGACATAAAGCAAGTTTTGATGCGTTAACAATACCGTCCGTTGCCTACACAGATCCTGAAATTGCCTGGATGGGAGTTACTGAAAATCAAGCAAAAGAACAAGGCATTGCGTATGAAAAAGGCAGTTTTCCGTGGGCGGCAAGTGGTCGCTCATTGGCGATGGGTCGTAAAGAAGGAATGACTAAAATTCTTTGTGATAAAGAAACCGGACGTATTATTGGTGCAGGCATGGTCGGTGCAAACGCAGGAGAATTAATCGCCGAGGCAGTATTGGCGTTAGAGATGGGCGCAGATGCTGAAGATATTGGGCTGACAATTCATCCTCATCCAACATTATCAGAAACGTTTGCCTTCGCAGCAGAAATGATAACCGGCACCATTACTGATTTATACGTGAAAAAGTAAGACTATTAATGCCCACGATGGGGGAGGTTAGTCTGTTTCATCGTGTGTCGTAAAAATGCTACAAAATTTTAGGGCAAAAAAAACCTCTCATTACGTTGCCGTAATGAGAGGTAAAGACAAGCAAATATCATGAGGAATTTTGCTTGTGGGTATAACACCAGGAGGTAGTTAAAGGGGATGATTAGCTTTTAAGTTGGGCTCTAATCACAATATTACTGTAAATCGCTGAACCAGCGAATAAAACGGTTGAGAATATGAATTCACCGGAAATAAAACTCCAAATACCGGCAATAAACATTAACCCGATCAATATATCTTTTCTAAAGTTATTCATTGTCTATATCCTGTAAAAGTTAAAAAAGTGTGGAGGTTTTTTTAATCTATGTTGTTTTTTTGTAACTTGGTGCTCACTATACAGAGATATTTTTTGTATACAATACGCTAAATATTAAATTGATTGTTTGTTTTAAAGAAACAGTAAGAAAGTCAATATTTTTTTATTCACCTAGCACGGGATTTAACAGGGCTTGTAAAATCACTGAATAAATAATTGTGTTGTTTAAATTATTGAGGAACGTAAGTGGATAAATTAACCAGTATGAATGTCTTTGTGCGGGTTGCGCGCTCGGGTAGTTTTGCGGGAGGTGCCAGAGAATTGGGTATTTCCAGAGCAATGGCAACCAAGCATATTATGCAATTGGAAAGCAGTTTGGGGACAAGGCTTTTTAATCGAACAACGCGAAGTTTAAGTTTAACTGATGTCGGAGGCTCATATTTAGAGCGTTGCCAACAAGTTTTACTTGATGTTGAAGAGATGGAATCCGCGGTAACACACATGCAAACTGAGCCGCGTGGGATATTAAAAGTAAGTGCGCCGCCAGTCATTGGTGCAACACATATTACGCGTGCGATAACGGAGTTTTTAAAAATTCATACCGATTTAACCGTAGAATTAATACTACAAAGTAATCCAGGGGATTTAATTGATGGTGGTATCGATGTGGCAATTTATTTAGGTGCCTTAGACGATACCAGTATGGTTGCAAGAAAATTAGCCACTTCATCAATGGTTGTTTGCGGTTCACCAGATTATTTATTGCGTTACGGTATACCCATTAAACCAGAAGATTTGTTAGAACATAGTTGTCTTGTTAATTGGGCGAGCTCACCACGAAACAAGTGGAAGTTTAAAAGTGACAGTGGCTGTTCTGTGATTACAGTATCAGGGCGTTTGCAGGCTAATGTAGCCGATGCAATTAGGGTTGCGGCAATCGATGGCTTGGGGCTAGTTATGTTGGCCTCGTATGTAGTGGCGCGGGATATTGAACGAGGTAAATTAAAGCCTGTATTAGAAAACTACACCTTGCCCCCTTTGGATATTCACGCTGTATATCCACATCGAAAATATCTTTCCGCTAAAGTAAGAAGTTTTTTAGATTTTTTACAAGAATGGTTAGGGCCACAAGTGAGTATGCCAGGAACCGAATAAAAAAATTTTATGATATGAGCAGCTTTCGCAAGATACCTAGCTAAAGCTGTATTATTAAGGTGATTGATCGAAACCGTTTTAATGAGTTTTGCTGAGCGTTACGTTTGGCTGCACAAAATGTCTTCAATTGGGTTAAAATGCTAAGTGCATAGCACATAAAATAATTAACCCCCTCTTATTAGTTCAGAATATCGCTTATGATTGAACAATGGTTACCCCTAACAGCTTGGGAATTTATAAAAAATACTCCCAATGCGCTTTTGCTCGATGTAAGAACAAAAGCAGAATATGATTTTGTTGGACATCCACTTAATGCAGTGTTAATTCCGTGGAAAGAACTTCCTGATTGGCAAAGTAATGAATTATTTTTGCCACAGGTGGAGGCAATTGCTGCTGATCGTCATATTCCTATTTTATTATTATGCCGCAGTGGACAAAGATCGCTTGAAGCAGCAAAAATGCTAGAACAAGCTGGCTATGTGCAATTAATCAATATTATGGGTGGTTTTGAAGGGGCATTAAATGACGCAAACCACAGAAGTACCCTGTCAGGATGGCGTTTTTCAGGCTTACCTTGGCAACAGACTTAAATCCCTATAATAAGCTAGTGCTCTCGTAATGTATATTTGTACTACAAGGTACTATTCTCATTAATTTTATACGTCTTATTGGCGCTCTTGTTTAATGCAGGAGCGACACGTTTTTTTAACCCTTAGAGTACATTCAAGTGATCGAAAAATTAAGAAATATCGCCATCATCGCCCATGTTGACCATGGCAAAACCACCTTAGTTGATAAATTGTTACAACAATCTGGCACCTTTGCGGCACATACTAAAGTCACTGAGCGCATGATGGATTCCAACGATATTGAAAAAGAGCGTGGCATTACTATTTTGGCAAAAAATACCGCTTTAGATTGGAATGGTTACCATATTAATATCGTTGACACACCAGGTCATGCTGATTTTGGTGGTGAAGTAGAACGTGTATTATCGATGGTAGATTCAGTGTTATTACTGGTTGATGCCGTTGATGGTCCTATGCCACAAACGCGATTTGTAACACAAAAGGCCTTCGCTTTAGGCCTGCATCCTATTGTAGTTATTAATAAAATCGATAGACCAGGCGCACGCCCTGATTGGGTAGTTGATCAAACCTTTGATTTATTTGATCGTCTTGGTGCAACTGATGAACAATTAGATTTTCCAATTGTTTATGCCTCAGCTATTAATGGTTATGCAGGCTTAGAATCCACAGTAACCAGCGGCGATATGACGCCATTATTTCAAACGATTATCGACAAAGTGAGCCCACCTCCCGTTGATCTTGACGGTCTGTTCCAAATGCAAGTATCGAGTCTTGATTATAATACTTATGTTGGCGTTATTGGGGTTGGACGTATTCAGCGAGGTACCATAAAAACCAATCAACAATTAGTAGTTGTTAATCGTGAAGGAGTTGAGCGTAAAGGTAAAATGCTACAAATTTATGGTTTTCATGGTTTAGATCGTATTGAAGTAACCGAAGCGCGTGCGGGTGATATTATTGCCTTTGCTGGTATTGAAAAGCTTGAAATTTCAGATACTATTTGTCATCCAGAGCAAGTAGAAATTTTGCCGCCATTATCTGTTGATGAGCCAACGGTATCGATGACCTTTCAAGTCAATAATTCACCTTTTGCAGGAAAAGAAGGTAAATTTATTACAACACGTCAGATTCGTGACAGATTAGAAAAAGAATTACAGCATAACGTTGCTTTACGTGTTGAAGATACTGGAGACCCAGATAAATTTAAAGTCTCAGGCCGTGGTGAATTACACTTATCTGTCCTGATTGAAAACATGCGTCGCGAAGGTTTTGAAATGGGCGTTTCTCGCCCTGAAGTTATTTTAAAAGAAATTGATGGTAAAAAATGTGAACCTTTTGAAATGGTAACCATTGAAGTTGAAGATGAGCATCAAGGTTCTATCATGGAAAAACTAGGTGATCGTAAAGGTGAATTGACCAACATGGTTCCTGATGGTAAAGGACGTATACGTTTGGAATACATGATGCCTTCACGAGGATTAATTGGTTTTCAGACTGAGTTTATGACGGCCACCTCAGGAACTGGCTTGTTATACCATGTCTTCGATCATTATGGTCCGATGAAACAAGGCGAAGTGGGGGCGCGTTTACGTGGCGTGATGATTTCTATGGTTGCAGGTAAAGCAGTTACCTATTCATTACATCCTTTGCAAGAACGCGGTGATTTATTATTAGTTAATGGTGATGAAATTTATGAAGGCATGTTAGTTGGATTGCATTCGCGTAGTAATGATTTATGTGTAAATCCATGTAAACCAAAGCAATTGACCAACGTTCGTGCTTCAGGAACAGACGAGGCATTAACTTTGGCAAGAATTCAAAAATTAACCTTAGAACAAGCTTTAGAATTTATTGCAGAAGATGAATTGGTTGAGGTTACGCCAAAATCAATTCGTTTAAGAAAAAAATTATTAACTGAAAACGAGCGTAAACGCGCGTCAAAAAATTAATAATTCTCTATTTAATTAAAAATCAAAAACTTTACTCAACGAAAAGATTAGCTATCGTGTTTGGCAGAAGGTATTAGCCAACAATACTTAATCATCAAGGTGAGTGAAGTTTTTTTATTTTATAAGATAACGATTATGCAAGCTTTTACTCATTTAACATCAGGCGTTATGCCTTTAGATCGTGCAAACGTAGATACTGACGCGATTATTCCTAAGCAATTTCTTAAATCTATTAAACGTGTAGGTTTTGGTCCCTATTTATTTGACGACTGGCGTTATTTAGATCGTGGTGAACCAGATTGTGATTGTTCTCAGCGCCCAATCAACACTGCGTTTGTGTTAAATCAGCCACAGTATCAACACGCTAAAATTTTATTAACACGCGAAAACTTTGGTTGTGGTTCCTCCAGAGAACATGCACCTTGGGCGTTGACTGACTATGGTTTTCAGGTAATTATTGCGCCTAGTTATGCAGATATTTTTTACAATAACTGTTTTAAAAATGGCCTATTACCTATTATCTTAGAATCATCCACGATTGATAATTTGTTTGTCGACGCTTATAAAGGCTCTGAATTAACAATTGATTTAGCGTTACAACAGATTATCACGCAAACAGGAGAAATTATTCCATTTTTCCTAGATGAAAATCGTAAGTTCCGTTTAATTAATGGCTTAGATGATATTGGTTTAAGCTTACAACAGGCCGATAAAATAAGAGCTTATGAAGCAGAACGAGCACAGCGTGCGCCTTGGGTGTTCTCGATAGACTGAGCTCATGGGCTATGCTGCGGTGGCAATAAATTAAAAGTAACGGCTAAAATAGTCAGTTTTACAGAAGGATAGGTTTTAAACGAATGACAAAAAAAATTGCAGTATTACCCGGTGATGGCATCGGTCCAGAAATTATAACTGAAGCCCTTAAAGTATTATATTTTCTAAATACGGATATGAATTTAGGCCTTGAGTTTGAACATGGCTTAATTGGCGGTTGTGCTTATGACGTGTATGGCACGCCTTTTCCAGAAACCACCTTAGCACTAGCTAAAGCCGCAGATGCTATTTTATTTGGTGCTGTAGGCGGGGTGAAATGGGAGTCTTTAGACATTGCTTTACGCCCTGAAAAAGGCTTATTAGGGTTGCGCTCTGAATTACAGTTGTTTGCTAATTTGCGTCCCGCAAAGTTATTCCCTCAATTAGCTCACGCCTCTACATTAAAACCCGAGGTTGTTGCTGGCCTGGACATAATGATCGTTCGTGAATTAACGGGAGGCATTTATTTTGGCCAACCTCGCGGTATTCGATTACTTGCTAATAATGAACGCCAAGGTTTTAACACCTTAGTGTATAGCGAGTCAGAAATTGAGCGTATCGCTCATTGTGCCTTTAAAATTGCTCAACAACGGCAGTCAAAATTATGCTCAGTAGATAAGGCCAATGTTTTAGAAAGCACCGAGTTATGGCGCGAAGTTATGATTACCGTGAGCCATCATTATCCTGACGTGCAGTTAAGTCATCTGTATGTTGATAATGCCGCCATGCAATTAGTGCGTGCGCCAACACAATTTGATGTCATTGTTACCACCAACATGTTTGGGGACATTTTATCTGATACAGCGGCAATGTTAACAGGCTCGATAGGCATGTTACCGTCTGCCTCTTTAGATGCTAATAACAAAGGGATGTATGAGCCAATTCACGGCTCTGCGCCAGATATTGCTGGAAAAGGCATTGCTAACCCTTTAGCCACCATTTTATCCGCAGCAATGTTGTTGCGTTATTCTTTGGCGATGCTGCCAGCAGCAGAGCGCATTGAACAAGCCGTTGCTAGTGTCTTAGATGCTCATTTACGTACTCAAGATATTTATTCAGAAGGTATGCAAAAAGTGAGCACTCAGGCAATGGGCGATGCGGTGTTAGCACAATTACAAAAAGGAGAATAATTTATGACACAGGTGTTTAATGTTGCAGTTGTAGGCGCTACAGGTGCTGTAGGCGAGGCAATGTTGTCAATCTTAGAAGAAAGAAATTTCCCTTTGGGAGAAGTCTATGCCTTAGCGAGTAAAAACTCTGCTGGCAAACGTATTGCTTTTAAAGAAAGCTCGTTAACCGTCCACGATTTAGCCAATTTTGATTTTAGTAAAGTACAGATTGCTTTATTTTCACCGGGCGCATCGGTATCTGCTGAATATGCTCCTAAAGCCGCCGCCGCCGGCTGTGTAGTGATAGATAACACCTCACAATTTAGGTATGACGATGATATTCCTTTGATTGTTCCGGAAGTCAATCCAGAGAAATTAATCGACTACAAAAATAGAGGCATTATTGCCAATCCAAACTGTTCAACCATTCAAATGTTAGTCGCCTTGAAGCCAATTTATGATGCAGTTGGTATTGATAGAATTAATGTATGCACCTATCAAGCAGTATCTGGAACGGGTAAAGAAGCACTAGAAGAATTGGTGTTGCAGACAACCGCATTATTAAATATGCAGCCGATTAAAACCAACGTCTATCCAAAACAAATTGCCTTCAATGTACTTCCCCAAATTGACGTCTTTATGGATAACGGTTACACCAAAGAAGAAATGAAAATGGTGTGGGAAACACAAAAAATTATGGGTGATAGCCATATTAAAGTCAATGCGACTGCGGTAAGAGTGCCTGTTTTCTTTGGTCATTCTGAAGCTGTGCATATAGAAACACGCAGTAAAATCAGTGCACAAGAGGTTAGGGCACTTCTTGAAAAAGCACCTGGCGTTAAAGTAATTGATGATCGTATTGATGGCGGCTATCCAACGGCAGTAACGCATTCTTCAGGTCATGATGAGGTTTTTGTGGGGCGTATTAGAGAAGATATTTCGCATCCAATGGGGATTGATCTTTGGATTGTTGGTGACAATGTGCGCAAAGGCGCCGCTTTAAATAGTGTGCAAATTGCAGAATTGCTGGTAAAAAATCACTTCTAGTCTAAGCTTAGATTTACTTTCTGAACTTTTTCGGTAATGAATCGTGGGCATCTTTTACAAGAACAATAGCGTCTACTTAACATCAGCTTTACTCATTGTTTCTTTATTAAAATCAAGCGATGGATGCGCGTTAAGTTTAGGTGAAATAAAAATACATTCCGCATTAAATCAACTTTTAAATGCGGAAATTCCCTTAACACTTAACGAAGGCGAACAACTGACCCAAATCAGCGTTGCGATAGCCTCCTCTAAACGCCATGAAGAAGCGGGTATTCTCTGGAATGCAGAATTAGCTCATGTGCATTTTGCAGTACACACTAACCATGCTAAACCAAGCATTAACGTCACTTCAACGCAGGTAATTAAAGAGCCCGTGCTCAATTTTTTACTGACGATTGACTCAGGTAGACGTCATGTGCAGCGAGAGTTTACGTTATTGCTTGATCCCCCCGAGTCCTATGCGCCCACACCATTTCAGCCACAGGCTGATTCAGGTGTTAATCCTGCTCAAATCCCTGTCACTAAATTAAAAGCATCAAAAACATCGCGGCAACTAAGTAAAAGAAAGTTTGGTCCAACTGTCAACGGTGAAAGTTTATTACAGATAGCCAAACGCTTAGCAAAAGGCACTGATATTTCTATTGAACAATTGGAAATTGCCTTATATGAACATAATCCACACGCCTTTTATCGTAAAAATTTAAACGCCTTATCAGTAGGACAAACGCTTAATATTCCGAGTCAAGCACATATTTTAAAAATACCCTACGAGCAAGCTAAGCAAGCCGTTGCTGAACAAGTCAGTGCGTTTCAAAACAAAACGCCCGAACCGTCTTCTGAGCCAATAATAAATCCGACAGCACTAGGAAATAAATTAACCTTATCCGCACCTGAAACTAGCTTACATGCCACAGAAAATTCAGCTACTGAATTGGCAAATCAATATACAAAAATTACCGCGCTGGAGCAGCGTGTAATTTCCTTACAAGCAGCTTTGCAAGCTAAAGATGCACAGTTGACGGCATTACAGTATAAATTAGGTGCGAGTAATTTAGCCGCTGCGCAACAAAATCAAACATCACCGCCAGTTGATAAGATTGTCGCGACACAGCAGCCAATAGCTTCTGTTAAGCCACACACTGTTAACTCTACCTCAGCACACGAGTCGGTTAATGGCGCTAATGCCAGCAGCCAAGAAGGTGGAGGATATTTGTTTGCTATCAGTGCGCTGGGCATGCTTGCTTTAGCAGGCTTAGGGTGGTTTGGGTGGCGTCAACGCCAACAACAATTGGCGGTTGTTAAACAGGTAGATAAAGGGGCTGAACAATTTTTTGCACCGCCCGAAGCAACACAAATGGTTCCTGAATCTGTTTCAACTACGCTTATCGAGCAGGATAATTCTGAAGAAAATCACTTGTTAAATACCGATCAAGGGCAGCTTGATCCATTAGCAGAAGTAGATGTTTATTTGGCGTATGGCAATCATCAGCAAGCTGAAAAGCTTATGCGTAGATTAATTGATGAACATGATGACAATGCTGACTATAAGCTTAAGTTATTGGAAATATTTTATACAACTAATCAGGGTAATGCGTTTGCCGAGTACGCTGAAGAATTAGCCGTTATAGGTCAGCACACAGATACACTTTTTTGGCACAAAGTTGAAAATATGGGCTGTGAAGTGAGTGCTCAGCATTCCTTATTTGCACATCTTGCCAAGGGGGGGGCTACGCCACACGCTGCTGAACCTGCGTCCGAGCACGTTAACGTAACGTCTCCTGCTATTGAAGAAACGCGTTTTGATATGACATCGTTAGAAGATTTTTTTGCCATGTCAAAAACAGAAGATGAAGTTGGCTTACCTTTAGAGCCCCAGTTATTAACAGAGTATGTTGAGACAAAGGACTCAAGCTTAGCACTACACGAAACACTTGAATTTAATGATGTAGCCACCAAAGCTCAAGACGCTGTCCCAGCAGCAGTGTTAATAGATGAATTAGATGATTCATTCCATGTCATTGATTTTACGCTTGAGACTACGGATCATACACAAACAGACAGAGCTCCTGAGTTGACGTTAACTGAATCCTTTAATGAGGATGCTTTTTTTATAAGTTTAAATGATCCTGAAGCAGACGTGGAATTAACACTGTCATCTGTTGCAGAAACAGTAGATTTTGAAGTTTTAGAAACCAAGTTAGATTTAGCCATCGCACATATTGACAAAGGAGACTTAGAAGCCGCTCAAAAAATTGCTTTTGAAGTTTTTGAAAAAGGCACGCCAGAGCAACGAATGGTGGCGCGCGCAATTATTGAAGGTAAGTAAATAACACACAGCTCGTATCAATAAGGCTTTATAGCCACCGCCACAATGCTATAAAACAGTTTAGCGGGGATTTAAATAATGATCTATTCACTAAAGCGATTAAGATTTCTTTTGGTGCGTTCTAAGAACATCTTTTGTCGTTCTGTATCCCATAATTGATTAGCGATGTGTATAGAAACGTGGTGCTGATTAATCATGTTACACAAGCCTTCTTTAAGTGCAACTAAACGCACGATGCCGGTATCGTGAGGATGATCGGTCAATAATTTGATAAATTCTTGCGTTGTTTTACTATCAACACAGTATTTTTGGTTGATGTCTGCTGCTGCATAGGCAGTGCAGCAAAGTGTATTGAGTGCAATAAACAGTAAATATGATCGCATAAAGTGGTGGTGTTATAGTGTGAACTACGTTAATAGGTCATTGTTAGTTGAGTAAAATTATCGTCGGCTGACGGAGTTATATGGTGATTAGTCTAGGTTATACGCTCTGCTAGTGATATCCGCAGATGGCTAGCAGAGTCGGTGGATTGCCTCGCCGTAAACGACGAGGTTGCTGACGTTGTTACCTTTATGCCCTCACCTAAAAAGAGTTGCCCTCAAGCAGTAAGGCATAAGCTAAACATTCTCATGTAAAGTATGAGAATGATGTATCTGTTTATGGATAAATAACTTTTGGTTTGAAATAAGCGGCTGGATATTTTGGATCAAATTTTTGTTCAGTTTGTTGGATTAAGTCATTATCCGCATAAACGACCGTAGGCTGAAATGTCGCGGCGGGATATTTTGGATCAAAACTGGTGGTGATTTCTGATAGCGTGACATCCTTATCAAGGTAAATAACGCTAGGTGAAAAATTAGCAGCGGGGTATTTATCATTGCTTGCAGCCGTTGCAATGAGTGGATTTACTAAGGATAGTGTCAGCAGTGTTGCTGACAAAAGTGTTTTTTTCATAGTAATACGTTCTCCTGGTGTCTCGTTATTTTTTAAGATTGTGCCTTCAAGTGCCTTTGAAGTATCGAATATTTTAATTAAATTCGCAACCGTTTTATCAGCCTTACATGGCTTAAAATAATGCGTGCAGGTGCGGAAGTTCATGCTTTAATTGTTCTCTAAACGCGTTAATTACGTGTTCATCATTGCGTATATTTCGTGGGATGGTGACTTTAACTTCAGAAATTACGTGCATGGGTGAGGATGATAAAAAAAGGATACGATCAGCTAAGGCAATGGCTTCTCGCAAATCGTGACTGACAAATATAACGCTATGTGGTCGATGCAGCCATAAGCTAAGTAAGGCTTCGCGCACCTGCCTTGCTGCGGGAATATCTAAGGACACAAAAGGCTCATCCATTAATAACACTTCGGGCGCAATAGCAAAGGCGCGAATAATCGCTACGCGTCGACTCATCCCCAAGGATAAGCGTTCTGGATAGACATGCTGCACGTCAGTTAAGTTCATCAAGGCCAATAATTCATCAACACTGTGTGCAGATGCGCTTGGATTAGCCAAGACAAGGTCAATATTTTCGCGCACGGTTCGCCATGCTAATAAGCGTGGTTGTTGGAAAACTACGCCTATTTTAGGCAACACGGCTTTGCCACTGTAGCTGATATTTCCCGTAAACTGCGTATCTACGCCAGCGATAATATTTAATAAAGTGGTTTTTCCACAGCCTGACGGGCCGATTAAACAGACAAATTCACCTGCTTGCACGGACATAGATAAGTCAGCTATGGCACATTTTGGCAGTGCTTTGCCCACGGCGGGAAAGTGTTTGGCTTGCACACAAATGCTTAAGTTATTCATCTACGCCACTTTACTGAGCGTCGATCCAAGGGGCGAAGTACGCCCCATTCAAGTAGTTGCACCACGACAACAAAGGCGATGGTGTAAGCAAGAATACTGGCCACATCAAATAATTGAAAAAAGGTATGCAATTGAAAACCAACGCCGTCACTGCGACCAAGTAATTCAACCACTAAAATAATTTTCCATGTTAACGATAAGCCAGAGCGCGTGGCAGTCATGATGAAAGGATGTAGCTGTGGCAGAATGACGTGTCTGAAGACTACCCAACGCCGCAAGCGATAACATGTCGCCATTGCTAATAACTCCTGATCGAGTGCTCTGACACCTTCTCTGATAATAACAATCACATTGGGTAATTTGTTAATGACTACTGCAAGCAGTGCCGCCATTTCATTTAAACCAAACCAGACATAACATAAAATAATAGTGACTAAGGCGGGTATGTTTAAAAAAATAATCACCCAATGATCAAAAAATCGATTAGCCGTCGCTGAACGTCCTAAGCTATAGCCAATAATAATGCCTAGCGTCATGGCGACGATAAAACTGACGATTAATCGACACAGTGTTATGCCTAAATGATGAGGCAGTTGTCCCGATTGCACGGCCTCAATAAACACCCAAAAAACCTGTGCAGGCGCTGGTAACACTGCGTTGTTCACCAACATTGCGCAGCCTTGCCAGAGTGTGAGTAAGCTAAAAAAAGACAGCCAAGGTAAAGACTTATTCACTATGCTTAAAATAGTTTTAATTTTCTTGTGCCCAAAAGGTTCCCGCTGGAATGGTTTCAGATGCGCCAGTGAGGTGCTGCTGACTGAGTGTCCGTAACAAAGTGAACATCCGCTGCGCAGAAGCTTTTTCGGCGGCACCCCACTGAGTAATTTGACCTTGGCAATAACGTTGGCGTAACAGAATTAATTCCTGGCTATTCGTGACCTTAATAACAGGCAATGCGTGTTGCCAGTCGGTATCGGAAGTACATAATTGCTGTTTCACCTTGCTGCTTGCAGCAAAAAATTCTTGTATTGCTTCAGGATGTTTGTTGGCAAAGGCATCCTTAAAGACAAAGCCTAAGGTGGGAACTGCTTCGGTAATACCTAATTTTTGTTGTATGCCCTGACCATCGATAAGCTGTCGATAGCCCGCTAATTCTAAAGGCACGGCAAAATTCCAATATGTTAATAAGGCATCGAGGCGATTTTTTTTCAGTTGTTCGTTAAGCAATGGTGGGGCAGCAAAGGTTTTTTCAACGCTATCAGCCAAATTAATCTTAGCTTGCAAACCTAAGGCTTGAAGTAACAACCAGTTTTTATCTAAATCCCCCCCAACGATTCCTAAACGCTTGCCCGTTAAGTCAGCAAGCTCATGAATGGCACTTTTTTCTGGCACCAATAATGCACCTGACGCCTGAGAATAAGGATAAAACGTTAAATCTGAACCCGTAGCACGTAAACGAGCCACCCAAATCCAATCCGTAACAATCATATCTACTGCACCTGATTGTAAGGCAATTTTACCCGCCTCAGGTTGGGCTAAGGGATGCACCACGATGTCAACATTAGTTAAGTGCAGCTGTTGTAATGCAGGTATTTCCCAGCCTAAGGTTCCGGTCATGAGCACGCCAAGACGCAAGGGCGTTTTCGCAGCTACTGTCGTGACGGTGCTTAATAACATTAGGCTGATTAATAGTCGTTTCAAATACGCTGTTGTCATGATTATCTTCTATATTTTTTTGTTGTGAAGGTGTGCGTATTATACGGTGGTGTCAATGAAACCATGTATGCCACGTTTTGATTTCATTGTCATCCAAACGTTCAAATATTTTATTTCATCCGTCTGAGGCAAAATATCCAAGCTCTGTTTTATCCTTAACAAGCGTAATGCTTGCGTTAATACTTTGTATTTTTCACCTGTAATGCCTGCGCGTTTAAGTCCCACGGTATTTAATTTGTAATGCCGACCCGGTGAACCACCAATCAGCATATAAGGTAAGGCATCCATTGATAAGCCAGAGTTGCCGCGCACCATGGCAAAAGCGCCAATGCGACAAAATTGATGAACAACTGCGCCACCGCCCATGAACACATGATCGCCAATTTCGACAAAGCCACCAATGGCAACATTATTGGCAAAAATAGTGGCATCACCAATGCTGCAATCATGAGCTACATGACTATTATTCATAAAATAACATTGCGATCCAATCAGTGTGACTGCGTTTTCTGTGGCGGCACGATGCGCAGTAAAGCCTTCTCGAAACACGTTGCCCTCGCCAATGCGTAATAAGGACGGGGTTTCTTCTTTAAAACGCGTATCTTGCGGGAGTCCACCCAACACTACATGTGGATGCAAGTGATTATTAGCGCCCATAATTACATGGGAATGAATGACTGAATGGGCATCAATAATGCAGTTATCACCGATGTGTGCATTGGCTTCGATCACGACAAAAGGGCCAATTTTGACGTTTTCGCCCAGATGACACGCCTCAGAAATACACGCAGTTGGATGAATAAGTGATGACATAGTTAGTTAACCTCGTGGATGATATTTGGCATGTAACTCAGCTAATCTAGCGCTGGCAACATGAGTATAAATTTGTGTGGATGATAAGTCAGAATGTCCTAGCAATAATTGTACAACGCGTAAATCTGCACCATGATTGAGTAAATGGGTAGCAAAAGCATGGCGTAGTGTATGCGGCGATAATTCTTTGTCAATATGCGCTTTTTTGGCATAACGTTTAATAAGATACCAGAAACTTTGTCTGCTCATGCCGCTGGCTCGATTGGTTACAAATAAATGCTTACATGGCCGTGCACCTAATAGTTGATGGCGTCCCTGAGTTAGATATTTTTCCAGCCACGCAATGGCTTCCTCGCCAACCGGTACGATGCGATCTTTATTACCTTTACCCGTGATGCTAAGTAAGCCTTGTCGTAAGTTGATATTTTCAAACTTTAACTCAATTAATTCAGAAACCCTAAGTCCTGTGGCATATAACATTTCCAACATGGCTTTATCGCGTAAGCCCAATACAGTTGCTTCATCAGGAGCATTGAGTAAGCTTTCAACATCCTGTTCAGACAAGGTCGACGGCAAACTGCGTCCAATAAAGGGAGCATCGATGCACGCAGTAGGGTCAACTGCGACAAGGTTTTCTCGTAATAAATAGCCATAAAAGCGTCGTAAACTTGATAAGGCACGTGCGGCAGTGCGATTACTTGCGCCTTGTTTATACAGATAAGCCATAAATTGACTAAGCTGTCCTGAGTCTACTGCAAGCATATTTGCCTCAGCTAACCACTGAGAAAACTGCGTAAGATCACTTCGATACGCCATTAAAGTATTTTTTGCTAAGCCTTGCTCCAGCCAAATTGTATCAATAAATTGTTCTATGAGTGCCTGCTGTGTCATAACGATAACAATGCTGTAAAGGGTGCTGGCAGCCAAGGCTAGCACCTGTTGAAAAGCTGAAGTAACGCTTTTTGTTAAGGCTTTACACGCGTTTTAATTCGCCGTAGCCATTGGGTTTTTTAATGACTTTTATTTGTGCCTTAATGCGTTTTTGAACAGCCTCAACGTGCGAAATAACGCCAACGGTTTTGCCTTGCGCAGGTAAGCGTTCTAATGCAGAAATCACAATATATAAGGATTCAGCATCTAAATTGCCAAAGCCTTCATCAATAAACAAGGAATCTACAGAATGTCCATTATTGGCTAATTCGGCTAAACCTAGAGCTAAGGCCAAACTCACGATAAAGCTTTCACCGCCTGACAACGTTTTGGGTAAACGGCGACTATGTGCTTGTTTAGTGTCTTCAATTTCAAGGGCTAAACCTTGCTCACTGTCGGCTTGATGTAAATAATAGCGGCCACTTATTTTTTCTAATATTTGATTGGCTTTGCCTAATAATTGTTGCGCAAGCTGATGCTGTACGCGGCGTCTTACGTTAATTCCTGCGCTGCTGCTAAGGTCTTCAACGTCATCTAATAAGGGTGCTAACAGTGCTTGTTGTTTGGCGTGTTGCTGAGCAATGGCTTGATAAGTGTGCAATGCTTGCGCTTCTTGTTTGACTGATTTTTCTAAGCGTTGGCGTTCCATTTCTACAATAAGCATTTTTTCATTGAGTTGTTTTAACGCCTCATCAAGCTCTTCACGGGATAAGGTGTCAGGTAATTCAGCAAATTGTGTGGCCAGTTCTGTTTGTTGACGGGCATATTTTTCAGCCATGACACTGTATTCTTGTTGTAGCGCGGCCTTATCTGCCTGTATTTTTTCTTGGTTTGCTAAGCGTTGCCGAGCATTCTCAAGTTCCGTCAACGTAGCAAATGGACTTGCATCTAATCTTTCTTGTAGGCTTTGATTAATTGTGGTTAAGCTGGCTTCAAGTTGGTTAAGGTGGGCGTGTTGCGCTGTTCGTTGCGCGACTAATTCTTGGTAAGCTAGTTGTAAAAGCACGCGCTCTTGAGCTTCAATTTGTTGATTGGTCTCAGAAATTAGCTGGTCATAGCGATTAATTTCCTGCTCACTTTTGTGTATTTTGGCAGTGATTATAGGCAAGTCTTCAGTGAGACTTTTTTTCTTTATTTCGACTTCCTGAAAAGTGTGACGTCGTTCATTTAGGCGTTCAAAAAATACCTCTTCTTTACCCTTACTGGGCATTGTTTCGCCCAATATTGTTAATTGCTTTAGAACCGTTTCGCTTAATTGCTGCTCTTCTGTTTGCAGTGCCTGTAACTGGCTGTCTAGCTCAAGATAACGCTGTTGATGCTGTGCTAGTGTGTGTTGCAATTGGTTGAGTTGGGTCGTTGCATTATTGTTTAGTGTCTGTTGGTGAGCGAGCGCTTCAGTTAATTTTACGTGGCGAGCGGTGTTGTTTTTATATTGGCTTTGCAGTTTTTCAATGGCTTTGAGTTCGTTATGTTGGGCGTTAAGCAACTCACGTATTTGGGGTAAATGATTAATGCTTAATGCTGTGGTCGTTATATTTAAACGATTACTTAAGCTCAGCCAGCGAGCTTTAATCTGCGCTAATTGTAATGATGTGGTGGTATTTTTTTCTGCCCAATTTTGCGCCTGAGTAATGCGGTGTTGTAGGCTTGAAGCCGTCTCTTCTAAGGTTTTAATTTTGATTTTTTGATCATGTAAGGCTTGACTAGAATTAGTCAAGGCAGGAGCCTGCGTGATAAAAGGATGATCTGTAGCACCACAAAGATGACAAGGTTTGCCCGCATCTAAATGCTGACGTTCTGGTGCTAGTCGTTTTAAGAGCGACTCACGTGTGACGACTTCATCTAAGACCAATTTGATATTTTCTTCTTGGTGTAGGCTTAGTGTTAAGGCCTTTAATTCATTGCTTAATGCTTCTACGTCGTCGTGTTCGGCATCGGTGTTGGTTAAGAATGACCACCAAGAAACGTTTGATTTGGTAACTTTTTTATATGACTTCGCTAAGTCATACCATTGCTGAAAACTAGCGATCCGTTCTATTTGTTCGGCTTTTAAACTGTCTAGTGCCTCGGCGGAAATATCCTTTGTTAAAGCGTGTAAGCTAAGCTCTTGCGCATTCAGCGAGGCGTGTAATTGCTGCGTTTTCGTGTTGGCTTTTTCTAGTGTGACGGTGGTCGAGGCAAGTGCCGCTTGAGTGTGTTTAAGGTCTTTAGCGCAGGCTGTATGTTGCGCATGCCGATCATTGAGTTCGGCACGTAATTTTTTTAATTGAGCCGTTTCTGGGAAGTGTGCCAATAACGCATTTTCTGATTGATGCTCAAGTAACCACGTTTCTTGTTCAGCAATAGCCGTTAGTTTTTCAGTGTACTGAATTGATAGCGCTTGCCGTACGACTTCTTCAGCTTGTCGGTCTACTTGGTAATTAACTAAGCTGTCGTGTAGTGTGGCGCGTTGTTGTTTTTGGGTAACGCTATCTAGCTCATGAGCCGCCGTAGCGGGTAAAGCAATAACATCACCCCATTGTTGCTGTAAGCGTGTGCACTCATTGTCTAATTGCGCAACACCTTGTTGGCTTTGCTTAATTAAACGCTTGGTGTCATCACGCTCGGTCAACACTTCTGTAAACAATTGCGCGGCTTCTAATGCGCGTAATGCGCTTAAGCTGTCTTCAAGGGTGTTAATTTTTACAGTAAGATTTTCTAGGGCACGCTGCTGAACGCTTAATTTTTGCTCTACATTTGCCCGTGTATCCAGTGCCGTTTTTTGCTGTTTACGCTGATTACGTTGTTGTTGTAACTCGCTATACTGTTCCTGATAATCAGCTAAATCTTCTTGCAAAGCATGTAGTGTGTTGGCATCCATCGGCTGATAACACGCTAATTCTTCCTCAATATGTGCCATGTCCAGCTTGGCTTTGGTGACTTTATCCGTAAGCTCTTTGGTATATTCTTGATAAATATCATTACCAACAATGTGCTCCAAAATGTCCATGCGCTCATTATCTAAGGCATTTAAAAAGGCTGAAAAATCGCCTTGTGCAAGCAACATAGAACGGCTGAAATTTCTGAAATTCATACCGGTTAAGGCGGTAATCTGAGCGCACACGTCAGGAGCAGAGTTGGCTAGTTCAACACCATCTGATTGACGTAGTAGACGCATGGTGACGTTTAGTTCGGCATTAGGGTCTTGAGCATCAAGCGTATGCACAAGCCATTGGGCTTGATAGCGTTCATTATCTAAAGCAAAGTCAACAAACGAAAACGCCTCGGTAGTTTGTTGGGTAATGACGAAGTGGGCAGGATTTTCAAAGCGAAAAGTTTCACCATATAAGCCTAAAGTAATCGCATCTAAAATACTTGATTTACCCGCGCCATTTGCACCCGTGATAGCAAAAACACCTGTTTTTATAAACGGCGCTTGTTCAAAATTAATCTGATGTTCGCCAGCGAATGACTTAATGTTTTTAAAGTGTAAATTAAGTATTTTCATAAGATAGTGATAGTTTTTAATAAAACATAATGTCAATGCCATTACGTTAAGCGCAATGTAGAGGTGTGGGCGTGGTTGTAATCATGCCATCCCTTCTTTGTTGAGAGAAGTGTAGGGCTGGTTTACGCCTTAGTTGCATTAACTTTTATAAAATTAATGGCCGCTGTGCTAGGTGTCTACAAACAATTAGGTGGCTTGGGTAAGCCTGCAATTTTACAGATTAATTTTAATGGACTACTAGGAAATAAGCGTTGCAAATAAATGCTATTGCCTTTTTCTTCGCCCAACTGTTTAGCAACGGCTTTTGTAAAGACACGGGTATTGGGTAAATGTTGGTAAGTAAAATAATACTTTCTAATAAACCAAATCAATTCCCAATGCGCGGCCTGTAATTCAATCTTCGCTTGCTCAGCTAAGGTCTGTGCAATCGTTTCATTCCAGTCTGCATGGTTGATTAAAAAACCATGCTCTGTCAACGTCAGTGGGTGCTGCTGTAGCACTAATTCCATGACAAAATAGTGGCGTTTTTTACGCTAAGCTCAACCCATTCTGCGTAACTAATTAAAGTAATGGCAGGGTGTAAGGCGGCACTCATTAAACCTCTTTCGGCAAGATCATCGACTAAGGCATAACAATTAATGGGGCTTGCGTAAGCGCTTAACTGTTGACTAAAAACACTGTTTTGCAAAAGATCAAAGCATGCTGTGCTCAAAAAAATCACATCATCTTCGGCACTGATACGTGCTAATAATTGCACCTGTAAGGGCGATTGATAAACCAAATGCAACATTAATTTGTGTCCGTAAGCTTTAAGCCAATAATGCCTAAAATAACCAAGGCAATGGATAGTAAACGATAATAATCTGCTGATTCTTTAAATAAAAAAATACCAGCAAGGGCAACACCCACCGCGCCCATGCCTGTCCATACTGCATAAGCGGTGCCTAAAGGTAAGTGTTTAATTGCCAGCACTAACAAATAAAAACTCCCTCCACCAAGCACCACTGTTGCTAAACTAGGGATTAATTTAGTAAAGCCTTCGTTAAATTTAAGACTTAACGCAAAACCAATTTCTACGATACCTGCAGCAAATAATAATAACCATGCCATTGCTTAAGCCTGTGAGTGTGGGAGAGGATTGATATTTCCAGCATGTAAGCCACATTCTTTTTTGGTTTCAGCTTCCCACCACCAGCGTCCTGCTCGCTCATGTTCATTTGGTAAAATAGCGCGTGTACAGGGTTCACAGCCAATGCTGACAAAACCTTGTTGATGCAAGGGATTAAAAGGAACCTGATAGGCGTGAATATAATCCCAAACTTGTGCTGAATTCCAGTTTACTAAAGGATTAAATTTGATTAAGGGTTTGGTTTCGCTGCCAAAGGTAGTATCCCATTGCACTTCTGGGAGATGCTGACGTGTATCGATACTTTGATCTTTGCGCTGTCCAGTAATCCACGCTTCAAGCTGGGCTAATTTAGTTTTTAACGGCTCAACTTTGCGTAAACCACAGCATTCATGATGGCCATCTTGATAAAAACTAAACAAACCTTTTGCTTTTACAAAGGGGTCTAAATAGGTACGGTCTGGCGTAAGTATTTCGATAGTGATGCCATAATGCTTAGCTACATTGTCAATAAAACGATAGGTTTCTGGATGTAAACGTCCGGTATCTAAGCAAAACACTGCAAGGTCTTTTTTTATGGTGAGTGCTAAATCAATGAGTATTACATCTTCTGCACCACTGAAGGATAGGGCAATTGAGTCAACCAAGCTTAAGGCTTTACTTAAAATAGCCCGTGGCTTTTTATCTTTTAATTCTTGTTGTAAGGCGGTAATGTCTATTGAATTCATTATTTTACGAGCAAGTTTGCGAAAAATAGGCAGTTAAAAATTGATCAAAGGGTGGTTCTGACTGCGCTTCAAGTGCCGATTGTTGTTGGTGTGATTGCTGTGCTAAATCGTGATAATACTGGTTTTTTGCGGCATCTAAGGGGCGCGAGCTAAAATAGTCTGCATTAGCTAAGGAATGTTTTAATGCAAACGAGCCAAAACACATTGCTTCCATTTGCATTTCTTTTATTAAACGCGCGGACGGCGTTAGTTCAGGATGGGTCACACATTGCTGGGCGATCTGTAAAGCGTGTTGATACGGTTGCTGGGCTTCCTGAGTATCCAAGATTTGACAAATCGGCGTCATACTGGCGATGATTTCCTGTGCCCAATCGGTTAATGAAATACTGTGATTATTTTTCTGCAATAACACGCCAGGTTTTCTACCTTCATTAGCAACCAGTAATTGGTTGGTGTTATTGATACGTTCATCATGTTCAGTAAACAAGGGGCTATCTGTTAATAAGCAGGTTAGTAATAAGGCTTCAATAAAACAGGCTTTAGTTTCATCAATGCCTAAAGGTAAAAAAGGATCTAAATCTAGCGAACGCATTTCTACATAACGCACCCCACGACGCTTTAAGGCGACGGTGGGTTTTTCGCATGAATGGGTAATTTGCTTAGGCCTAATCGTACTGTAAAACTCGTTTTCAATTTGCAATAGATGACTGTTTAATTGTTTATAAGTGCCATCCACCACAATACCAATTTTTTCATACTCTGCATAAGGTGTTGAGATAGCCTCAGTTAAGCTGTCAACATACGCGCCTAAGCTGTTGTAATTGATATTTAATTTAGCTTGATTTTGACTTTTGTAGCCAATATCACTCATGCGCAAAGAGGTTGCATAGGGATGATACAAGGTATGTTCATCAAAACGTTCAAATTGGTCAATGAGTTCAGGACGGCTATTAAAGAATTGCTTACACAGTGCGGGTGACGCACCAAACAAATATAAAACTATCCAACCAATACGCTGAAAATTACGGATTAAGGCAAAATAACGGCTTGAAATAAAGTCATCTAAACTGTCAGTACACTTAGTCAGTTGATGTAACACTGGCCATAAAGCGTCAGGCACAGAATAATTAAAATGAATGCCTGCAATGGCTTGCATTGTTCGACCATAGCGATGCCATAAACCATGGCGATACACATGTTTCATACGGCCAATATTAGAATTACCATAGTCTGCAATGCGAACGCTTTCATCGCCTTCGATACCACAGGGCATGCTGACCGCGAGTAATAGCTCAGCGTCAAGATGCTGATAAACAAACTGATGATGGTGGTGCAAATCAGCGAGTGTGTCGTGGATATGTGGATACGGTGGGGTAATTAGCTCAATAAGAGCCTCAGAATAATCAGTAGTGATGGTAGGATGAGTTAAGGCCGAACCTAAGGCGAGCGGGTGAGTTGTTTGAGCAATTTCGCCATGTTTGGTGATGCGTAAACTTTCTTTTTCTAAGCCTTTAAGTCCCCCACATAAAAGTAGTTGTTGTCCACTGGTGCAGAGTTGGGTAATGAGTTTGGTCATGAAAAGGAGTGCGGCAAGTGTTCAAAAAGTCAGTCATTATAAAAGGGATTGCAGACTGGATGAAATATTATCCTTCATGCGAGTCAAACAAAGCAGAACATCGCGTAACTGAGTTAAGAATAGGGTAAAAAACAATTTATTTAACTATAACTTCAACACGGTCAGTGTTGTGGTCGCTACTATTGACTCAGCTTTCCCGATAATTTTGCACAAGAGGCTGGAGGTAAGGTAGCCAACAATCGAAAACTCAACTGCTTATGCTATAGAGGCTGTCAAAGTATTATGATTTTAACTTCCCCTTTTGAAAAGGGGGATTAAGCCTGTCATGAGTTTATCGAAAGACCTGTCATGAGCGGGTCGAATGAGGGGGAATAAAAAGAATACTTTCACAGTCTCTATAACGATATTAACAATTACTCTGGTGAGGATATTGTTAACTGATGCGTACTGGTTTCTTCTTTAGCCCCCTGAACGCCCTGAGCAGGTACGCTGTTACCAGAAGAGTCATTCATATTCTCTTCCAGTTCTAGCTCAATAGCATTGTCGTCTGAGACCTTACCATCAGTTTCTAAATAATGACGACGTTGTTGATAGGCTTCTTTAATAAATTCATAACGATCTTTATTAATGGTAGCTTCATTAACAACTTTTTCAGTTTGTAATGCCGTCGCACGCATATCGGTAACATCAAGTAATTTTGAGCCCGCAGTGACAGCGCTGGCGGTGCCTCCGATAAAAGAAACATACGTTAAAGGATTAAGTAAGGCATCACCAATTAAGCCCAAAGTGTCTCTAGGTGAACTTGGGCCAAATACCGGAAGGATTAAATACGAGCCTGCTGATACGCCCCACACACCTAAGGTTTGACCAAAATCTTCATGATGTTTAGGTAAGTCGAATTTATTAGCAATATCCATTACACCGCCCACACCAACCGTGGTGTTAATTAAAAAACGACTAGCATCCATGCCGCTTTGCTGCATTTTAAGCTGAAGTAAATCATTAAATGCAACGCCTATATCATTCATATTACTGAAAAAATTAGTTACGCCATGATCAACAAAATCAGGTGTTAGCCATTGATAGCCTTGCGCTAAAGGTTTGATAAGCACCTTATCTAAACCATCATTAAACGTTTGTGCACCATGATTCCAACCACTATAAGGATCAGTGCTTGTTGATGAACAGCCATTTAATAAGCTGCTAACAGCCACGCTTAAAAGTAGCGATGAATAAAGTAAACGCTTAGATTTCATGAGGGTTTTCCTTGATTTTAAAATGGGTTCAAACAGCAATATGAGTATCTTTAAGTTTTAGTCATGTCTGCTTCGTCCTTCGACAAAAGACAGACCACATGATTAGGCTCAGAAGTTATAACTGACTTTACGCAGTTAAAACCCGACGTAAAAATTGTTGCAATAGCGATAGCGTATTTAGCTGCTTAGTGTCGCTATTTTATGTGCAGTACAGCAAGCCATTTGCTGGGCAAAGTCGGCTAATCGTCCTATCAATATGCCCATAATGAGGTTGATTAAAATAACAATAAATATACACGATGTATAGTGATGCACGCGGCTAAAACAGTTAAAAAAATGCTTTTTTAAACTATTTACGCTTCTAAACCATATTAAAAGTGTAGTGCATGACACGCGCTATCATAATGAAATATCGTAAAAAATATGCAATTATTCGCACTAAATTATCAATTATACGTGTGCAGAGGCGTAACAAAAAAATAAAACGGTTTAAAAACCAGTGCGTGACAGGCTAAACTATTGCACTGTATCTCCTGTGGTGTGCGACAGTGTGCTGGGTGTTTCCTGAACCTGTATTACCCTCGGGGACTGATGTTTGTTTTGGTGTGCATGCTCGTTCTTTGCGAGAAGCCTAATTGACAAGCCGTGTCCCCACTTGAACCGCTGGTTCAAGGACGAAAGCACGCATCGGCATCGTTGGGAGATACCCTTTTTTAAATTGTGCGCCTGTCTTTTCAAAACTACTGAATTCATCACCGTAAAATGCTGAGTGGTTTATGCCATAACGGTAAACCATATCGCAAAGCCTAAACAAATATTTACCTAGGTTCATACTGATATTTTTTTATCAATGCTAATATTTTAGTGCGATCAATAGCCTTTTTCTTAACAAAAACCCCCAGCGTATCGGCTTTGTCCTGAACCTCTAAAAAGGCTAATACACTATGGTAATCAGGACGATTCCAAAAATCGTGGATGATAATTGTGCAATCATCAGGGGTGTTAAGAATGCAGTTAAGGGTACACGCCACTCTAAAACGTCCATCAATTAAGACTAAGTCGTGTTCGCTTTTTTTGGTAAAAACACTAAAAGAATAATTGGGCCATCGATGTTTTTTAAAAATAAAATCAGTGGGGTAACCCCAAAAAGAAGTCGTGCCAATATCAATAACATGAAACTGTAATTTACCTAAGGCTAAGGCATCACAAATAACAGGATGAGGTTTTAAGTTATCATTAATAAAATTTTTAGAAGATTCCACTGAATCAATCTGTTGAATGCAGGGCACGCTTGCGGCATAAAGTGTACTTGCCCCCGCCCCAAATTCTAAAAACCGTGAGGCGGCATGTAAATGAGTATGTAAGATGGATAATTCAGCGTTGGTCATGGTCATGATAGAGTCTATTTTTATGGCTTGAGCTCAGCACAGTTTTTTATAAGAAGTGGTTGTTTATGTGTCGCAGGATAACGTAAATAAATGAAATACTGATTAGCTTACGTCCAACATTCTATTTAATGCGAGTTTAGCAAGCAGGGCTTCGTTACTTGGTACAATGATTTGATTAATCACCTGACCCTCAACAAGATTTTCTAAGACCCACGCTAAATGTTGTGGATCTGTTCTAAACATGGTTGAACACATTGATAAATACGGCGACATAAAATGCACGTTTTTACCTTCGTGTTTACATTCTTCATGTAAGCGGTTTACTAAGTTTAGTTCAGTGGCTACCAGCCAGCGCGTGTTGGCTTCTGCTGCACGAATAGTGCTAAGAATATATTCAGTTGAGCCAATAAATTGTGCTTTTTCACACACCTCGAAACTTGCCTCAGGGTGCGCAATAACCTGTGTTTCAGGGAAGCGTGTCAAAAATGCATCAATATGTTCGGCTTTAAAGGCTTGATGAACCGAACAATGTCCTTGCCACAAAATAATTTTAGCGTTATGGATTTGTTTAGCCGTTAAGCCCCCAAAAGGTTGAGTAAAATCCCATACAACCATTTGCTCAAGAGGAATACCCATGCGAAAGCCCGTATTTCTGCCTAAATGTTGGTCAGGAAAGAACAGCACTTTTTCACGTTGCGCAAAACTCCACGCTAAAATCTTTTGTGCATTAGAAGATGTACACACAATGCCTTGGTGTGCGCCGCAAAAGGCTTTTAAATCAGCTGCGGAGTTAATATAGGTGACTGGTGTAACGTCGGTGTCTGCATCAATAATTTGACTTAATTCCGTCCAACATTGCTGCACTTTATGTAAATTTGCCATATCCGCCATCGAGCAACCAGCGGCTAAATCTGGGAGTATAACGCGTTGTTCGGGGCGCGATAAAACATCCGCCACTTCGGCCATAAAATGCACGCCACAAAAGACGATAAATTCGGCATCTGCGTTGGCAGCATTACGCGAAAGTTTAAGCGAATCACCAGTAAAATCAGCGTGTTTAAAAACTTCATCGCGTTGATAATGGTGCCCTAAAATCACACAACGCTTGCCTAAGGAAGCTTTGGCAGCAGTAATTCTGGCGTCACATTGAGCATCATCGAGTAAGGCGTAATCTTGAATGGCTAAGGTCATGGGTAACAGTCTCGGCGTTAAGTCGGGGTAATTAAGTGGACTATGACGGATAAAGCGTGTGTGCCTTATCCATCGTGTCGGTTTCATGATAAAGCAGCGGACGCTCAGATGAGAGTCGCTGTGCGGCAATTATTTCACATATTGCTAGCTGATGATCACCTGCCTCAGTGAAATGGCTTACTGTGCAATCAAAATAAGTCAAGCAATCAGATAAAATGGGCGCACCAGTGACGGCGGTCTGCCAGCGAAAGCCAGCCATTTTATTGCCAGTGTGAGAACGACCAAAATGCTCGGCAAGAGCAAGGTGTTGCTGACCTAAGACATTCACTGAGCACTTTCGTCCAGCCGCTAACAGTGCATAGGAATAATGGTGTGGATTAATGCTAAGGGCTAATAAAGGCGGATTAAAAGAAACTTGCATTACCCAGGCGGCAGTAAAAGCATGTAAGCGTTCTTGATGCGCTACACCAATAACATAGACACCTACAGTCAACTCTTTGCATAAGGTATTAATAGAGGTGGACATGATATTTATTCCAAAAATTTTTGTGTGTTGCGTTGTGCCCAATACTGCTGTGCTAAGGCATGAGCCTGCTGTTGTGTAGAGACGCGTTTAAGTAATTTCAAGGCAATGGCAACCGTTCCAATAACCGACGCTACAGCAAAGTCATCGGTACATTCACCAGACCACACTTGCGCTAAACGCGAGGGGTCAAGTTGTTCGTCTTTGCTATGACGAAGCCTAAACAAGGCTGGCCATAGCTCATCACTTAAAACGCCCTCATGGACACTTTGTACTAAGCACTCTACATCAGGGTTACGCTCTGTTTCGCCGCCTTCACCTTTTAATACGGCAGTATGCGGTTGCTGTAATAAGCACGCAGCCTGTTGATGAATAGGACGATAGCCAGGATGAAAAATGCCCTGAATACTGCAGGGAGCATTGAAGGGATTTAATAAACGAACCAAACTATGCACAGGCGAACGCAGACCTAAAACTGCGCGTAACTGAATAATGTCATGTAAGACAGGGCAAAACTGCTGCAAGGGCAAATAACTAAAATGGCTATCGTTAAGTTGCTGTTGCGCTTCGGTTAAACACATTGCTGGGCGTAAACCCAAGGCTTCCAGCGCGGTTTCTGTGTATAAGCGATTAGGTGAATGACCACTGCTACCATGCATAAAGACAGTAATTTTGTTTTCAGCCAATAATAAAGCAGCTAATAAAAACCACGGTAAATGGCGACGTTTGCCTGCATACGATGACCAATCTAAGTCTACTGACACATACGAAGGCAAATTAAGTGCTAATTTTACGCCCTGAACAAACCCCGCCAATTCTTCAGGAGTTTCTTCTTTAACGCGCATTAACATTAAAAATGCGCCTAATTGCACTGGCAAGACGTCATCTTGCACAATCATGTGCATAGCAGTACGCGCTTCGTCTTGTGTTAAAGGCCTAGAGCCTTTTTTACCTTTGCCTAAAATACGCACAAATTCGGCAAAGGGATGTTCAAGGGTAGGGGAGTGAGCGTGGTGTCGGACTGTCATAAACTATAAAAGAAATAATGATCGATAAGAAGCACAGCAAATAAGACAGTGATGTAAACAATGGAATAACCAAAGGTTGTCATTGCCGTTTTATTGGTTTTGGTATGCATCATCAGCATGGCTAAATAAATAAAAATCAGCCCTAAAGCTAAGGCAGTGGCGACATAAATTAAGCCACTCATGCCTGTTAAGTACGGTAATAACGACACCACAAACAGTAGAATGGTATACAGCAAAATTTGTAAACGAGTATATTCCACGCCATGAGTCACGGGTAGCATAGGAATATTAACTTTTGCATATTCCTCTTTGCGTGCGATAGCGAGAGCCCAAAAATGGGGGGGCGTCCAAACAAAAATAATCAATACTAGCAATAAAGCATAAGGATCGATGGTATTAGTGATAGCACACCAGCCCAATAAGGGTGGGGTTGCGCCAAAGGCACCGCCAATAACAATGTTTTGTGGTGTAGCGCGTTTTAAATACAAGGTATAAACAACCGCATAACCAAATAAGGATAAAAAGGTTAACACTGCGGTTAACATGTTCACCATAAGCGCTAAAATTAACATTGAGCTCACTCCCAACACAATGGCAAAGATCATGACATTGGTGGCAGTTAAATTGCCTTTAGGTAATGGTCGATGCTGAGTACGCGCCATCACTGAGTCTGCTTTTCTATCGATAAAATGATTAATAGCCGCCGCAGACGAAGCAGCTAAAGCAATTCCTAAGGTGCTATAAAAAACTGTACTAAAGGGCGGTAAGCCCGGTACAGCGAGAAACATTCCCACCAATGCTGTAAACAGCATTTCTAAAACCACATTGGGCTTACATAAAGAAAGGTAATTTTTCCAAGAAAAATTGAACGAGCTAGACATATTGGCTGTATCCACTTTAAATTAACTAATTGGAATAATACCGTGAAGTTTTTGATATTGAAATGAGAAGTTGGTTTTTAACCAAGATGAAGCAGAGATTTATGGCCTGTTACTAAGTATAGAGATTGTGAAAGTATTGTTTTTATTCCCCCTCATTCGATAAACTCATGACAGGTCTTTAGCAAAGAGCACTCAAAGGGCATAAAGGCTTAGGGGAAATTTGATGCATTAAAAATAATTTTGTGTATCAGTAATGTATGATTTAAATAACTCCCCCTTTTCAAAAACATGTCAGAGCTGGTCGAATGAGGGAAGTTAAAATCATAATACTTTTACAGTCTCTATAGCTATTCAACTTACCCCTTTGAAAAAGGGTAGTTAGTGCACCCTATATTTCTACCCCCTGCATCCATGAAATTGTATCGCCTAGTGCGACCTATGCACTTATTTATTACTTTTTTAATTACTCACGATAAGATTTTGCATCAGTATTTCCACATAGGCTGAGCTATCCATAAACAAAACATGCCTTTCAGCCCATTCATCACGCGT
>CAJAQT010000194.1 GCA_903944165.1 uncultured Methylococcaceae bacterium | reverse complement strand
GTTCACTGCCGCACAGGCAGCTTAGAAATTAAGTTAAGTTGGCGATGGTAATCAACGCTCGTTCACTACCACACAGGCAGCTTAGAAATTAGACGCGATAAATCGCGTCTCTACGGAGCTGTTCACTGCCGCACAGGCAGCTTAGAAATTAAGTTAAGTTGGCGATGGTAATCAACGCTCGTTCACTACCACACAGGCCGCTTAGAAATTAGACGCGATAAATCGCGTCTCTACGGAGCTGTTCACTACCACACAGGCAGCTTAGAAAATAACAGAGATTCACTTAACGCCTTTCTATTTACAAGCCATCATTGGGGAATATCATGAAGACAGAAATAATTGCTTTACTGGATCGTAGCGGTTCTATGAATGACATTGCAAGCGATGCCATTGGTGGTTTTAATAGTTTTGTTAACAATCAGCAGGCACAAGAAGGGGATGCAAAGCTGTCGCTGGTGCTGTTTGATCATGATTATGAGGTGGTTTATCAGGGGTTAAATATTCAAGAGGCTCCACAACTTAATTCCCAAACTTTTATACCACGGGGTTCTACGGCCTTATTGGATGCGTTGGGCAGAACTATTTTTGAGCAACGTGCTCGTATCGAAAAAGAAATGTGGGCGGAGTTGGTGATCTTTTGTATTCTTACCGATGGCTTAGAGAATGCCAGTAAAGAGTTCAGTTCTGCTCAAATTAAAATGCTGATAACCAAATTACAAAAAGAAAATGGCTGGAGTTTCATTTATTTAGCTGCCAATCAAGATGCTTTTGAAGTGGGCGAGCAATATGGAATTCGTAAGGATTACACGGCAAATTTTGAGGCCACGTCAGAAGGTACGGTTGAAGTGTATGCAATGATGTCGGAAACCTCGACACGCATTCGTAAAAAAAAGTCACGTAGTGCATGACGCTATCGCTTATGCACCCTACGCGACTATACTCCGAATGGTCATGAATTGTTTTAGGCTTGGTTTTTCTACAAGCCGCAATCTTTTTCCGTTCGAAGTAGATGCCCAAGCCGATACGTCAGTCAAAGGAACGTGCCGTTCGTTAAACGGTCTTTTTTACGGTTATTGCACCGTTTCTATACCTTAAAATTCATATTTTTGCAGTAAAATTAGTTAATGCTCATTAACGTAACGCTCTGCTAAAGAAAACGCATGGAACTCATTGATAACATCAACCACTTGCTTGGCGACAGTCTCAAGCAAACCCTCCAACCCACGGCAAAGCTTAAAATTGCCGCCTCGTGTTTTTCTATTTATGCGTTTGAGGCACTTAAAAAAGAACTGGAGCATATTGATTCACTGGACTTTATTTTTACCTCACCCACCTTTGTTCCCAATGAAGTCACCGATAAATTCAACAAGGAGCGGCGCGAATTTCATATCCCTAAAGCCGAACGGGAGCGTAGTTTTTATGGCACCGACTTTGAAATCCAGCTTAAAAACAAACTGACCCAACGCGCCATTGCCAAAGAATGTGCTGATTGGATGCGCCGTAAAGCCCATTTTAAATCCAATCGGGGTAAAGCCACCATGCAGCAATTCGCCTGTGTGCAAGGTGGCGATAACGATGCCGTTTATATGCCCTTGCATGGTTTTACCGCAGTGGACTTGGGCTATCAGCAAGGCGATGCCGTCTCTAATCTGGTCAATAAAATGGACGAGCCGGTATTCACCGCGACTTATTTAAACCTGTTTGAACACATCTGGCATGACGCTGACAAACTGGAGGATGTCACCGAGCGACTGTGTGACCATATCGCCTCAGCGTATCAAGAAAACGCCCCCGAGCGCATTTATTTCCTGATG
>CAJAQT010000193.1 GCA_903944165.1 uncultured Methylococcaceae bacterium | reverse complement strand
TGAGGTTAAGGCTTCTGTTAATAAGCCGTAGCGAAACATTTGTGGCGTTAAGGCACGCCAAATATGATTACGATTAAGCGTGCCTACAATCTGTCCAGCCTGAGCATTTTTTAAGGTGTCGTGCGAGGCTAAGGCTAAAATCCCCCCTACGCTATCATTTTTTAAACTGTTGATAAGCAGATGAATATCTTCAGTGGTGATGCAGGGACGCGCAGCATCGTGTACTAACACCCAGTCATGAGCCTGTGCGCGGTGCCGAATACTGCTTAATGCAGATAACACCGAATCAGCACGCTCTTTACCTCCTGCTGCGGTAATAAGTTGTGGGTGTGAGGCTAAGGGTAGCGTTGGCCAATAAGGATCTTCTGGTGAGATGGCAAGGGCAAGTGCGGTAAAAACATTCGCGTTAAGCAGGCGCGTGAGCGTGTGCTCAAGCACTGTTTGTCCGTGTAAAGGTAAATATTGTTTGGGGCGGTCGGCATGCATCCGTTTGCCAACTCCTGCCGCAGGCACGATTGCCCAACAGGTCATTGCTTGATTCATTACGGCATCCAATTAACTAAATAAGTCGCTATTATGCCCAAGCTGTTAATAAAAATCATCAGTAACCGCCTTGCTAATACCCAGTACGAACGCGCACGAAATAAGTTGGGCTGGTGTTGAGGCGACGTGTCGCTTACTTACGTTATTTCACATAGCGCTAAATTTCAGTCGATTTAATCAGCAGTAAATGTGAAGCAAAGAATTTTAAACTTCAATTTATTGGTCTTGAAAATATCGAATCATTTACTGGAAAGATGTTTATCGTAAATAGTGAGTTAGCAAGCGAGAGCCTTGCGTTATAGTCCGAACGGCGATGAATTGCTTTATTGTGGGAGCGGCTCAAGCCAGCGCCCACTTATATTAGTTTTTCTACACACCGCACTCTTTTGCCGCTCGAAGTATAGCCATAAAATGCCATGATCAATACTGAGGAACGTATTGTTTTAGAGAATTAACAAAAACGTTATTTCCATTTCTTTTGCATTGACTAATAATTCACCTCCATGCGCTAAAGAAATTTCGCGTGATAGGCTTAAGCCTAAGCCGACCCCGTCAATGTGTCGATTATGTGCGTCATCGGCACGATAGAAGCGCTCAAAAATGCGCGACTGCTCTAATGTTGCTATTTCGCAGGTGCTATTGCTCATTGCAATTTCAATTCGTTGTTGATGCCAACCGGCAGAGATATAAATCCAACCTTGGCTATTGGCGGGTGATAAATTGTATTTAATAGCATTGCTAAGCAAATTATGCAGCACTTGTAAAATCAACGTTGCATCAGCTTGAATGGTTAAATGTGGCGTAATATCGCCAGAAATAGTTAAGTCAGGTGCGAGCATGTGCGCATCGTCTAACAAATCTTCTAATGCTTGCGATAAATCAAAGCTGACTTTATGCAATTTTAATTGCCCTGCATCCGCTAAAGAAAGTAACAGTAGTTTCCGTGAAATGCTATTAAGACGTTGAATTTCATCTAAAATACTTGATAAACGAATTTGTACCAATGAGCCTGTTTCAACTTGCGCCATTGTTTGTTCAATTTGCCCTTGCAAAATGGCTAATGGCGTTTTCAATTCATGCGCCGCATCGGCGGAAAAACGCGAAGCTTGCAAAAAACTACGTTCCAAGCGTTCTAGCATGGCGTTAAAGACAGAAATTAACTTAGTAAATTCAATATCTTCTGAATCTAAAGCAATACGCTGATTTAAGCCTTTAGCACTGATTTTTTGCATAGTTGCGGTCAATTTCTGTAACGGAGCTAAAGCGCGAGTGGATAATATAGCCGATCCAATTCCAATCAACAGTAATGCAAACGGCACGGCTAATAAAAATGCTTTGCGCATTGTCAGCATTTCAGCGTCAATAATCGATAAATTTACCCCGATAGCAATCCGCGTAAATGAGGAAGCAGATAAGCCGAATAGCCACGTTGTGCTGGGTGTGGAAAGCTGATGAATAATCACTGAGGAAGGTGAGGGCGGTGGTGGACGGTCAAACGGAAAGTG
>CAJAQT010000192.1 GCA_903944165.1 uncultured Methylococcaceae bacterium | reverse complement strand
GTGTGCATAGCTTTGTAGGGTGGATAAGCGATAGCGCATCCACCGCTTGCAGTGTGTGGTGGATGCGCTATCGCTTATCCACCCTACCTTAACTTAACTTAGCTGTCATTGTCATAATAAGAAGTGCTGTACTACAGAATCATACGCTGAAATTATGGGTAATTCGGGTATACTTTGTCGATTTATTTTTGGAATTAAATCATGAGACCTAGCGGACGTAAGCCAGACGAATTAAGAGATATTACTTTTACCTGTGGGTACACCAAACATGCCGAGGGCTCGGTGCTGGTTGAATTTGGTGATACACGCGTGCTATGTAATGCCAGTGTTGATAGGCATGTCCCGCGTTTTTTAAAGGGCAAAGGTGAAGGCTGGATAACCGCTGAATATGGTATGTTGCCACGCTCTACGCACAGTCGTATGGGCAGAGAAGCCAGTTTTGGTAAACAAGGTGGCAGAACCATGGAAATCCAACGTTTAATTGGTCGATCATTGCGTGCTGCGGTGGATTTAAAAGCCTTGGGCGAACATACCATCACGATTGATTGCGATGTCTTACAAGCCGATGGCGGCACACGGACAGCATCCGTTACGGGTGGTTTTGTTGCCTTAGCCTTAGCGGTTAAAACCATGCAGCACCGTAAATTGATTAAAGCAAGTCCGCTGCATGGTCAAGTCGGCTCAGTGTCTGTGGGTATTTATAATGGTGTGCCGGTACTGGATTTGGATTATGCAGAAGATAGCCAAGCCGAAACTGATATGAATGTGGTGATGAACGAGGCAGGCGCGTTTATTGAAGTGCAAGGCACGGCTGAAGGTCATGCTTTTAGAAAAGAAGAACTTGATGCAATGCTGGCACTTGCCGGCCAAGGCATTCAACTATTATTAGCAAAACAACGGCTTGCGTTAGGAATGGCAGAATAATGATAGGCTCAGTGCAGCTGGTGTTAGCCAGTAATAATCAAGGAAAAATCAACGAAATTAAGGCGTTGCTGACGGGTGTTCAGGTGTTAACACAGTCTGTCTTGGGTATTGAAGCCTGTCCTGAGCCTGCCTGTACATTTGTGGAAAATGCGTTATTAAAAGCCCGACATGCGGCCTTGCATGCGCAGTTACCCGCCATTGCTGATGATTCTGGTCTCATGGTGGATGCGTTAAAAGGTGCGCCTGGCGTAAGGTCAGCGCGTTTTAGCGGCGAAGCAGCAACGGATGCCGACAATATTCAGCATTTATTAACACTAATGCAAGCGGTGCCAGAGTCTCAGCGCATGGCGCGTTTTATCTGCGTAATGGTGTACGTGGAGCATGCAGAAGACCCCTGCCCCCTCATTGCGCAAGGCGTGTGGGAAGGAAGCATTACCACGCAAACGCGTGGCGTACAGGGCTTTGGCTATGATCCGATCTTTTGGGTGCCAGCGCAGCACTGCACAGCGGCAGAATTAGCACCAGACATTAAAAATACGCTCAGTCATCGTGCGCAAGCATTGCATCATTTATCAGCATTAATCATGGCAAAACCTGCACGCCTGACGTGTCCCGCCTAAATAGATAACACCTCCTGCACGCAGTTATTTGTTACCCAGCAATTACACTTAATAGGCAACCAAATCAATTACGTATAAGTTAATTATTTTTTAAGAGCACTAGAAACCGCACAATAGCAAACGTAAGCTCGTTTGAACAAGAACAAACCCGACTCCAAACTTTATTAGCTTATCAAATCCTTGATACACCACCCGATGGTGCGTTTGATCGTATCACACAGATGGCTGCGGACTTATTAGCGACGCCCATTGCCATGGTGAG
>CAJAQT010000191.1 GCA_903944165.1 uncultured Methylococcaceae bacterium | reverse complement strand
CACTCGTGTGTCAGCAGCTTTACAAAGTAGGTTAACTATTTTTGCTGATGCCAGTGCAAAACCAACCTACACAAGTGATGACATTATTAATCAAATCACCCGTTCATGGGGAGACGGTGATACGTTACAAAGAGTGTGGTTAGCTGATTATGGCTCTACGCTACCTGCAACAACGCTTAGTTACGGCATTAATACCAGCACCCCAGTTAATTTCACGAGCTTAGGGAGTGCGCAAACGTTTGAGAGTTATGGTCTTAGCCTTATGACGTCAACTCAAGTGGCTGCCGCACAGTTGGCATTTGCTGTTTGGGATTCCTTAATTCCTACTCAATTTGTTGAGACAGGGGCAAGTGCAGATATTATTTTAAATTATTCTACCAACACGACAGCTGGCAATACTTATACCTCTACTTTAACTTACGACACGCAACCAAAAGTAAGCTTGGCTGCTCAGCAAGTGTGGATGTCAACAAGTTGGGAAAGTAATGATGATTCAGGCATGGCACTGGGTAACTATGGATTTTTAACCATGTTGCATGAGATTGGTCATGCCTTGGGGCTTTCTCATCCTAGCAATTACGATAGTAATGTCACGGCAAATATTAGCTATGCTACTGATGCTGTTTTTGTTCAGGATAATCGTCAATATACGATTATGTCGTATTTTGGTGGCTACAATACCAATCAGCAACACTGGACACAGGATGGCACTTCCTTAGCTTATCTGTACCCGCAAACGCCTATGGTTTATGACATTGCCGCCATTCAAGCCTTGTATGGTGCGGATACGCAAACCCGAACTGATGATACGGTCTATGGCTACAACACGCTTTTTGCTAGCAATGATAAGGATAAATATTGCTATGATTTTTCTGTTAATAGTCAGCCCATTATGACGCTTTGGGATGCTGGTGGTATTGATACACTTGATTGTTCTGAGTGGTACAGTGCGCAAATCATTGATCTTGAGCCTGGTCACTATTCTTCGGTGTGTGGTTTGACGGATAATCTTGGGATTGCGTTTGCTACGCTTATAGAAAATGCTTATGGTGGGACGGGCAATGATAGTATCACGGGAAATACAGCTAATAATCTGTTATTTGGTGGTGCTGGTGCTGATCGACTCAATGGTCATAAAGGTGCAGATACGCTATGGGGAGGTTTAGGGAATGATGATTATTTTGTGGATAATTTAGGTGATATCAGCATTGAAACTTCTGCCTTAACTAATGAAATTGATAAAGTATACAGCGCCGTAAATTATAGTTTGCCAGCGTATGTTGAAGAACTTAAATTGCTGGGTACTAAAAATATCTATGGCATAGGAAATTTTTTAGATAACGTGCTGATAGGCAATAGTTATGCTAATTATTTAGCAGGTTTAGTAGGTAACGATACCTTAACAGGTGGGGCAGGGCAGGACACCTTGTTGGGAGGAATGGGTGCTGATGTTTATAAGTTTGTTGCATTGACTGATTCAGGCGTAACCATGTTAACGCGCGATACCATCAACGACTTTACTGCTCGTCAGGGCGATAAACTTGATTTATCTGTTCTCGATGCCAATACCTTAAGGCAAGGCAATAATGCTTTTAGTAGCCTTATGCTTGTACGTGGTTTTTCGGGTGAATTGTTCGTACCTGCCAGTTTAGTTTTTGATCAAACAACACAGATTTTGTATGGCAATGTGGACGCTGATTTCTTACCTGACCTATCATTGCAGCTTCTTGGTGTACATACTCTTAGTTTAGCCTCGATAATTGTATAAATTGAATGCTGCAAAAATAAGCTAAATTACTAAATTTTGCATGATGAACGTAGCATGTAAAGAGTAAGCTATTGTTTTTATTTAAACACTTTTTATTAAAATTAGTGGCATATATAGTGCTTAGTTAATATTCATAATGATGAAAACTGCTTCAGTTATCACCGTTATCACAATCGTAATTACTTAACAGGAGAGCAACAATGGTTATTTTTTCAAAAGATGTGTATGAGTTTAATGAAGTAGAGAATGAAGTAGAAAATGAAGTAGAAAATGAAGTAGAAAATGAAGTAGAAAATGAAGTAAACGCCAGTGCAGAGGTTGTTGACGAGACTCAACAGGCTTTAAATTTATTACCTGAGTATAAGGAAACTTTAGTCTTTATTGAAGACGATATCCTTGATACAAAAGATCTTGCT
>CAJAQT010000190.1 GCA_903944165.1 uncultured Methylococcaceae bacterium | reverse complement strand
TGTTCGTGTTCTGCTATATCAATAGTAGTAAAAACCACGCACTTGTCTACCGCGCAGACCAACTCTATTATCTCATGAGCCTGTTCGCAAAGATGGCAAGCTGCGGTGCTGAATACAATAAAAGGGGTTTTCATGACGGACAAGTTAATTTATCAAGCGTACCCATAACAAACATGGCAACGATAAAGGGAACATAACACAAACCATTCTCACCTAAGGTACTCTGGCGTGTAGTTGTACTATTCATAATAAGGGTTAATCACTAAGTGAAATCTAAGTTAGCTATGTCGTAGGGGCTGGATGCTTTTTCGCCAAACCCTTAATGACTCGTTGATTATTTATATACGATGCACCCAGACTGAAATTTAGGTATATTAATCACCAAACCAGATCAGCCCAAAACAACACCCAGTAAATGCCACTATAATCGCTTAAAACTCATTTTTTTCTAAGCAATAAATATAAATTAACGCAAGCTCCTAAGGTAAAAAATCACCCATGATCAACTTAACAGAATTACTTCTCGATCCTGATTTTATAGACAATGTGCCCTTTAAAATTATTCAATATCAAGCCACTGATGTGATTCTTGAAGAAAAGGAAGAGACTCAAGATGTTTTCTTTATTTTAAATGGCGTAGTGCAAGTCAGCCTGCTTATTAATGATGAACAAGGACGTTTATTACATAACTTGGCACGCTTGGTAAAAAATGATTTTTTTGGTGAATTATCTATGTTTGATGGCGAACCACGCAGCGCGGAAGTCATTGCTTGCACACAATGTGAAATCGCTAAAGTGGACGGGACAGCGATGCTTAATTTTATGGAAAAGTTTCCTGATCGGGGTTATTTTATCTTACGTGAAATGTACATGAGCTTGATTGCTAGAATGCGTAAGAACAATGTCAGAACCAAAGAAGTGCTGGATTTATTCTTAAATAAACGCAGCTAACTTTATTTAAACAGTCACCTGACCTCAGCGTGAGCAGCGACTTTACGCCGCTGCCCCCCAGATTATCACCCATTAAGCAGCAAATGGATGCTCCATAATTATGGTTTCATCTCGATCTGGACCTGTTGATAAAATAGTTACTTTTACCCCAACAAGCTCTTCAATACGTGCAATATAGGCTTTTGCGTTGTCTGGTAATGCTGAGAAATCAGTCACTCCTGCAGTTATTTCGCTCCAACCTGGCAAATATTCAATAATCGCTTCGCAGTGCTCATATTGATCCGCACCTAAGGGAGCGATCTCAGTTAACTGCCCGTGTAAACGGTATGCGGTACAAATACCTAAGGTTTCTAAGCCATCTAAGACATCAAGCTTGGTTAAACAGAGTCCGCTTACACTATTTAATTTTGCTGATTTACGCATTGCTACAGCATCAAACCAGCCCGTGCGTCTTTTTCTACCAGTCGTCGCGCCAAATTCAAAACCTTTAGCACTTAAATGTTCGCCTGCAGCATCATGTAATTCACTTGGGAAAGGACCGTTACCTACTCGCGTGGAATACGCTTTTGTAATCCCTAAGACATAATCAAAATCAAGCAGACCTAAGCCAGAACCTGTCGCCGCTCCACCTGCAGTAGTATTTGATGAGGTGACATAAGGAAATGTTCCGTGATCAATATCTAATAAAGCCCCTTGAGCACCTTCAAATAATATATTTTGTCCTTCGTCGTGGTAACGATACAAAAGCTCACTCACATCACATAGCATGGGCTTAATAAGCTCTGCATAAGCCATCGTTTCATCATATATTGTTTGAAAATCAACAGCTTCCGCATGGTAATATTCGGTTAACATAAAATTATGATAATCAATTAATTCTTTTAGTTTCTCTGCAAATAATTCAGCATTAAACAAATCTCCAGCGCGCAAACCACGTCGTCCTACCTTGTCTTCATAGGCGGGACCTATGCCACGTCCAGTTGTGCCTATCGCTTTTTTGCCACGCGCTGTTTCTCTTGCCTGATCAATGGCTACATGAACAGGTAAAATTAAGGTGCATGCTTCACTGATTAACAACCGATTTTTAACATGAATGCCGGCTTTTTCCAGAATATCTATTTCATCCAGCAAGGCTTTAGGAGAGAGCACTACGCCATTACCAATCAAGCAGTGCACATTTTCTCTAAGAATGCCTGATGGAATTAAATGCAATACAGTTTTTTCACCTTTAATCACCAAGGTATGTCCAGCATTATGACCACCTTGAAAACGCACCACTGCGTGTGCTTGTTCAGTTAATAAATCTACAAGCTTACCTTTACCTTCGTCACCCCATTGAGTGCCGATTACAATCACCCGTTTTCCCATTTTGGTTTCCATAAAAATACACATCTACATTAAAGGTTTAATAACCCAATTTTGGTTTTCTTTTTCCAGCGTTGCTGTGCACGCTAATTCTTTTGCTCCCCCTATTTGCTCAGGCAATTGCTGAACAACACGGCGACCTTGCGCGCGCAAATCTCTAATATATTCGTGCAAACTTTGCTCATCAAGCCATGGCGCAAAAATAGCTTCGCTAGTCTCAGTCTGAACAGTTTGCTTACTTAACACCGATAATTGTTTTAAATCAGCACTAAAACCTGTTGCAGGTCGTTCTCGTCCAAACACCGCGCCTATATTATCATATCGACCACCTCGTGCTATTTCACGCCCCATGGATGGTATAAACGCGGCGAAAATAATACCCGTATGATAATGATAGCCACGCAATTCAGCCAAATCGAAGCTAATTATTAAATTAGGAAAACGTGCAGTTAATTGCTTAGTTAACACCTGTAAATCTGCAAGTGCTTGCTTTACTGCTGGCAGACTGTCACTAAAAATATGTGCTGCTGTTGCAAGGACATCGTCACTTCCATTTAACTCTGGCAACGCTAATAATAAAGTTTTTTCCGCTACATTAATGGGTAATTGCTCAACAAAGGCAGTTAATTCGGGGCTGGCTTTACGCTGCAATATTTCAAATAATTCTGCTTCTTGGTTACACGTTAAGCTGATTTGCTGAGTCAATGCCCGATAAATGCCAACATGACCTAAATCAAGATGGACATTTTGTACACCGCTGATTGCTAACATTTCTAACATTAAACTGATGATTTCAAGATCACTGGCCAGCCCATGATGACCGTATAATTCTGCACCAATTTGCATGGGGCTACGATTTTTTTCTAAGGGATTACCTCGGGTATGCAGCACTGTGCCAACGTAACATAAGCGCGTAGGCCAATCATATTTAAGATTATGCGCATCAATTCTTGCCACTTGAGGAGTCATATCTGCACGTATACCCAGTAATTCACCGCTGATTTGATCGGTTAATTTAAAGGTTTGCAAATCCAGATCATGCCCAGCACCAATCAATAATGAATGAACATAATCTATAAACGGAGGAATGACTAAGTCATACCCCCAGCAGTCAAACACTGCTAATAATGTTTGACGCAAATGTTCTAAATGTTTGGCATCCGCAGGTAATACTTCTTCAATACCTTCGGGTAAAAGCCATGATTTTTTTGCTGAGACAAGGTGTTGCATTTTGATTATCCACTCAAACAAAACGCCCCATAAATGGAGCGTCTTTGGTAAAACTTAGATTATAAAGCGAAATGATGATTTATTTTTGCTTTTTAAAATATTGAAAGAACTCAGAATCAGCATCAAGCATAATCATACTTGAACTGCCAAAGGTCTTTTTATATGCGCTTAAACTACGATAAAAATTATAAAATTCACTATCTTGGCTATAGGCATTGGCATAAATTTCTGCGGCACTTGCATCACCTTCACCACGTAGCTTTTCTGCTTCACGATAAGCATTCGCTAAGGTCACCACACGTTGACGATCCGCATCTGCACGAATTCTCTCGGCTGCTTCTGCGCCCTGTGAACGGAACTCACGCGCTACGCGCTCACGCTCTGCTTCCATACGACTGAACACCGAAGCACTCACCTCTTCTGGTAAATCAATACGCATGACTTGCACATCTAAAATATCCATACCTAAATTTGCTGCAATTTGTTTGGAATTTTTAATTAAAATTTCTCTGATTGCACTGCGATCTGTGGACACCAACTGTTTAATATTACGTTTGCTAAATTCACTACGAAAAGCGTCTTTAATGATTTGATCTAAGCGTAGATTAGCTTGATCTGTATCACCAGCAACAACTGTATAAAATTTAGTTACATCGCCTATACGCCATTTTACAAATGAATCCACGATAACGTTTTTCTTTTCTGCAGTTAAGAACCGCTCAGGACGTGAATCCATAGTTTGTATGCGGGCATCAAATAATTTGATGTTGTTAATTAAGGGCAGTTTAAAGTGTAGCCCCGGTGCATAATCGCTTTTGACAATTTCACCTAGTCTAAATTTAATGGCTTTTTCTGTTTCATAAACTGTAAAGGTACTCATCATTAAGATGACAACCAGTACACTCACTGCTCCGAGTATAATTTTATTCTGTGTCATTAGCGTCCCCTAGAATCACGGCTACGGCTTGAAGCTCGTTCAATATTATGCTCTTCACCCGAAGCAACTTGCGGAATAGTGACATGATTTAAACCTTCATTAGCGTTAACCGCGCCTACATTGGTATTTGCAACGGCTGGTTTGTATTCTAATAATTTATCTAAGGGCAAATACATCATGTTATTGCCACCTTTTACGTCCACCATTACTTTACTTGTTTCAGACAACACAGTTTCAATGGATTCTATGTACATCCGTTTACGGGTAATTTCAGGAGCTTTTCTATATTCTGCATAAAGCTTGGTAAAACGAACGGTATCCCCTTCTGCTTGGGCAATAATCTGTTCTTTATACCCTTCTGCTTCTTGTAATTTTCTTGCTGCCGCGCCGCGTGCTTTAGGCACAACATCATTGGAATAGGCTTCTGCTTCGTTGATTAAGCGCTGCTCATCTTCCCGCGCTTTAATTGCATCAGCAAAGGCATTTTGAACTTGTTCTGGTGGCTGGGCATCTTGTAAATTCACACTGGTAACCTGAATACCAGATTGATAGCTATCCATCACATCCTGAATTTCTTTTTTAATCTGCGTCACAATTTCACTGCGCCCCTCAGTTAATACGAAATCCATGGTACTGCCACCGATAACGCCACGCTGAGCACTTTCTGTGACTTGTTTTAAGGTCGCCGCAGGATTAACTATATTAAACAAAAACTGTTTCGCGTCTTTAACCTGATACTGCACGGCTAAACGAACATCAACATAGTTTTCATCTTTAGTTAACATTAAGGCTTCTTTGGGAACTGAACCTTTAAATTGCTCACTGCCTCCGCTTCGATACCCTACTTCTATAAACCGCTGTTGTTTAACATTGACAAGATCAACACGCTCAAATGGTGCGGGAATATGCCAATGTAAACCTGACTGAGTAATGCCTATGTACTGACCAAAACGGGTTTCAACGCCATGATTCCCTTCATCGACAATATAAAAGCCACTGGCTCCCCATAAAACAAAAGCCACACCAGCACCAATAATTGATAAACTTTTCATTGGCTTACCTGATGATGGCGGCTCTGAAGAAGAGCCCCCACCACCAGTACCTGCGAATAAATTAGTTAATTTTTCTTGTATAGAACGTATTGCTTCATCAAGATCAGGAGGGCCATTTTGATCTCCCCGACCACTCCAAGGGTCTTTTTTATCGCCGCCAGGCTCATTCCAGGACATACACAACTCCGTATTGGATTATTAATTAGCTTAATGGGTTAGGGTAAACAAGGGACTTATAAACGTAACCACATAAAATAAGGTTGAAAACTATGCGTATTCTATCGTAAATCACATAATTCTGATTGATAAACACTCTCGCTTTTTTAAAAAACTACATCAGTGGTGCTTTTATTGCTCTTTTTAGACAAGTTCCACGGTCTTAACACCCTTCAGTAATCCTAAATATTTAACATCAATTTCAATCACTAACTCACTTGTTCCCTGCTCATCAATATGCTCTTCAATTATATTTGCGCAAGTAAATAATCGTGCACGAATATCACCTTGACTGGCCTCGATAAAGCAATGACGCTTAACTTGTGTGGTCGCAAAAAGCTCTGACAGGGCTTGTAAAAGCAACTCACAGCCTGCGCCTGTTTGCGCTGATAACCATACTCGCCTAGGCTTACCCTGCTCATCTCGGTCGATATGCGGCTGCATAGTGTCGAGCAAATCAATCTTGTTAAAGACTTCTAATTGCTTAACGCTATCTGCTTTAATATCAGTAAGCACCTGATTGACCTGCACCATAATTTCATCACGATCTTCACTGCACGCATCAACAACATGCAGTAATAAATCTGCTTCACTGGCTTCTTGCAACGTGGACTTAAAAGCGGCGACTAATTCATGTGGCAAATGTCGGATAAAACCGACCGTATCTGCCAGCACCAATTCATGCTTAGTGGCCATAGAAATACTGCGTAGCGTTGGATCTAAGGTCGCAAATAACTGATCGGCAGCGTAAGTTTCCGCTCCCGTTAATTGATTAAACAAGGTTGATTTTCCTGCATTGGTGTAGCCCACCAATGATACTGTGGGTATTTCAGCTTTCTTCCGCTTACTACGTCCTTGGTGACGCTGTTTGTCTACTTTATCAAGACGCTGTTGAATTTGCTTAATACGCAGACTTAATAAACGCCTATCTGTTTCTAGCTGTGTTTCTCCAGGACCACGGAGACCAATACCGCCTTTTTGACGCTCAAGATGTGTCCAGCCTCGCACTAAGCGCGTTGATAGATGCTTTAATTGCGCTAACTCAACTTGCAATTTGCCTTCAAAGGACTGCGCTCGTTGTGCAAAGATGTCTAAAATCAAGCCATTTCTGTCAACCACTCGGACACCTAGAAAGCCTTCTAAATTTCTTTCCTGACTTGGCGTTAATGCATGATTAAACAAAACGACTTCGGCCTGACACGCTTCGACGACGGACTTAAGCTCGTCTAATTTACCTTTACCTACAAAATATTTTGGATCCGGTCGCTGCCGTGAGCCCGTCACCACCTCCACTGGATCTGTACCGGCAGATTTTGCAAGCTCTTTAAGCTCGGCCAGGTCTTCTTGATTAGCATAAAAATTTAAATGAACAAGGACGGCTCGCTCACCCGTTTGCGGACGATCAAACACTCATCGCCCCACTCCAGTACCAAAAGTTAAATAAAGCACTGCGTATTTTAAGATTATTCTTCAACGGTCTCTTCATCATCACGAATCATTTTAACGGCTTTACTTGGCACAATGGTTGAGATCGCATGCTTGTAAACCATCTGACTGACAGTATTTTTTAACATGATGACATATTGATCAAATGAATCGACTTTACCTTGCAATTTGATCCCATTCACCAAAAAAATTGATACAGGCGTATGCTCCTTACGTAAGGTATTTAAAAAATTATCCTGTAAGTTTTGAGCTTTTGACATCCGATTTCTCCTTATTTTTTTAATTAAATTTTTTGCCACTCACAATACAACTAACGTAGCTTTACTATGTAACCGATTTACACTTTATTTCAATTTTTTTCATTGAATCTAGTGCCTTTCCAAGTGCTGAGTGCGCAAACGCACAATCAATTGTTGATACTCTGCCTGGCCTACCGCATCTGGCAGCACTAGCAAAGACCGCGTGACGTTATGACACCAAAACATTTTCTTGGCCGTTACTGGTGCTTGGTCGCGATAACATAACACCAATACATATTGGGTAACGATACTCTCAGGCAAGATGACGACTGCGTTAAAAGGCTGTGCATTGATTGTCAACGCCCACCCCGCGTCAACGTCATGTTTGATTTGATAGTGCGTTCGTCTAAAACGCACATAAGTGCGCACAAAAACAATACAACTTACTAGAGAAAGCAGCCCTTTTATGCTTAGAGGTAAGGCGTTAAACACTATTGCGTTTAGCACCAATACCTGAATAACGCTCACAAAGCACTGCAAACGCAGGGACTCTTTCCCGTTTATCCATAATGGGGACTCATATTTTTTTAACAAGTCAAGTCACTTACTGCATGAAACTTAGCGCGCTTTAAGATAATAAAACTCACTAAACGCTGAACAGCCATGCCCAAAAAATTACTGCCGCGCCTCTTCATTTATTCACCCTAAGAAAAACTAACCATCGGCTTTATATGAAACAGAATAAGCTTATTGCTTCCGTACTTACTCAACAGAACAGGAAAGTCATTGTCAGCTTATTTAACTAAATTAAAATCATTTTTACCTACACCACACTCAGGACAGCGCCAATCATCAGGAATATTTTCCCATAAGGTTCCAGGAGCTATGCCAGAATCAGGATCACCAACCGCTTCATCATAGATAAAACCACACACATCACACTCGTACTTTTTAAAATTGACCATTTTTTCGCTCCAGTAATTACGTTAAAAAAACCTACCAAATCACAACAAAAAACACGCCCACAACTACACACCCGTGTCTTATTCTAGTGCTAACCTACTAAAACTCCACAACAATAAGAAAATACTATGTTTAATCATGGAGTTATTAAACAGCTTTTGGGGCAACACAGAATACCTCTAAATTATCATCATAAAAATAGGACTAAAAATACGCGGGAAAAGTGACGAATAGTCATAATGTGCTATTCTATGCGTCTTTTTTCTTTAGGGTAGAATAAATGCAAGCAACAGTCAAATGGGTCGACGGCGCTATGTTTGTTGGCGAAACTGGCAGTGGTCATGCTGTTATCATGGATGGACCGCCTGATTTAGGTGGTCAAAATAAGGGTATACGCCCAATGGAAATGATATTACTTGGAGTTGGGGGTTGCGCTTCATTTGATGTCGTACAAATTTTGCAAAAAGGTAGAAATGACATTGTAAAATGTGTCGCAAAAATCACTGCGGAACGTGTCGATGCTATCCCTAGCGTTTTCAGTAAAATTCATCTGCATTTTGTTGTGAGCGGGCACGATTTAAAAGCATCGGCCGTTGAACGCGCTATCAAATTATCAGCAGAGAAATATTGTTCCGCCTCCATTATGTTAGGCAAATCAGTAGCTATTTCCCATGATTACGAAGTTATCGAGGTTTAATGAATTGAACAAGTTGCAATTACATGGTTTTAACAATTTAACCAAATCACTCAGTTTTAATATTTACGACATTTGTTACGCTCCAGCAGAACAACAACAAGCGTACATTGAATATATCGATGAAGCGTATAACGCTAAACGTTTAACGCAAATATTAAAAGACGTTGCTGACATTATTGGCGCACAAGTGCTTAATATTGCTCACCAAGATTATGATCCCCAAGGTGCCAGCGTCACGATGCTTATCTCTGAAGGCGATGTTGCACCGCCCTCAAATATGAATAGCCAATCTCCTGGCCCCTTGCCAGAAACTGTCTTAGGTCACCTTGATAAAAGCCATATCACCGTGCACACCTACCCAGAAAGCCACCCTGACAACGGCATTAGCACCTTCAGAGCAGATATTGACGTTTCAACGTGTGGACGCATTTCACCCTTAAAAGCACTGAACTATTTGATTCATAGCTTCGAATCAGATGTCGTGATTATGGATTATCGTGTGCGTGGCTTTACCCGTGACATTTCTGGTAAAAAACATTTTATTGATCACAACATCACCTCAATACAAAATTATATCGCCAAAGATACGCAAGAAAGTTATCAGATGATTGATGTCAACGTGTATCACGAAAATATTTTTCATACCAAGATGATGCTTAAAGAAACTGAACTGGAAAAATATTTATTTGAAAAAGAAAGTAATTTAACAGAAGCTAAAAAGACAGAAATTGAAAAGAAATTAAACCGTGAAGTCACGGAAATTTTTTATGGTCATAACTATCGCCGTTAAGCTTCAAGTGCTCAATACACGACCGCATGCCGTAATGAATGCATGCGGTCATGGCTTAGTCAGCCAAAGTATAAATACACTGCCCTGCTTGTAAAGTATGCGTCACCCTACCCGTAAATGTCTGCCCCCAGAAAGGCGTATTAAGCCCATTACTTAACCAATTTTCAGCATTAACTTGCCACGGCAAATGGGGATTAAAAATACAGATATCTGCTGACCTACCTGATGTTAAAGTGCCACTGGCAAGCCCTAGTGTTTTTGCTGGATTACAGCTTAACGCAGCAATACCTTGTTCCAAAGTAATGGCATGCTCAGTGACTAATTTTAACATCAAGGGTAAGAGTGTCTCTAATGACGATACGCCAGGCTCGGTCTCAGGAAAAGCACCTAATTTTGCATCAATATCATGCGGCTGATGATCAGAACAAATACAGGCAATTGACCCTCCAGCAAGTCCCTGACGTAAATATTGCTTATCAAGCTCCGTCCGTAATGGCGGCAAAACATGGTAAGCACTGTCAAAAGGCAACATATCGTTTTCAGTTAAATGCAGCTGATGAATAGCAACATCCGCACTAATATTTAAGCCATATTTGAGTGCTTGATGCACCTTAATAACAGAACGTTTACAGCTCAATTGCCCAAAATGCACTCTACACCCTGTTAATTCAGCTAATTCAAGACACTGATCTAAGGCAATGGTTTCAGCAGCGTCAGGAATACTTGGTAAACCATAACGAGTTGCCACCACACCCTCATGCGCACACCCGCTATTCCCTAACCAATAATCATTGGGTCTAAACATCAGTAATAAATCATGACTCGCGGCATATTCCATTGCTCGTCGTAAAATCAATAAATTTTTAATGGCCTGATTGCCGTTACCTACGGCAATACAGCCCGCTTGCTTAAGTGCCAGCATGGAACTTAATTCAGCACCCTCTAATTTTTGAGTTAACGCAGCTATCGGATAAATTTGTGGGTAACCTGCTTTATTCGCCAGCTCTTTAATTAATTCTGCCACAGCTGCTGTGTCGATTACCGGCTTGGTATCAGGATGTACGCACAAACTGGTCACGCCAGCACTGGCTGCGGCGCTCACCTCACTTTTTATGGTTGCTTTACGACTTTGCCCAGGCTCTCGTAAACGCGTACTTAAATCAATAAAACCAGGACAAACCACCTGAGCCGTCGCATCAAGCACATAATCTGGAGTAAAATCTGCTGGAATATCAATGACTGCAAAAATTTTACCCTCCGCCACAGCAATCATTCCAAGCTGATCTATAGCATTAGCTGGATCAATAATTCGACCGTTTTTTATCAAAATTTTATTCATTAATATCCTATCATTGGCTCATTGGCTGCATTGCCATTGACATAATCGCCATACGCACGGCAATCCCATTGCTTACTTGCTTTAAAATGACGGATTGCTTACCGTCAGCCACTTGCGACTCAATTTCAACACCACGGTTAATAGGGCCTGGGTGCATCACGATAGCATCAGGTTTGGCAATTTTTAATTTTTTTTCTGTTAAGCCAAAGCACTTAAAATACTCACTTTCGCTAGGCAATAAGGCTGAGGTCATGCGTTCTTTTTGTAACCGCAGCATAATAATGACATCAATATCTTTTAAACCTTCAGTTAAATCATGACACACGCTTACGCCTAAGGTATGCACATGTGCTGGCAATAAGGTTTTAGGCGCAATCACTCGAACCTCCTCAACCCCCAAAATATTCAGCGCTTGAATTTCAGACCTCGCCACTCTGGAATGCAAAATATCACCAATAATCGCTACGCGTAAGCCGATAAACGATTTTTTAATCTGTCGAATGGTAAACATATCAAGCATTGCTTGGGTGGGATGTGCATGCTGACCATCCCCAGCGTTAATCACACTAATATGCGGTGCCGTATGACTGGCAATAAAATGTGCCGCACCACTAATCCCATGACGCACCACAAACATATCCACAAACATAGCCTCAAGATTACGAATAGTATCCAGCAAGCTTTCGCCTTTAGAGGTTGATGACGTAGAAATGCTCATGCTCAAGACATCTGCGGATAAACGTTTTGCGGCTAACTCAAACGTGGTACGAGTTCGGGTACTGTTTTCAAAAAACAAATTAACAATGGTTTTACCTCGCAATAAAGGCACTTTTTTAATTTGTTGATCAGTGATACCAACAAAAGACTCAGCGGTATCTAAAATTTCTGTTAATAACTCACGCGATAAGCCTTCAATAGTAATGAAATGCTTAAGCCTACCTTCAGCGTTTAATTGCAGATTATTCATCTGACCGTCTCGCCTTCACTGTGTAACGGCATGTTTTCTACTTCAATCACTAAAGGATCTGGCCCTAATAATTTAATGCGTTGATACGCACTTAAAGCCATGCGCACGCCCACACAATCTGGTGAAATAGGAATTTGTTTGCCATCTCGTTCGATTAATACGGCAAGCACTACCTGATTTGGTCGCCCATAATCAAAAATCTCATTAAGTGCAGCACGTACAGTGCGCCCTGTATAAAAGACATCATCAATTAAGATAATATCGCGCCCGTCAATATGCCCCGGTATCGCACTGGGCTTTACATGCGGATGCACACCCAGTTGAGAAAAATCATCGCGATAAAAGCTGATATCTAGCAATCCTAAAGGCTCTTCAATCGCTAAACGTTGATGCATTTGCTCGGCAATCCATACCCCACCGGTACGAATACCTATCATCATTGGATTAACCAACTGGCGCTGTTCAATCACTTGACGCAACGCAAGGTCAAGATTAGTTAATAATTCTTCAATGGTTAACATGAAACTCCTGTAGTGAGTGGTGATTTAACCACGATTGCAAAATAAGCTGCGCAGCCAATTGATCTTGCACCGCCCATAATTTAGTCGCAGTTAGTTGAACATCATCAAATAATAATTGTTTAGCCTCGTAGGTAGAGAGCATTTCATCCTGTTGAAATACTGGCAATTGATAGCGTCCTTCCAGCTGACGACAAAACTTTAACATGCGTGGCGTGACGATATTATCAGTACCATCATGCTGCCTTGAGATACCCACCACCAAGCCCTGTGGCCGCCATTCTGCAATTAATTGACTAATAACTAACCAATTAGGAACGTGCTGAAGTGATTTTATAGTTTGCAAACCCGTTGCGGTATGCGTGACAGTCTGCCCAACAGCCACACCAATTTTTTTCATCCCAAAATCAAAACCTAATACCGTGGCATCCGCTGAAACCTTAGGCATGACCAGCCGGTGTGGTCAATTTGTTAATATCAATACCAATTTGTCCTGCCGCCGCAGACCAACGCTGATCAATGGGCGTTTCAAAAATAACCTCAGTACCAAGCGGTGTGGTTAACCATGAATTAGCGACCATTTCTTTTTCTAATTGCCCCTCTCCCCAACCAGCATAACCTAAGGCAACTAAATAATGTTCGGGACCTTCACCCACCGCAATCGCCTCTAAAATATCGCGCGAAGTGGTTAAATAAATGTCCTCAGATACCGACATTGTGGCTTGCCAACGCTTACTTGGTGAGTGCAAGACAAAGCCTCGCTCTTGATGAACAGGCCCACCTGAAAAAACTGGCGATTCTGCCGCAATTAACGACTTTATGGGAATATTCATTTGCGTAAAAATCTCCCCAAGCGTCATATTAACGGGTCGATTAATCATAATACCTAAGGCACCATCTTTAGTATGTTGACATAAGAATGTCACCGTATGAGAAAAGACAGGGTCTGCCAAAGCGGGCATTGCAACAATAAATTGATTATTTAAATAATTGATTTCTATCATAAACGTAATAACGTAGTTTATCTCGTCGTCATGGATTCATCGGAAAACTTCCATACCCTAGTAATACCTAATACCTTAGGATTAAGCTCTTTAAGTAATTCTGAAGGCAATGGTGCAAACGGTGCACTCATCTTGACTATCTGTAGTGCAGCATCATCTAGGCGACGATTACCCGATGAACGCGTGATAAAAATAGCATGAAGACTCCCATCAGGGTTAATTGTCACTTCCATCGTTAATGTACCTGAAAAATTTTTTTTCGCCGCCACTTCAGGGTAATTTAAATTGCCAATACGCTCAACCTTTCTCTCCCAATCATGTAAATATTGCGAAGCCAAAAACTTATTCGCTTTAACTTCAGCCACATGAGTCACTGACTGCTGTTCAGCATAAATAGTATCCTGCCTGATATGTGCGCCCATTTCTGCTACGTGCTGCTGCACTGCTGCCATTGATAAGACAGGCGCGGCAACCTTGTGAGGACGCGGCAAAACCGAAGACACTTTCACTGATGCCCTCGCTTTATCGATTTTAGCCACATTTGATTTTTCAGCATGACGCTTTGCGGGCTGACGTTCTGACATTTTAGCATGACTAACCGTACGCTCAGCATTAAGCTCTGTTCCCATTTCGGCAGGCAATGACTTAGCAGACTGCGGCAAGAACTGCTCTGGACGCGCTGAAGTCGCATCTGTTTGTTTTTTTAAAGCCGGCACATTAAACAAATCTACCGTAATTGTTTGCGCCTTGGTTTTTATCGGCACCTTATTTTGAAAAAAAAACCATGGCACAGAAATGTGCAAAAGAATAGCCAGCAACACGGCCATCCCAAAGACAACGTGGTGACGCTGACTAAATGTTAAAGTCATCATCAACCTACGACCACGCTAAGCGCTCTACGCACCAATAACCACTTCGATGTGATCCATTAATGTTGCACAAATACGCAGACCAAATTGTGCATCTAACTCCTGAACACAGGTAGGACTGGTCACATTAATTTCGGTCAATTTATCACCAATTACGTCTAAACCAACAAAAATCAACCCTTTTTCTCGCAAGCTTGGGCCTACATATTCTGCAATCCAACGATCTTGAGCACTTAAAGGTCGACCTTCTGCGCGCCCACCTGCAGCCAAGTTACCACGTGATTCGCCTTGCGCAGGAATACGTGCCAAACAATACGGCACAGGCACACCGTTAATGACTAAGATACGCTTATCGCCATCCTTAATAGCGGGCAAGTACCGTTGTGCCATAACAAAGCGGGTATTTAATTGGGTCATGGTTTCGATAATAACACTTAAATTTGGATCGTCTTTCCGCACATGAAAAATTGACGTGCCGCCCATACCATCCAAAGGTTTTAAAATAATCTCACCTTGTTCCAGTAAAAACTCTTTAATTCTGAAGCCTTCTCGCGTTACCAACGTTTCAGCACAACATTCTGAAAACCACGCAGTGAATAATTTTTCATTAGCATCGCGCAAAGATTGAGGTTTATTAACAACGTACACACCCATGCTTTCAGCACGCTCTAAAAGATACGTTGCATAAATATATTCTTGATCAAAAGGTGGGTCTTTACGCATCATAATGACATTAAGCGCATCCAATGGAAGGTCTTGCTCGCCATAAAACTCAAACCACTGCTGCGCGTCGCGTCGCACCTTAAGCAATCGGGTACGCGCATAAGCACGGCCATTTCTCATGTACAGATTATTCAACTCCATGTAATGCAACTCCCAACCACGTGCAGCAGCTTCGAGTAGCATTGCAAAACTAGTGTCTTTTTTAATATTTATATGGGCAATGGAATCCATCACCATACCAAATTTTATGACCATTTTTATTCCTTCAATGAGTATATTCTTGCGACATTTTATAGATAGTGATTTACCTTGAAAAGAAATTTTGGTATAAAGCTGGGCTATTTTGTATAAAGACACATCCAAGAGGTCATCATGTCTAGAGTCTGTCAAGTAACAGGAAAGCACCCTGTTGTTGGTAATAATGTTTCACACGCAAATAACAAAACTAAAAGACGTTTTCTTCCCAATCTACATCATCATCGTTTTTGGGTTGAAAGCGAAAACCGTTGGGTACGCCTAAGATTATCATCAAAAGGCATGCGCACTATTGATAAAAAAGGTATTGATGCTGTTTTAGCTGATATGCGTAAAAATGGTCAAAAAGTATAAGGGGATAAATTATGCGCGATAAAATTAAATTAGTGTCCACCGAAGGTACCGGACACTTTTACACGACTACAAAAAATAAAAAAACAATGCCAGAAAAAATGGAAATCAAAAAATTTGATCCCGTTGTTAGAAAGCACGTAATTTATAAAGAAGCAAAAATTAAATAATCATCTAAAATTAGAAGCTAACCACAAGACATTTAAAGCGGTGGTTAGCGACCTCTTAACCTATGAACGTGCGCTAATTTTTCCAGCTTTATTCACTCTCAGGAATTAAGAATGAAAAATTTAAGCATCAAAATTAAGCTAATATTCCTTTTATGCTTCTCATCACTTGCTTTAATCGGTACCGGCTTAGTCAGCACCTATGGTTTTCAAAAAACATTAACCTCGCTTAATCTTATTAATAACGTCCGACTGCCTTCAATAGTAGGTTTGGATATGATTAACGACGGCCTAATGACCGTAAAATATGCCAATCTTAAAGCACTTGCTTTCCAAAAAAATCTTGATGCTCAAACTAATTTCACCGCTATTTTAACCAGCAAAAAAGAAGGCTGGGAAGCTATCAATAAAGGCTTAGCTATTTATGTCCCACTTATTCATGACAGCAAAGAAACTGAAGCACTCAATGCTTTCTTACCAGCACTCAACACCTGGCAACAAAGCAATAAAGCACTTAGCACGGCAATTGAAGCGCTAGCACTTAATGATGATCCAGAAAAACAAAAACAATTAGCGATCAACTTTCAAGAACAACTAAAAAAGACCCAAGCCCTACCTGATGTCAAAGTCATGCTCAAAAATTTAATTGAGCTCAATGCTAGGCACGCGGACAAAGATAACAAACTCGCTAATTATTCTGCACAACAAGCCCAATGGTTAATTTTAATCGCCAGCATACTCGCGGTAACACTGCTCTTATTTTTAGGGATTGGTTTAATTCATTCAATTATAAAACCCTTAAAATTTAGCATTGACGTCGCCCAAAGAATTGCGCACGGTGATTTAAGCAGCATTATCCAAGTAGACAACCAAGCAGAAACTGGAGAGCTGCTTTTAGCTATGCAAACGATGCAAAACGCACTTAAAAATGTCGTGGCTGATATTGAAACCAGTGTCAATGCCGCAGTAAATGGCGATTTTAGTAAACAAATTGATCTTAATAAACACCAAGGTTATGCCAAAAACTTAGGCTCAGCACTTAACGATCTAGCAGAAACAACCAATACAGGTCTAAAAGATGTCACGCGCGTTGCCGATGCTCTGGCTCAAGGCGATTTAAGTCAACGCATCACCATTGATTATCAAGGCGTGTTTGGACAAATGAAAAACAGCATAAATCACACTGTAGACTCACTTGAAAGCACTGTTGAAGATATTCAACACTTTGTTGACACCGCAGCCAACCACGGTGACTTCAGTGTAAAAATCAACACTCAAAACAAAACTGGCTACAACCGTGACTTATCCGAATTACTTAATCAACTTTCAGACGTTACAGAGAATGGCTTAAACGATGCACTGCGGATTGCAGAGGCGCTTTCTAAAGGTGATTTAACTCAAACCATCACTGAAGACTACCCAGGCATTTTTGGTCAGGTCAAACTAGGCATGAATTTTACCGTTGATAAATTAAAAACATTATTAACCAACGTAAAAAGATCCTCTGAAAATCTAAACATTGCCTCCAAAGAAATTGCCATGGGCAACAATGACTTATCTAACCGCACCGAACAACAAGCTGCCAGCCTACAAGAAACAGCCGCAAGCATGGAACAACTCACCACTGCGGTGCAGGCTAACTCAGTGAATGCAAACAACGCCAACACACACGCTATTGCTGCCTCTGACGTTGCAGGCAAAGGTTATCATGTCGTGCAGGAAGTGATTGCAACAATGAATGAAATCAGCGATGCGTCGCGACAAATTGCCGACATAATTGCGGTTATCGATGGGATTTCTTTCCAAACTAATATTTTAGCTTTAAATGCTGCGGTAGAAGCCGCCCGAGCTGGCGAACAAGGCAAAGGTTTTGCGGTGGTCGCTAGTGAAGTACGTATACTTGCACATCAAGCGGCAAAAGCAGCCAGCGAAATTAAAGAACTCATTGGTGATTCAGAAACTAAAGTGGCAAACGGCAGTAAATTAGTTATTCAAGCAGGTCGCACAATGAAAGACATTGTCGGCTCTATTGACGAAGTCACCGCCATTATTGCCAATATTTCAAATGCTTCTGACGAACAAAGCACAGGCATTGAGCAAGTTAACAATGCTATTAATCAAATGGACGACGTTACCCAGCAAAATGCAGCACTGGTTGAACAAGTCGCCGCTGCCGCAGAATCCATGGCCGAACAATCAGAAAATTTATCACTTTCATTGGAAGTATTTAAACTCTCTGACAGCCCAATACACGCTACATCTAAACCAATAATTAAACTTAAATTACCCACCAAAATAGAAACATACAAAGGCAAACAAAACACCTCAGCAAGCTTAGCGTTAGTAACCAGCAGCAGCAACAGTGATGATACTGATTGGGATGAATTTTAAGCCCAGTTCACTCTAGCTAAGAACCATTATCGCAAAGATATAAACGCGCCTCTTCAGTGTCATCAGCCATTAACATGATTCCTGTAAAATACTACCCAAAACCCAATTTCTACTCATGATTATTTATATGTTTTATGAAAAAAACTAGCCAAGATAAATTATTCATAGAAGCAGATGATGCTAATCAAAAACCAAATAATAGCGCCTACTCTTTAAATAACTGCATCACCATAAGCCAGTTAATGGAAAACATTAAACCCATTACAGAAGCTGAAATGTGCCTAAACGTTTTAGACATTTTCGTCGAAGATAAATCCCTATCGATAGCCCCCATTATTAATGAATACTTTATTCCAATTGGCTTAATTGATCGTGGTCGGCTAACTGAAATCTTCTTCAAACCGTTTTCTCGCGATCTCTATTATAAAAAATCAATTAGAGAAATAATGACCAAAGACCCCATTATTGTTGATATCAACACAACAATAGATGAGCTCTGGCATATTACCCTTAAAATTGGCATGAAAAACATGTGCAATGGGTTAATTGTTACCACGGATAATCGCTATGCTGGAATTGTTTCTGGACATAAATTATTAGAAGAAATCTCTCACCGCAAACAACAAGAGCTGTATTTTTTAGCTCATTACGATCAACTAACAGGCATACCTAATCGCTTGTTATTTAAAGATCGTTTATTACAAGCGTGTCATCAAGCCAAGCGCGGTGAGCGCCCCTTTGCTTTAGTCTTTATTGACGTAGACCAATTTAAGCAAATTAACGATACTTTTGGACATGGCTTTGGCGATCAATTACTCGTCAACATTGCTAATAGACTAACCACAACTGTTAGAGAAAGCGATACCATTGCCAGACTTGGCGGCGATGAATTTGTCATCATTCTGCAAAACTTAGGCGAAATCAAACATGCCGATATCGTGGCGCAGGCGATTATTAACGCTATTCGCGAGCCCATACTGATTTTTGAGCGCACGATTAATGTCACTGCAAGTTTAGGCGTTGCCTTATTTCCCATGCACGATATCACCATCGACGGCATCATGCACAAAGCGGACTGCGCCATGTACGCCTCCAAAGAAAATGGTCGAAATGGCTACACTATTTATTCAAAAGATACCGACACCTTAGAACTTACCGAACGCCCTTCGCTTGAAACAGAACTTGAACTCGCCGTTAATAATGGGCAACTGCAACTGCTTTACCAGCCACAAATTCAATACGAAACCAACCAAGTGATTGGCATAGAAGCCTTACTACGCTGGCATCACCCAACGCTTGGGCTCGTTTCACCCGCGCAATTTATCCCCATTGCCGAAGAATCAGGCTTAATTTCTCCCATTGGCGAATGGGTCTTAACAGAAGCGTGTCAACAACATACGCGCTGGATTAATCAAGGATTGCCTAAATTACGTGTTGCCGTCAACATCTCCGTGGTGCAATTTAGACAGGCCAATTTTTGCGACCTGCTCAGCACCATCATTGAAAAAACAGGCATTGATCCCAATTACCTTGAGCTAGAACTCACTGAAAACGTTGTCATGACGGATCCAATAGAATCCATTGCTATCTTAAACAAGCTTCGTGCGATGGGTATAAAACTGGCAATTGACGACTTTGGTACTGGCAACACCAGCCTCGTACACTTAGCCCGCTTCCCAATTGACCGAATTAAAATAGACCCCTCATTTATCCGTAACATCCAAGACATCCCCGGCAATGCAACCATTGTCAGAGCGATTATGGCGATGGGCGACAGCTTAGGTTTAGAAATGATTGCTGAAGGCGTTGAAACGCTTGCTGAATTAGAATGTATACAAAATAATCACTGTGAAAAAATACAAGGTTACCTATGCTCCGTCCCCATACCCCCAGAAAAATTTAAAGCATGGTATGACGATTACACCAACAATTAATCCCTTTACTTGCCCACCGCTAAAGCCCTCATAACCAGCTCATTCACCGCATCGCGGACCATTGTACGTTGGCTCGCAACCATTATCAGTAGTCAGCTTACGACAAAATGACAAGCTTATCCGCAAACTGGTTTAAGATATTCACTTAACGTACTGGCGGCATAACAGCCTTTCCGTGCACTCTTTAACTTCATTTATTATTACTCACAACACGATCTATGAGCTTATTTACCCTTACCGCACTATCGCCAATTGACGGTCGCTACGCCTCAAAAACCAAGCTTTTACGCCCTATTTTCAGTGAATATGGCTTAATTCGTTACCGTGTTATTATCGAAATACGCTGGCTACAAACCCTTGCAGAGCACGAACTTATCAACGAAGTCCCGCCTTTTTCAGCAACGGCACAACAGCATCTCAACGCACTCATAGACAACTTTTCCGAACAAGATGCCCTACGCATAAAAGAAATTGAGCAGACCACCAATCACGATGTTAAAGCCATAGAATATTTCTTAAAAGAAAAACTAGGCGCTCTTAATGAATTAAGCCTCATCAGTGAATTTATTCATTTTGCCTGCACCTCAGAAGACATTAATAATTTATCTTACGCTTTAATGCTTAAAGAAGGACGTCAATTACTAAGCCAACAAATGGACGACTGTATTACTAGCATTACCCACATAGCTCATGCTTATGCGGCGCAAGCCATGCTCTCCAGAACGCACGGACAATCCGCCACACCGACCACTGTAGGTAAAGAATTTGCCAACGTAGCCAGCCGACTGCAACGTCAGCGCGAACAGCTTATGGGAGTTAACTTACTGGGTAAAATCAACGGTGCCGTGGGCAATTACAACGCCCATTGTGTTGCTTATCCAGAAGTCGATTGGCCAAGCCTTGCGCAACATTTTGTAGAATCTTTAGGCTTACACTTTAATGCTTACACCACTCAGATTGAACCACACGATTACATCGCAGAATACTTTCATGCACTCATTCGTTTTAATACCATCTTGCTTGATTTTGATCGCGACATTTGGGGCTACATATCACTGGGTTATTTTAAACAAAAAACCATTGCAGGCGAAGTAGGCTCCTCGACCATGCCACACAAAGTCAACCCCATTGATTTTGAAAACTCAGAAGGCAACCTTGGCATTGCCAATGCATTATTAAGCTTTTTAGCAGAAAAATTACCCATCTCACGCTGGCAACGCGACCTTACCGATTCAACCGTATTAAGAAACATTGGCGTAGGCATTGCCCACACCAGCATTGCCCTACAAGCAACCTTAAAAGGCATCAGCAAATTAGAGCTTAATAGCACCAGCCTAAATACTGATTTAGACAACAACTGGGAAGTGCTTGCCGAACCCATTCAAACAGTCATGCGCCGTTATGGCATTGAAAAACCCTATGAGAAATTAAAAGCACTCACTCGTGGACAACGCTTAACCGCCGAAGAATTTCATCTTTTCATCCACACCCTTGAAATTCCAGAGCACGCCAAACAACAATTATTAGCACTCACGCCGCACACCTATTTAGGTTATGCAGCACATTTAGCTAAAAATAGCTAAGGGCTACAGGTCACTAAAATCACAAACCGCGCATTGATTGGTGTCTGTACGGTCATTGTTAGTGCGCTGATAAAAATAGCAATTTTTTAACAATCAAGCCCCTACGCGACTTTTTTATCATTAACTGGCTGGCAGAAAAGCTTTGCGCACACTCCTAGCCTTCTCCCGTTAATTTTTATGGCCGACACCAATAACACCAAGCTTTTGCACACTAATTTAGACGCACTCACAGAAACTGAGTGGCACAATGTATTGTTTATTCCGATAGACCTGATTCAGTGGCGGAGTACCTCGCACCGTATAAAAATATTCAAAGCCTACCAGCAACTTGAGGCTGTGTTGAAGGAATAATATGAGGTGGTGCGAATGGTTATTAAGCTAAGAAAAAAGATGCGGTTATAAATTGCCCATTTTTTAAATCCCCCTCAATCCCCCTTTTTCAAAGGGGGAGGCTAAATCTACCCTTTTTTTCAAAAGCGAGGCTTAATCCCCCTTTGAAAAAGTGGGATTAAGCCTGTCATGAGCTGATCAAATGAGGGGGACTGAATACTTACCTAGGGGCAGCTTTAGCGGCTTCCACAATAAAGCAATTCATGGTCGTTCGGAATATAAGATCACAGCCAAACTAATAACACTGACGCGAGTCGCTTGGGAACGTGCAAAACCTAAAACAGCTTAGGGATTTGCCGCCATCAATCGGCGGCAAAGCAGTAAAAATACCCCGCACCGCCGGTGCTCACCAAATTTTCTTGGCTGCAACCTTTGCTGTCGTAAGTTGAATTCCAAGAGACATTGCCGCCCGTCGCACCACGGTTAGTACGATCAGCATGACCGACTCTGACGATACCTTCGCCATGGCTTGTGTAGTTTTTGCACGTATGGTCGGCTGAGTCGGAATAGGCACTGCCGTTTGGCGTTGAACCCGTCATCACGTCATGCTGATTGGGTGTTTCTCCCACGCCTTTGATGGGCTCGCCCTTTTCGGTGAGTGTCGTTTTTCTATGCACATTATTGCCTAGCTGTCCGAGTTCTACCGTGTCGCCGTGCAAATGGGCCAAATCGTTAGCTACGATAGCGCCGTTGGCGTTAGCCCAAGGGCCTTTACCGATGCGGTCACGGGCATTGATTGCAGGCTTGTTGGCCAGTGCTTGTGTGCTCAAATATGCCCGCCACGTCCGCTTTCCAGCACCCACAGCAGTAGCTAATTTTTGGCAATGAGCATCAGCACCAGTCAATCCGCCTAAATCAGCACCTTTGCCCAGCCCGACACTGGTGACAAAAAAACCGAGCGGTGGCTTGGGAGCGTCTTCTGCAAAGGTAGCGGTTGCGCTAAGGATGATGAGGCCAGCAAAAAGGGTAATTTTTTTCATGTTCTTTTCTCAGGTAGGATTTAATAAAAGGGCTTTGAGGCTATTGCTTACCACTTGAGAAAAGCATTTACCATACCAAAAAAAAACCTATTAAATCATATTGTTGAGAGTTTATTTGCTTGATTGCTGCGGTTCTAAAGACATGCGCTGCTAACACGCTGTGTAAATGGCAACAGATAGAGGTATTAATCTTCTTTCCGATAGGGTCACGCGCAAAGTGAAACGAATTAACGAGCACACTAAAAATGAACTTATGCGGCAAATTATCCAACGCTGCATTCAACATCCACTCCTTTTTCGCGATGTCTTGATGGATAACCGGTTTGCCTTAAGCCTCGACGACAAAAAAACAAGGGTACTTCGTAAAAGTAAGTAAACTGGACTTATCCAATAAACAGGCAGTGCGCGGCGGGCTAAAGAGCTTCGCTCAAGAAATGCAGTGAGTTCAGCGAGGCTTTACAAATAAAGACGGCAGCAATTCTCATTATGTCAATCTACGCCACTTTTAAACTGGAATACTTAAAGATAAAATGCACAACTAACCATTTCGCGTTGCGAGCCAAGTTTTTTATTCGTGCGTCACCTCAGTTATCCATTAAGGAAAAATTTATGAAAACGTTAACTGCGCTCCAGTTACAAAAAAAACAATCTCAACATGAGTCTGTGCTGTTAGTTGATGTAAGAGAGCCTCATGAATTTAATTATGCGCACATTGCCGGTAGTATTTTAATCCCCTTGGCTGATATTCAAGAGCGCTGGCAGGAATTAGAACGTAATCAGGAGATTGTTGTGGTCTGTCATCATGGTGTACGAAGCTTGCAAGCTGCGTTGTTTCTTGTGCAGATGGGGTTTACCAATATCGCTAATTTACACGGTGGAATTGATGCGTGGTCGGTACAATGTGATGCATCAGTGCCTCGATATTAGTCTCGTTAAGCAAGACTATTATTACTTTATACTGAAATGTACTCACCATAAACAGTTATGGTTTTGTTTTGCTGCTCAGGGCTAAAAAATAAGTAAATAAAAAACTTTCTGCGTTTTGTAGTAATTTCATTAAAATAGTCTGCAAGTAGGTTTTAGTGAGCAGGCACGCGAGTGCAGATAAGCTGAGATTTACGATTCTTTTTCATTTATCCAAATTTAAAGTTTAATAGGTAAAAATAATGATAACAGCCGCGTTTGACTGCGCTTTATGGACGATTTTGTTTTTTATTGTAGGTATGATTAAACCCAAATGGCCGTTGTTTTTTTTAAAAGCCCCGTCACGGTTTTTAATTGTTGCCATCTCCACGGTATTCGTCATGATTACGTTAACGCTTTGGGGAGAGGGCAATCGACAAGCGAGTGAAGAAAACGCTAAAAAAACTGCACCAGCCGTTACCTCGCCTGCACCAATCCCTGTTCCTGCGCCTGTTCCTGTACCTAAGGACGCAGCCCCCGCGCCACGGTCTGCCGCGCCTATGACGACGCAGCCAACTGCTGAAAAAGCAGTCGCGACACCCGATAATAATTAACTCGATCACGCCGCACTTGATTCGAAAAATAAAAGCACTCGTCGCGCAGTCTTTGGCGTGCGGGTGCGTCGCATATTGGCTTTGGCACATGCCAGCAGCCATTTCATGGCTTGACGTAGCGATAATGCAAGGCATTATGGCGGCTTTTTTTGGCGTGCTATTACGTCAAGCATGGTGGTGGATTGTTATCCACGTGACGTTTTTTCCTTTGCTGGTTTGGTTTCTGCTCTTGCAGTGGGTTGCATGGACGTATTTGCTAATTAGTGGGTTTTTTATTTTAGTTTTTTGGCGAACCATTACGGGCAATGTGCCGGTCTTTTTTTCCTCCCAAGCGGTGGTGCAAGCGATTGCAGAATTGGTGGAAGAAAAAGACATTATGCATTTTGCAGAATTAGGCGCAGGCATAGGTACAGTCGCTAAACCCTTGGCGGAAAATTACTCGTTATTAAATGTACATGCCTTTGAAAATGCACCATTACTTTGGTTGATAAATGTTTGGCGTGGTCGAAATATGTTCAATCTACAGGTTTTTAGACATTGTTTTTGGCAGGTTAATTTAGCCAATTATGATCTAGTCTTTGCCTATTTATCGCCCGCTGTGATGTCCAAATTGGGAGCAAAGGTGCGCACTGAAATGCGCGTGGGTGGGGTATTTGTGTCATCGTCTTTTCCCGTACAAGACTGGGAAGCCGATGCAGTTATTTATCTTGATGATTGGCAAAATACCTGTTTATTTTGTTACGTTATTAAAGATAATCATACGCTTGGGGTGAATTATTAACGCTGAACCCCGTTATTTTTGGTTAATCAATAATGCCTACTAAGGTAAAAACTTCAGGTGTGGATAACACGCCTGTGCTGTCTGAACAGTCCTGGCAACAGCAGTTGAGCGCATCTATTTCCAGTATAGCCGCCTTGTGTGCCTATCTTGAGGTGGCACTGGAAGAGTTGCCTGCGTCAGTCGCAGCACTACACGATTTTCCATTGCGTGTGCCATTAAGCTTTGCTAAGCAAATAGAAAAAGGCAATCCTAACGATCCCTTACTTAGGCAGATTTTACCTGTAAGTGAAGAATTACTTAACGTGGCAGAGTATACCGATGATCCTGTGGGTGATTTATCCGCTGCAAAAGTAACGGGGGTGATACATAAATATCATGGTCGCGTGTTATTAATTAATACGGGAACCTGTGCTATTCATTGTCGTTATTGTTTTCGCCGACATTTTCCCTATAGTGATTTACAATTAAGTAAGCAACAAGAGGCGGCCGCCTTAATGTATATTGCTGAAGATAGCTCAATCAATGAGGTTATTTTAAGTGGTGGCGACCCGTTATTGCTTAGCGATGCACGCTTAGCAAAACTATTAACCGCACTCGCGAGTATTCCTCATATTAAACGTATTCGTATCCATACGCGCTTGCCCATCGTGTTGCCAGCAAGAATTACTGCCGAATTATTAGCTATTTTGCAGGCATGCAGTGCTATCGTTTGTGTGGTAACGCATTGTAATCATGCTAATGAGTTATCAGCAGAGGTGGTCACCGCGTGTCGACAATTACAACAGCACGGGCTAATCGTTTTTAATCAAGCGGTATTGTTAAAAGGCATAAATGATGATGTGGCGGTATTAAGCACCTTAAGTGAGCAGTTATTTGCTGCGGGTATTATTCCTTATTATCTGCATTTGTTAGATAAAACACGCGGCACTGCACACTTTAATGTTGATGAAAGCCGTGCAGTGCAGTTATTTACAGCCTTACAAAACAGTTTGCCTGGTTATCTTGTGCCACGTTTAGTAAAAGAAATTGCAGGTGCAGGTGCTAAGCAGTCTATTGTGTAAACCGATGGTTCATTATCATCTGTATGATAATGCCTTTTAATCTTACTATTTATTACCCTATCTATGATTGCTATCGGTAAAATTAATAGCTTAACGCTGGTTAAGCAATTGGGTGCAGAAAGTTATTTAGGCGATGAGCATTCGGTAAAAATTCGCTTAGCAGACCCCGCGTTAACCGTAAAAAATATTGCCTTGGGCGACACAGTTCAGGCCTTTGTGTATGTCGACGCTGACGGACATCTTGCTGCTACGTTACACTTACCGTGGGCGGAAGTAGAGGATATTGCGTGGTTGTCCGTGGTGTCCGTTAATTATACGGGGGCGTTTTTAGACTGGGGTTTGTACAAAAATTTATTAGTCCCGTTTAGTGAACAACATCATGAAATGGAGGTGGGGCAGCATTATTTAGTTAAATTATTTCTTGATGATAAAAATCGAATGGTGGCTAGCACCAAAATCAATCGTTATCTGCAAGAAACTTCAGACGAATTTACTGCTGGTCAGGAAGTGACTATAGTGATTGCAGATAACACCGACTTAGGCGTAAAAGTAATTATTAATCATGCGTATTGGGGCATGTTGTATCGCAATGAGATTTTTCAGCCTGTCCAGATGGGACAAAAAATAACCGCGTACATTAAACGCTTACGCGAAGATCATAAGCTCGATGTCAGCTTACAACCGCAGGGTTATAGTAAAGTCATCACCTTAACAGAACAGATTATGGCGCAACTGCATGCGCATCAAGGCGTGCTACCGTTTAGCGACAAAAGTCCCGCTGAAGAAATTTATGCTACCTTTGGGGTGAGTAAAAAAGTGTTTAAGCAAGCACTTGGTGCCTTGTATAAAGAGCAAAAAATACTGCTTGAGAACAGGCAAATCACTTTAAAATCTTTGTAATCGGTGCGTTAACACCATTAATAACTGGAGTCGCTATGTATCAAACCTTAGGCTATGCAGCATTATCGGAACATTCACCGCTAGTCCCTTTTCATTTTGAGCGTCGCGCCTTACGCGCTGACGATGTACTCATTGAAATTCAGTATTGTGGCGTGTGTCATTCCGATATTCATCAGGTGAAAAATGAATGGGGTATTGCAATGTATCCCATTATGCCAGGGCATGAAATAGTAGGACAGGTGCTGGACGTGGGCGCTCAGGTCAGTCGCTTTAAAAAAGGCGATTCAGTTGGCGTGGGGTGTTTGGTTGATTCCTGTGGTGATTGCGCAGACTGCGAAGAGCATGTTGAGCAGTATTGCGATCAGGCCGTCTTTACTTACAATAGTCAGGACAAGCACAGTGGTGCAGTAAATTATGGTGGTTATTCAAAACATATTGTGGTCAAAGAAGCCTTTGTATTAAGCATTGCTAAGCATCTTGATTTAGCGGCAACCGCGCCTTTATTATGCGCAGGGATTACGACCTATTCACCGATGCGTCATTGGCAGGTGTCGGCAGGACAAAAAGTTGGCATTATTGGCTTAGGTGGCTTAGGACACATGGCCGTTAAATTTGCCCATGCCTTAGGTGCAGAAGTTGTGGTCTTTACAACATCAGCATCTAAAATCGCCGATGCCAAACGCTTAGGCGCAGATACGGTAGTGTTGTCAACCGATGCAGCGGCTATGCAGGCGCATGCTCATAGCATTGATTTTATTTTAAATACGGTCGCCGTTTCTTTAGATTTAGATTGTTACATCAGTTTATTAGCGCGCGATGGCGTGCTGTGTTTATTGGGTGTGCCCGATCAAGCTTATCCCTCTCCAGCGGTGCGCTCGTTTATTTTTAAACGGCGCTCCTTGGCGGGTTCACTTATTGGTGGATTACGCGAAACTCAAGAAATGTTGGATTTTTGTGCCGAACATCAGATTACCGCAGATATTGAAAAAATAACCATACAGCAGATTAATACTGCGTATGAGCGTGTTTTAACAAATGATGTTAAATATCGCTTTGTTATTGATATGGCAAGTTTGACTGCAACAGAAATGTAATCACCGCCTAGAAAGTCATTTATTGGCTTTTGTAGGTTAATTTAATTATTGGAATGACTATGGCTAACTGGTTAGAAACGTGTCAACTGCAACTTGTTCGTTTAGAAAAAGCGTCAGTATTGGCAGATAAGTTAATGACGTTGTGTAATAAAACCGAGTTGGATATTCCAGCGAGCTTATTACAAAAATTAACAAACGAGCACCCACGTTTAAATCAACAATTAGAACGCTTGCGTGCTAATCGGTTTGAGGTGGCGGTAATTGGACTTGAAAAGGCGGGCAAAAGTGCCTTATTAAATGCGTGGTTAGGGCAGGAGATTTTGCCTTCAGCCAGAGAGCGCTGCACATTTACCAGCACTGAGATTTGGTCAGCACAAACAGAGCAAGATCAAGCATTGATTATTCAATATTACAGTAAAGAAGACATCAGCAAATTGCAGTTGCAACGGCGCGATGCCTTAGCCAGTTCATTATTAAGCGATAAAGAAAAAAAAGATATTCAGGAAGATTACGATGATACGGAAAAAAATCTGTCCGCTATCTATGAATTTGCCAGACAAAAAAATGGTTTTAGCCAAGCCTTCATTGATATCAGTGAAATTAGTGAACAATTACAAGCCGCGATTTTTAAAAATCGGGCACAGTCTTTAGCAATTAAACGTATTCAATTAAAAACAGTGCGTTTGCGTAGTGACAGAGACATTATTTTTCATGATGTGCCTGGCTTTAATTCAGGTATTTTAATGCACGCTGAACAAGCTGTGGCACGCTTAAAAAGTTGTGATGCCATTATTTATGCAAAAGAAATAAAGCAGCCCTCCATCACTGGCCCAGAAAAAGATATGTTAATGGTGGCCGATGCAGAAGATCCAAGTATTCGGGTGGCAGATAAAATATTTGTGGTGTTAACGCAAGCCGATGCCTTAGATGATCCCATTGATTTTAAAGATACCTACGAAAAACATCGAAGTTATTGGCCAACCCTGCCCGAACGACGCATGATTCCTGTCTGTGCGCGTGCCCATTTAGTTGAGTTTGGTATACCTTCTGAAGACACTTTACGTCGCTCCAAAGGCGCTGATGATAAATTAAAGCTTAAAAAAATTGGTATTACCGACGGCATGAGTTTATTAAAAGAAGCCGTTAATTTTTATATTGATCATGAACGTGCCGAGACCTTAACAAAGCGCTGTGATGCCCTAGTGGGCAATATACGTTATTACGCTAATGAAGTGCTGATGAAATTAGAGCCTTTATATGCCAATGTGATGCTTAGTGAAGTCGAAGAAGATGATTTACTAGGAAAAGACTTTAATCAATGGTGGGGACGTGAATGGCAGCGCATTAAAAAAGATTTTGATGTCTGGTATGCAGAAAGTATTCAAGGCCGAACTGAAGCCGATGCGATGGGCGCAGAGCATCAAGAACTAGCGGCCTTACACGCTGCGTATGACACTAAAATTGAATCCTTGCTTGCCCAATTAACTACGGCACAACCCGATGAATTAAAACGTATTTATACGGCAGGCGGCACAATGTCTATGCCTGATCCACGCGAAGGAAATTATAAAATCAGGGAAGAATTATTTAGAGAGATTCAGCAGAAATTTGAAACTGAGATGACTGATGAATTAGCGCAAGCATTACAAGCCTTGATTGATCAAATCGTCAAAAAAACCCAAGCTCTGCTTTGGGATACCGAAGATGTCCGCAAAAATTTATTACATTCTCATATCGATGAAGGCATCGAGCAAGCACGTATTCGTCATGGTTTTCAGGTGTTATTTTTACGCTTTGGTCGGGTTGCCGTGGAAGTATTTATTGCCAAACCGTTGCAGGCAAGAGAGCGTTTATTAAACGAACGTGCAGCTGAAATTAAAACCTTAGAGGCGTTTTATCAAGGCAATCCTAAACATGTCAAAGCACAGGAAGGTCGGTTAACACATTATTTGCGTTATGGCTTATGGGAAAAAACCTTAAGTGAGCTGCCTGCTTTGGTGACGAAAACAACACGTGTTAATAGTAAAACCACGTCCGCGCAGGAGAGCACGCTTAGTATGACACCGCTTGCTTCAGCGCGTTCTAGTCGAGCGGCTAAAATACTTGCAACAGAAGCGCAAGAGCTACCTGACAGCCAAATAAAACCTCCTCAAGAGTTATTAAAATCAACAGAGCCTGCTAATTTTGATGAGGTTATCGAAGAGATTAATGGCGACTTAATTGCCCTCCAAGATTACTTAAAAAACAGCGTATTTTATGCGGCGGGTTTTATTACTTACTGCAATCAAGAGCTAGAAAGAATACGTCATCGTTTTAAAGAAATGGAAGATAACGATCGGCAATGGATTGGCCTAATACGTACCGCCGTAAAATATGAACGTAATCCAAAAATCCCTTTCAATATTGCCCATACTAAACGTGATTTTAGAATGCGCAAGGAAATTGCTATTGAGCTAAAAGAAGTACGCGATAGCGTTGTGCAGGTGCACTGAGAGGACTAAATAAAAATCGGTTGTGTGTGCTGAGTGACCTTACTGAATAATTAGCAACGTTGGTTTTATGGTGTTTTTTAAGGTCAGTTAAGCACTGTATTTAAGGCGCTTCTTGTGATTGTTTTGCAGTGGCTTCAAGGGCGGCTCTAAATGTTTCTAACCAATGTGTCATCTTGATGCTTTCGGTAGTGAGTTCACTTAGTTTCATATAGAGCATTGCGTTGATGGCCAGTAACATCACGATAAACGTTAACGCACTGTAAATTAATACCGTTGAATGTTGAATTTTTTTGCTTAATAAAGACCAGTTAGGTGTTGAGGATGCAGGTGTTTCTAAGCCCTTCGCAGTATGTTTTGGTTTTTTTAATGACGGCTGGTGTGCTGCGTTGGCATGAGCAAACGTTAGCGCATCAAAATCAAGAGGCTCGGCTTCAGTAACCTCAGACTGACCGTTCGCCAGATAATCTGTAATAAAGCTTTCAATTTCGACAGCGTGTGCGTGGCGGCTAGAAGCAGGTATCGCGTCTTCTGCTACGCTTGTTTTTAGTATCGGTGGGGCTTCAAATAACGGTGCTTTTAAATCATGCACGGGCTCTTGAAATGGAGTGTCTTCTAATAAACTATCCATGGCGGACAGGGTGTCCTCAATAATATGATCCAATGGACTGATGTCTAAACTATTACGATCATCAACAGCAAATTGATCGGATGGGTGCGTAAACGAAAACTCTGTTTTGTCTTTGTTTACATTAGCAAATCGTTGCGAATATTTTGTCATAGTTTAAGGAAGCAGAGGGTTATAAAACAATTAAGTTGAGGAGTAAACTCAAGCATCAACACACGGTGTGCTGTTAAGTGAGCGTAATGGATTACAAATATTCTAGTATTTAATGATAAACTTCAGGAACATGTTTTTTCAATCATTCACTGCGTAAAATCATCAATGCAATTAGTCATTTCTGTTCTTGGAAGCAATCAAGTTAATTTTATTGCTGAATTATTGCCAGCAATCAGTGATTGTAAGTGCAGTCTTTTAGAAATTCGTTGCTCACAGTTAGCACAACGGGTAACTGCTGTGTATGTGTTAGTGCAAGGAAACTGGAATCAAATTGCCAAGCTGGAAAGTGTTTTAGAGGTTTTGCAGCGTCGAATGGAAATAAAAATTCATACCATGCGCCCCGAACAAAAAGAAAAAAATAGAGAATTTCTACCTTATACCTTAGAGACCATGTCTTTAACGACGCATAATATCATGGAATCTGTGACAACTTTTCTACTTGATAGAGAAATTGAAATTGAAGAAATGGTAGGCAGCTCATACCCAGCACCTTATGTACACACCCCCGTTTTTTCTTGTAAATGTGTCATTCTTATTCCTCCGCATTTAAATTTATTTGCGTTGCGTGAAGAGTTTTTAGACTTATGCGATCAAGTAAATATAGATGCCATTCTTGAACCCTTAAAAAGATAGGTTGAAACCATGACTGAAATAGCTGTTGGCAATGTTGTTCCTGAGTTTGAATTACCGTCCACACATAACACACTCTTCAAGTTAAGTGACTACCGCTCACAACCCGTCATCGTGTATTTTTATCCACGCGACAATACGCCTGGGTGCACTCAAGAAGGGCAAGATTTTCGCGATCATTTTGACCAATTTAAAGCGTTAAACGCCGTTATTGTCGGCATTTCACGCGACAGTGTGCGCATTCATGAAGGCTTCAAAGCCAAGCATGGATTTCCTTTTGAATTACTTTCCGACAGTGACGAGCAGGTGTGCAACTTATTTGAGGTCATGAAACAAAAAAACATGTATGGCAAGCAAGTGCGCGGCATTGAACGTAGTACTTTTTTAATTAACGGTGAAGGTGTTTTAATTGCACAGTGGCGTAAAGTAAAAGTAGCAGGACATTGCGAGGCTGTATTACAAACTTTACATAGCTGCGAGGGTTCGTGCGAATGAATATTCAAACCACGCCCGATAAAAAATTATTTGTTTTAGACACCAATGTGTTAATGCATGATCCTGCGGCAATTTTTCGTTTTCAGGAGCATGATTTATTTATACCCATGGTCGTGTTAGAAGAATTAGACCACGCTAAAAAAGGCTTAACCGATGTCGCTAGAAATGTGCGTCAAGTCAGTCGTTTTTTGGATGAATTAATTCGTGGGGTTAATCAGCAATCATTAAACGATGGCTTAGCGTTATCGATGCTTGATTACGGTAATCAAGGGAATGAGCCCAAAAGCATGGGGCGCTTATATTTTCAAACCAGTGAAATGACTGCCCTGTTGCCAGAAAGCATGCCCGGCAATACAGCAGATAATTCAATTCTTAGGGTTATGTTGGCGCTTACCGTAAAGTTGCCCACACTTCATATTATCTTAGTATCAAAAGATATTAATATGCGCATCAAAGCTGCCACATTAAATGTGATGGCTGAAGATTATCATAACGATCAAACGCTGGATGACATTGATTTGTTATACAACGGCGCCACCTGCTTAGACAGTGATTTTTGGGATGAGCATGGCTCGTGCATGGAGTCTTGGCAGGAAAAAGATCGTACGTTTTATCGTTTGCACGATCCCTTAGTTGCAGAATGGTACCCAAATCAATACGTATATATCGATGACGACTCTAATTTTGAAGCAATTGTCAGGCAGCGTGAAGGTGATATTGCAATTTTAGAGCTAGCGCGTGACTATCGTTCAAAGCACAATAATGTGTGGGGCATTACGGCTAAAAATCGTGAACAAAACTTTGCATTAAATGTACTGCTAGATCCAGATATTGATTTCGTCACCTTATTAGGCACCGCAGGTACCGGCAAAACCTTGATTGCGTTGGCGGCTGGCTTGGCCATGACATTAGAAAAGAAACTGTACACTGAAATTGTGATGACCAGAGAAACCGTGCCTATTGGCGAAGATATTGGTTTTTTACCCGGCACTGAAGAAGAAAAAATGGCACCTTGGATGGGTGCATTAATGGATAACTTAGAGCTTTTGGGCAGTCGGGCTGGACAATCTGAATGGGAACAAGGTGCGGCTAAAAATATTTTAATGAATCGGGTAAAAATTCGGTCGTTAAATTTTATGCGTGGACGGACGTTTTTAAATCGCTTTTTAATTATCGATGAGGCACAAAATTTAACGTCAAAACAAATGAAGACCTTAATTACACGTGCTGGACCTGGGACAAAAATTATTTGCATTGGCAATTTATCACAAATTGATACACCGTATTTAACCGCAACAAACTCTGGCTTGACCTACGTTGTGGATCGTTTTAAACAGTGGCCGCACAGTGCGCATATAACATTGCGACGTGGTGAGCGTTCACGTTTGGCTGATTTTGCTTCAGAACAACTATAAATCTATGTGCATTTGGGGGTCGGTGGTGGTGGCGTCCATTTTTGGCCACGCAGTTAACACCGCCTTAACCACTGTGGCTAAAGGAATGGCTAAAAATACGCCCCAAAAGCCCCATAAGCCACCAAAAAATAAAATAGCGATAATAATCGCGACAGCATGTAAATTAACGGCTTCAGAAAATAAAATAGGCACGAGAAGAATACCGTCTAAGGCCTGTATAACTGAATACGCAATTAACACATACATAAAGTCATCACTGCTGATACCCCACTCAACATACGCAACAATTAACACTGGAAACGTCACTAAGGTTGCACCTATGTAAGGAATAATGACGGATAAGCCCATTAATACAGAAAGTAACAATGCGTAATTTAAATCTAAAGCACTAAAGGTAATAAAGCTTACCAGCCATAAAATAATGATTTCAGCGCATTTACCACGAACATAATTGGCAATTTGAATATCAACTTCTTGCCACACAGTAAGGGCTAAGGATTGGCCTTTTGGTAAAAATTGTATTAACCAATTAATTAAAAGACGTTTGTCTTTTAAAAAGAAAAACACCATCATGGGCACTAAAAATAAATAAGTAATCGTGTTCACCAACCCTAACACCGAGGCTGCAGACGCTGATAATATGGTCTGACCATACGACAGCAATTGATTCTGCAAGGCAAACATCATTTGACTAATTTTGTTCTCGGTAATAAGCATTGGATAAATCTTGGGTAAACGCATGATTTCATGTTGTGCACTATTAAGAATGTTGGGGATATTTTGAATTAGCTCAATAGTTTGTTGCGAAATAATGGGAATAAGAATAAGCAGTAAAAAAATAAAACAGGTTAAAAATAGTGTAAAGACCAAATAAACAATTAATAAGCGCGGCATAGTAAATTTTTCTATTTTACTAATAATTCCTTCAAGTAAATATGCCAGTACAATTGCGGTAAAAACGGGCATTAATAAGTCAGAAAGAGAATAAATTAAAATAAAAATAACAGTAATACTCAGCGCCAGTGAAAACGCGTCATAATTGGGTAAAAAACGCTGAAAACTGGACTTAAAAAAACTGAAATTAATGCCTGAATCTTTGGGAGTTAATAGGTAAGTCATTCAATAATAATTGTTTGTAAATATTTAGGGCATTTTACAACGAATGGTGCAGAGTCGATATAGACTTTCGTAAAACACGATTTATCGCGTTGTCTGTGTCAAGGTGATGCTCGATAAAATACGTTTGGGTAGTGAAGTCTTCAATCTCATACCGTAAACGCTTAAAATTCATAATTAAAAAGGAGTTAACGTATATGCAATATGATGTTTTCAATGGTGATGCAGATGGCGTTTGTGCATTAGTTCAATTACGCTTAGCAGAGCCGATTGAATCAACATTAGTCACTGGAATTAAACGAGATATTCAGTTATTAGATCAGCTGTTGGCGCAATATAGTTTAACGTCAGATGACAGTGTAACGGTGCTAGATGTCTCTTTAGATAAAAATCGTGCGGGCTTAGACACCTTGCTTCAACACGCTGTGCAGGTGTTTTATGTTGATCATCATCAAGCGGGAGAAATTCCTACACATCCCAAGTTAACAACACGTATTGACACCTCCGCGTCGCAATGTACCAGTTTATTAGTGGACGCGTATTTACAAGGCAAATACCGTGCATGGGCCGTGACGGCCGCCTTTGGCGATAATTTATTGGTCAGTGCAGAGCACGCCGCACAAATATTGCACTTAACTCAGTCGCAATTACTCGCACTAAAAGAGCTGGGTGTCTGTCTTAATTACAATGGTTATGGTGGCAGTCTGGAAGATTTACATATTGCTCCCGATGCGTTATTTCATGAATTAGTACGCTATGACTCACCCTTTGATTTTATCGATGATAATAAAATTGTTGCCCAACAATTGCAGACAGCGTATCAAGAAGACATGGAAAAAGCCCTAGCACTGACACCAGAATATCAAACCGAATTAGTGAGTGTGTATTTATTGCCAAACCAAGCCTGGGCAAGACGCGTTAGTGGCGTGTTTAGTAATGAATTAGCCAATCAAACGCCGCGTCGTGCTCATGCCGTATTAAGTTATACGGCAGAAAAAGATTACCAAGTGAGCGTGCGCGCACCTTTAGATAAACCGTCGGGTGCGGATGAATTATGTGCCGCTTTTCCAACAGGTGGAGGGCGTAAAAGTGCCGCTGGCATTAATCATTTGCCATTAGACCAGTTGCTGGTGTTTGTGCGAGCATTTGAGCAACAATATCGTTAAGTAGTAAAGCGCAGATTATTTTATAATTTATTCATTTACTTTTTATTATGACAAATAAAAGCAGCAATACAGTATGGCATCATGCAACAGTAGGTCGTGCAGATCGTGAGACATTACATGGCCATAAAAGTGTGATTCTTTGGTTTACAGGTTTATCAGGCTCAGGAAAATCAACCTTAGCTCATGCTGTTGAGGATTATCTGTATCGAAACGGTATCTCCACCTTTGTTTTAGATGGTGATAATGTGCGTCATGGTTTATGCAGTGATTTAAGTTTCTCGGATAAAGATCGTGTTGAAAATATCAGGCGTATTGGCGAGCTCGCTAAATTAGTGATAGAAGCAGGAATTATTACCTTAACTGCCTTTATTTCACCGTTTAAATCAGATAGAAATGTCGCACGAAATTTAGTTCCGCATGGCGATTTTTTAGAAATTTATTGTCAGTGTCCAATTGAAACCTGCGAACAGCGTGATGTAAAAGGTTTGTATAAAAAAGCACGCTCAGGACAGATTCCTTTTTTTACAGGGATTGACTCACCCTATGAAGCGCCAGAAGCACCAGAATTGGTAGTGAATACCAGTGAACAAAGCTTAGAAGATAGCGTGCAAGCGGTTATTCAATTACTTAAAGCTCGTGGCGTAATTTAATCGTAAGATGCTAACAAGTAAGTCACTTAGCTTAATTAGCGTAATCAAGCATCGGCTAAAGCAAGCGTTTTATTATTTAAAGCCAGAGTACGTCCGTGGATAAAAACCAATACCTTTTAAGCTTGCTTGCCGATGGTGCTTTTCATTCTGGAACTGAATTAGCCCATAGTTTAGGAGTAAGTCGAACATGCGTTTGGCAGCACCTTAATGCCTTGACCGCGCTAGGCGTTACTGTGCTTGCGGTAACGGGTAAGGGGTACCGTTTAGAACATAGCGTTGAGTTACTCTCAGTAGAGCATATTTACGCACAGCTTACTGAGCACGCTAAACAGAGTATTTCCTTACTAGAAATTTTTTTGCAAATTGATTCAACCAATCGTTACTTGGTTGATTTGCCCAATCATGACCTTACGCAGGGACGCGTATGCTTGGCAGAAATGCAAACGGCTGGCAAAGGTAGACGCGGACGAAACTGGGTATCCCCGTTTGGTAGCAATATTTATTTATCGATTATTTGGCAATTTAATCAAGGCTATGCCAGTACGCAAGGATTAAGTTTGGCCGTTGGTATTGCGGTTGTTCGAGCCTTACACGCGTATGGCGTCACCGCTGTTGGATTGAAATGGCCTAATGACATTTTTTATGCAGGCAAAAAATTAGGTGGCATTTTGATAGAAATAGCCGGCGAAGCAGAAGGCCCCTGTCGTGCCGTTATTGGCTTGGGATTAAATGTCTTGCTAACGCAACATGAGGCTAAATCTATCACCCAAGCCTGGACTGATTTAACACACATCCTTGACGATAAAGTCGTAAATAGAAATCGTTTGGTGGCAACAGTGTTAACGCATTTAATGATGGTATTAAATGAATTTCAACACACAGGCTTAGCTTCTTTTATTAACGAATGGAGCACGTATGACTGCCTTAAGCATCAAGCGATCACCCTCTTAATTGGTGAACGTAGCGTGTCTGGCATGATGCGAGGGATTAATGAAAATGGCTTGGTGTTGATAGAACATCACGATGGCAGAATACAGGCGTTTGCATCAGGAGAAGTAAGCATTAGGTTAGGCAATGAAGTTACTTATTGATATAGGCAATACCCGTCTTAAATGGGCATTAAGTCACAACATAAAGTTTGAGTCCAATGGGGTTGTAGACAATGCCGGCATTGCATCAACCATACTGCATGAACACTGGGCAAAATTGCCCCGGCCCAGCAGCGTGGGCATTGCTTGCGTAAGTGCTGAGCTAATCTTTATTACCGTCACACGCTGTTTAAATGAATTATGGCCAGCAATTGAAATAAAGCGACTGTATGCGCAGGCGCAATGTTTAGGTGTGCAAAATGCTTATCAGCACCCAGAAAAACTTGGGGTTGATCGTTGGCTTGCCTTGCTTGCGGCACACCATAGTTATAAAGGATGTATAGGTATCATTGATTGCGGGACAGCAATCACTATTGATATTGTGCATGCTGATGGCATTCATGTTGGTGGTTATATCACGCCTGGTTTAACGTTAATGCAGCAGGCATTATCGGCACGCACGGGTTTAGTTAGTGCCACGGTACAATCGTCGTTACAGGCAGGAAAAACCACAGAAGCGGCTATTTATGCTGGGACATTACTGACTGCCGTTGCCTTAATTAATGCAGTTCCCCACTTATATCCTGATATTGACCAACTGATATTAACAGGCGGAGATGCCACTACCGTTGCACAATATGTAAGCGTAGCCTGTCATCTGGAGGTCGATTTAGTTTTGCACGGCTTAGCTTTAGCCATGACATAGCGCGTTGACATAATAAATTAGTGAGTTAAGTCAATACCTTAAAGTTGTTTAGCAGTGTTTTGATATAAAAAAGTAGCATAATTTTATCAATTCTTTATAATGCACAGCTTACCGAATTTTACCGTTGCCTCGGTGGCGAAATTGGTAGACGCAAGGGACTTAAAATCCCTCGGTGGTAACACCGTGCCGGTTCGACTCCGGCCCGAGGCACCAATAATTTCAAGGACTTAGATTTTATCTGAGTCCTTTTTTTTTGCCTAAAATTTCTTATGTAATGCCTTATATATTTGGCTTAAAAAGAGTAAGAAAAAATCAAGGATGAAAAGCAGGATACTTAATCTTTTTCAGTGCATTGATAGCGCAAATATGCTTTTTATGTCCCCTACCCCTTTATGCCCGTTGGGTGCTCTTTTCCAAAGACCTGTCATGAACTGGTCGAATGAGGGGACTGAATATTGACTCAATGCTTCACTACATAACACGTGTTATGCCTGTTACTTTGCTATACCACCCCAGTAATTCTTATTTTAGTCATTAAACAGGTGTAAACAGGCGTTAGCCTTGTTAACCAAGAGCTAAAGCAATTGGACGCCGTATTTTTTACAATAGTAATAATAATTGCTGATAAAAACTTTTATAGTAGTGTTTATTCTTTTTTATTTTTTGCTGTGATCATTACTGGTTAATGCGCAGCCTTATTGCCTTTGGAGGTTTTATGTCTGTGCATTACACGCTTACTGTTACACC
>CAJAQT010000189.1 GCA_903944165.1 uncultured Methylococcaceae bacterium | reverse complement strand
GGCATCCTCTAGTCTGTATACGCCTTTGTGGTAGCTGTTTACGCGGTGGCTAAAATCTGGCTTAGTATCTGATTTGCTTGAAAATGGTGTTGGTTTGGGGGTTTGCTCGGTAGTATTTTGAGCGGATTTAGTTTGTGACTTGATACTCATAGCGCACCGCCTTTTAATCCGCCATGCTGTTTGATTAAATCAAGCATGAAGTCTTTTTGATCTGGGGTTACGCCTAAAGCCTCGCTTTGGGTGTTGATAATGTCCCATTGCCCAATGTAGTTTATGGCGATATACACCAATGGCTTAAAGGGTGCGGATAAACCAAAGTGTTGTCTGGTTAAGGCGAATAGTTTACGTCTGGTGATTTGTCCTGATACTTGGACGGATTGATTTTGTGGCTTAGTCATGCGTGGTTACTCCAATGCTGAAGGATATTAACCACCGATCAAGCATCTCACGGCTTGGGCGGCGGGTTGTAGTGGGGTGAGAATACTGGACATTGGAAACCAGCCACCCTTTCGAGTGCCCAAAGCAACCCGCCATAATGAAGTTACGGCACAACACCGCACAATATGACGCGCATAAAAAAGCCGCAATGGTTAGCGGCGTATTTACGCCAATGTAAAACAGGTTCTCACGCCCGACTGCCCAATATGGGGCAGTGGTTAAATTGTGCGCCACGTTGTAACAATCCGTCAAGCCTGATTTGATCAAGTCCGCGATCTTCCAACGCCGTTTCTTCTTTCGATTAACTCGGCTTGGCTTGGTTGTGTCGTCTGGCTTCCAGTTGTTTAGGGTGGTGATCATCATGACATTGCGCCACCCTTATGCGCTGAATACTGCGCGGTTGAGCTTCTCAGCGAGTCGGCTTCGTAAGCCTCGATAATACTGATCGGATACCTAACCGATCTTAGGATTTTGATGTAAGCGGGTGGCTGTCCTTGCTGTCTACGGGCTTGAAGAGTCTTTACAGACATCGACCATCGTTGCGCGAGTTCTTTTTCTGTGAGGCTGGTTTTTGGTGTGTGTAACATAGCGATTTATCCTATAAATTATGGACTTACCGACTATTTTCAGAGTAGTGTTAATGACTTTTGCGGGTGATTTCGCTTTGAATTGACATTTTTGATTTCATCGTTCAAAATGAAATTGCGGTTAATCGCTGCGAAAGACACAAAAAAAGGCTTAAATCTACTAAAAAATAGCCGGAATAGCCGGTTTTGTTGTACTAAGGTTGGCAGGCTTTCTGGTTCTGTCCTTCTAAAACTTCTCAGAAAGTCTGCATAAAAAAATCATTTTAAAAAAAGCGGTTTCGGATGTTTCAAGCATTCGATCCGCTTTTTTTTTGTCCGAGTTTTCAAAACTCAAAAACAATCCTATATCAAATTTAAAAAAACGCCTAATGTTCTTCTGCTAAATAATACTTTTTTTTCTTGACATTCACGTTTTAGCATTTCAATCAATTTTTCTAAATTACGCAAGCAATTGATTTTAATCTGCATTCTTTAAAATACATTATATTGTGTTTAGTTTAAAACTGAGTCACTAGATATTGTGTTGATACCTCCTGAGC
>CAJAQT010000188.1 GCA_903944165.1 uncultured Methylococcaceae bacterium | reverse complement strand
TGGTGGAGGCGCTAGCAAGAGTGTGAAAGTATTCTTCTTATTCCCCCTCATTCGATAAACCCATGAGTAACTATTCAACTCCCCTTTTAAAAAAGGGGGATTGAGGGGGATTTATCTAAAAAATCTCCCCTAACCCCTCTTTTTCAAAGAGGGGGACTGTCATGGTCATAATGAGAAGTGCTGCAAAAGGCGTGCATTAAGCTATAATTTTGCTTAACGCACGGTTAGTACATTAACTTATTTTGTAACGGTAAAGCCCGCATTGGTTATGGCGGCTTCCAGTAATGCCAACGGTGCAGTCTCTGTTTCATACTGTATACTCACCAACTGATCTTTTGCCGAAGCAGTCACCTGACTAATGCCTGCAAGCGTTAACAATGCTTGCGTTAATGAGGTTTCACACCCGCTGCACTTCATTCCTTGTACGGATAAATTAAGTTCTTTTGTCATCTCTGTATGCTCATTTAAGATTGAATTTAAAAATTGGGCAACTCACTTAACACTCTTTATGGGGCTATTGACAATTACCCGCAAACACTGATATTTCATTAAAATACTTAGGGAATGCGTTAACATCACCGCCAGCTTGCTTAGTCATTCACACTAAGAGCGTTAACTGGGATAATAACGCTGACCACCGACAACCACTAAACAGTATCTTCTACCCTCACTTATGCAATTAAATACTATCACTAACCAAACCATCGCGCTCGCGGGAATTGCTCAGGCCGCCGCGTTAGTTCAGCAACTAGCGACTACTGGCTCAACCAACAGCAGCGCACTTGAAGCCAGCATCGGCAGTATCTTAAAAATTGATTCCTCCAGCATTATTGACGTTTATGGCTCGTTACCCGCCCTAAAATTAGGTTTAGAACAACTTGCACTGCAAATGACTGGCTATAAAATTGCCGACCCAGAACAAGCTCGTTATTCTGCAACCATTGTTTTTTTAGAGCATCAATTAGCTAAACGCCCAGATTTACAAGCCATTATTCATACTGGCGTGCTTAAAGCACACGCTCAAAGTGAAGCCTTTGGTTTAGTGCATGAAAATATCATGGCCAAGCTTGGCGATGTCTATTCTCAAACGCTCAGTACCTTAACGCCACGCATTATGGTTAACGGTGAAGCAGACTTACTGTCCAGACCCGATATCGCAAATAAAATACGTGCCTGTTTATTAGCAGGTATTCGCTCGGCGATGTTGTGGCGACAATGCGGCGGAAAACGCTGGAAATTTTTGTTATACCGGAAAAAAATTCAAACTGAACTACAACACTTACTCAGCCAGATATAATCATGACAAAACTGATCGAGGCTGAGCATGTATTTCGTTATTATGGTACGTATTGTGCGGTGTATGATCTTAGTTTTAGCTTAGCTAAAGGTCAGGTGCTTGGCTTTTTAGGGGTAAATGGTGCTGGCAAAACCACCACGATGCAACTGCTTTGTGGGCTATTGGCACCCAGTTCAGGACAGATTTTAATTAATGGTTACAATATCCTCAGCCAGCCCATTCTCGCCAAACAAAGCTTAGGCTATTTGCCCGATACGCCACCGTTGTATCGAGACTTAACCGTCAGTGAGTTCTTACGCTACTGTGCACAATTACACGATATTCCAGCTAAACAGTGCCACGCTGCGGTGCGCTCAGTGCTTGAACGTTGTGGCTTAAGCGCAGTAAACCATAAACTTATTGCTCAGTTATCAAAAGGCTTTCAACAACGTGTGGGGATTGCACAGGCGATTATTCATAACCCTGCCCTTATTATTCTTGATGAACCCAGCGTTGGTCTTGACCCCATTCAAATCCAAGAAATACACACACTTATTAAAGAGTTGGGGCAAGATCATGGCGTTATTTTATCCACCCATCGCCTCAGCGAAGTACACGCGTCCTGTACAGATGTGCAAATTATTCATGATGGCAAACTGATTTTACAACACAACAGTGCGCAATTAGCCACCATAATGAACACAGAAAAACTTTGCCTACGCACTCGCTTAGCGATTGATCCCGCCTTATTAACAACCATCACAGATATTAACGATATTACCGTGATTAATGCTCAACAACTGGAGATTAAGTACCACAGTAACGCCAATCCAACCCCTAAAATAACTGAACAGTTAATTGCCGCTGGCGTGGATATACTAGAATTAAGCCCTATAAAAAAATCAATGGAAGAGCTGTTTATCGAATTAATTAAGGAAAATAGTCAATGAAAGCACTGATTATTGCTCAACACGAATTTAAAACTTTATTTTTATCACCCTTAGCCTGGTCACTTTTGGGCGTGCTGCAATTTATTTTTGCCTATTTATTTTTAACGCAAATTGAAAATTTCATGCGTGTTCAACCGCAATTGGCTTTCATCGAACATGCACCCAGCCTTACTGATATTATCGTCCCCCCTTTATTTGGCAATGCTGGCATCATCTTATTATTACTCTGCCCGATTCTGACCATGTCAGTAATCTGCCAAGAACGCCGCACAAAAACCTTTGCCTTATTGCTTTCAGCGCCACTGTCTTCCACAGATATTATTGTTGGCAAATACCTTGGTATTAGCTTCTTACTCATGGTTATTACCAGTGGCATTAGCCTCATGCCGTTAAGCTTAGCACTAAGTGGCACGATTGATTTAGGCAAATTAGTATGTAACGATCTCGCACTTTCCCTGTTAGTGGGTGCCTTTGCCGCAGTCGGTGTGTTTTGCTCAACCCTTGCGCCACATCCTGTACTTGCGGCTATTTTAAGTTTTAGCTTTTTGTTACTACTCTGGATTATGGACTGGTCAACCGCGCTTAAAGATCAAGGTAATGAAGTCATTAAATACTTATCGTTAGTCCGGCACTTTCAAAATTTGCAAACCGGGCTTATCCATTCTGCCGACCTTGGCTATTTCCTGCTATTTATTGCCAGCTTTTTATGGTTAAGTATTCGCTGCCTTGATTATCAACGCTTACAAAAATAACCTACTACACATGCTCATGTTGTCTTTTACTCGCTTCACACATTTACTAAAAACACTGGCAGGACTAGGTTTATTCGCGTTATGTGCGGCACTCAGCGCACACTATACCCAGTCAATTGATGTGACTGCTCACCAGAGCAACACCCTGTCGACAGCCAGTCAAAAATTGCTAAGTGCGTTACCAGAGCCCATCAGCATTAAAGCCTATATAAAAAAAGGACACCCGACACGCTTACAAATAGCTCAATTAATTGCCCGTTATCAGCGTCATAAAGACAATATCCAGCTAAGCTTTATTGATCCTAACGACATCCCCAATGAAGCTAAACACTTAGCTCTGGGCAATGCGGACACACTGATAATTAGCTACCAACAGCACACAGAAAAGCTACATTTTCTTGATGAAACCACTCTTAGCAATGCCTTATTGCATCTTAGCCACACCCAAAAACACTGGATAAGTTATGTAACTGGTCATGGCGAACGTAATTTCCAAAGCAACGATAACAGTGACTTAGGGCAATTTTCCGCGCACCTAGGTGAACGCTCAATCACCGCAGTGCCCCTTAATTTAAGCACCCATGCCAGCATTCCAAGCAATACAGAATTACTGGTACTCTCGGCTCCAAGTGCTCCCTTACTTACTGAAGAAATCAAACTTATCAAAGACTACCTTAAAAAAAATGGCAGTCTGTTACTGTTACTTGAACCCAATAATCGCTATCTTGACGATATTTTAAGCAGCTTAAATTTAAAACGCAGCCAGCAATTGGCAGACCACCGCAATAAACTGGCGGGGCTTGAGCAGCCCACATTTATTATTGAAGACCAGTATCCAAGCCACCCCATCACCCGCGACTTACACTTAATTAGCGTATTTCCAGAAGTGACTGGACTGGAGTACATCAACTCTTCAGCCAAAAACTTCACGCCCTTACTGCGCCTTGATTCACCTCAGCACCCCAGCCAGTTTGCCTACACCCTCACACAAGCCAGCACTACCGATGCAGCGCCGCAACGCATTGTCGTGCTTGGCGATGGGGATTTTTTATCCAATGCGTATCTTGGCTATGTTGGCAATGCAGAACTAGGTTTACGGATAATCACTTGGCTTTTACATGATGACTCCTTCATTGACGTGCCTTCGACACTGAATAGCACACCGCCACTGCAACTGTCTAAAATTGCCGTCACCCTCATTGGCTTTGGCTATTTACTGGCACTGCCATTAGGACTGATTATTACTGGGCTGATTATTTGGCAATGGCGTAAACATCGTCGCTAAACCTAACCCTTCAACCTATCAACGTAATACCAAAGGAATTATTGCTAATGACCACACCCTCACCCATACGCTGGGGCATTCTTGGTGCCGCCCGCATTACCGAACGCGTTTTGCCTGCACTTGCCAACGCTGAACATGGCGGCGTAATCGCGCTTGCCAGTCGCCGTCCAGAAGCTGCCCGACAGTTATTAGCACGCACGCTGCCCGCAGCACAGCTGACTATTTATGACGATTACGACAGTCTTTTAAACGATGACAACATCGATGCAGTATATTTACCCTTGGCTAATCATGAACATGCCTACTGGACACTCCGCGCCATTACCAAAGGCAAGCATGTTTTATGTGAAAAACCTTTAGCCCTTAACGTCGCCGACATTGATGCCATAAAAATCGCCGCGCACCAACAGAACGTTCAGGTTATGGAAGGCTTTATGTACCGTTTTCATCCCCAGCATCAACGCGTTCATGCACTGCTAAACCAAGGCATAATTGGTGAAATACAAACAGTACGCAGCAATTTTTCTTTTTTAATGCGTCCAGAACGATACTATCGCTTAACCGAGCCTACCACCAATGGCGGCGGTGCGTTATGGGATATTGGCTGCTATGCCATTCATGCACTCAGACAATTTTTTACCCATGCACCGATTGCCGTTTGCGCACGCTCGCACTATGTTGAAAGCGGTGCAGACCTCACCACCACAGGCATACTTGATTTTGGTAGTGGCAAATTTGCCCAGTTTAGCTTTAATTTCAGCCATGCTCGACGCAGTGAATACGAACTCACTGGCACTCAAGGTGGCATTCACTGCGCCAATGTCTGGGCAACTGAAAACGACACGCCACGCCTGTCATGGTGGACAGAAAAAGATGGCCAACATCACGAAGCACTCGCACCCAGCAACCATTTCGAGTTAGAAATCGCCCATTTTAATCGCTGCATTCAAACTCACACCCAGCCTCTTCTTTCACTTGACGATGCCCAGCAAAACTGTCAAATTTTAGTCGCGCTAATGCACGCGGCAAAAGAAGAACGCTGGATTTATTTTTAACCACCTGACTTCAGGTCACAACCCACCCACATCACTACTTACCTACACTTACTATGAAAAACACCCTCACTCCGTATTTACTTGGCTTACTCCTTATTACCCCCTTAACAACCCATGCCGAAGAAATTGGCTGCGTTACCACGGCGTGGAAACTTATTGGTGCCAACCACAAAGTTTGCGTAGAAGCCTACGATGATCCCAAAGTCCAAGGCGTATCCTGCCACATTAGCCAAGCTCGAACGGGTGGCTTAGCCGGCACCTTTGGCGTTGCCGAAGACCCCTCACAGTTTTCAATCACCTGCCGACAAGTTGGCCCAATAAAATTTGATGGCAAACTGCCCGAACAAGAAACAGCCTTTACCGAAGACACCTCGATATTCTTTAAAGAAACCCGCGTCACCCGCTTATTTGATGCTAAACGCAACACCTTGGTTTATTTAGCCGTCAGCCGTAAATTAATTGATGGCGCACCAGCAAATAGCATTTCCTCAGTGCCTATCATGCCTTGGCAAGGACAGTAAAACTAAAACCAAAGGCGCATTCCCTAGGGTGCAATAGGCGACAGCCGTATTGCACCACTATATAATCTTTTACTGCTTGCTGTAATTATTGGGCTAAAACGCTAGGGTTCATAAATTAGTATTTTTAAGTTGAGACACTACGGCAGTTGAAATACGATACCCCACTTGATTAAGTTCAGCGATAACAGCTTCAGCATCGTTAATTAAGGCTTTTCGTTGCGCAGTAAATAATATGGCGGCAGTGCCAACTATGACTAATTCCTTACGCATTGCCTGTTTGCGGGCTAAAGCATCATCCAGAATTAACAAAGTATTGCTCTCTGATTGCAAGGCATACTCAATGCTAGATTGCTCACTTAACTCCAAACTTCTTGATAAAACATGTTGAAAAAGTGGATTAGCAACACATTTTAACCAGTCGGCATCTAAAGCCTGTTTGATTAAAACAGCATCATTTGACTGTACCCTTAAACATTCGTCTGCTACGGCTTGCGTGAGCACTATTTCAGAAAAAAGATCTTTTAATAAATACAAGTGCTTGATCTTAGCCAGTGCAATTAAGGGCCCCGCATCGGCAATTACGACAACCATGAAGCTAGAACATCTAATTCCTTAGAGGTTTGTTGATCGGGTATGAGCAAATCAATATCTAACTGGGCTAAATGATCAATAAACTCAGATAAACTTAAACCGCTGATTTTTGCAGCCGCCCCTAATGACATGACTCTATCTTTAAATAGACTGGCTGCTAAAGCAGGCTCTAGTT
>CAJAQT010000187.1 GCA_903944165.1 uncultured Methylococcaceae bacterium | reverse complement strand
TTAAAAATTTTTATCCTGATTACAGCCGCTTTTAATTGAGGAAAACTCATGCAAACCCTACAAATACAACTCCCCGATACCATCACTATAGACGCGCGGGAAATTCACCTGTTGCTTGCCAGCCGACTGTATGAAAAAGGCGTCCTTTCTGTTGGGCAAGCGGCGCAAATGACTCAACTTTCCAAACGAACATTTATGGAGTTGTTAGGGCAGTATCAGGTTTCGGTGCTCAATTACCCCGCCGATGATATTAAGCTGGATTTTGACAATGCCTAATATCATTTCCAATACCAGTTGCCTGATTCTCTTGGATAATATTGATGCACTGGATATTCTTGGGACGCTTTATCAAAACATTTTTTTGACCGAAGAAGTGGCCGCAGAATTTGGTAAGCCGCTAGCCAGCTGGATGACTGTTTTAGCCATTAAAGACCAAAATTATCTGCGTATCCTCAATGCCAGTGTCGATTTAGGCGAAGCCAGTACGATTGCTTTAGCCCTGCAAATGCCTGAAGACAATGTAATGATTTTGGATGATTTAAAAGCCAGAAAATTAGCGAAACAATTGCAGCTTAAGTTTACCGGTTTGTTGGGTGTTTTACTTAAAGCCAAACAACAACACGTTATTGTTTCTGTCGGTGATGTTTTGGTACGTCTAAAGCAGGCTAATTTCAGGGTTTCTGATGACTTGGAAAAGGAAGTGTTAAAGTTGGCGGGTGAATGGTGAGACAACAGCTGATCCTTTATTCTTGCCCAGTAAGAAGAAAAATCATGAAAACATCCGAACTAAACCAAGCCAAAAACCCTGATTTTATGGCTTCTTATGTGGCGTTGAAGCGTGCCGACTGTGTTGCCCGACAAACGGCGATACCAACAAATACCGCTATTGTGGTCGTTAAGGATGGCGTGCTATGCCGAATTTCCGCCGAAGAACTCAAACAACAGGAACACGCATGAACCAGAAAGCGTTACACCATGTCGCCGGACGGCTTTCGTTACGCGCACCGCAACGGGAATCTCTGGAAGCCTTGGCAACTGCGATTGCGGCAACACCGGACATGCTCAATCCCAAACGCGATGTACCGTTGCTATTGGAAACGTTAAAAGGCGAATTCACCAAGCTATCGGATTTTGAACGGGAATTTCCGTCCTTGTGTTTTGCCTTGGCAACCGGTGTCGGTAAAACCCGCTTGATGGGCGCGTTCATCAGTTATCTGCATCTGGCGCACGGCATCAGAAATTTTTTTGTCTTGGCGTCTAACCTGACTATTTACAACAAGCTGATTGCCGACTTTACCCCTAATACGCCTAAATATGTGTTTAAAGGAATTTCCGAATTTGCCATCAATTCGCCGATGATTATTACAGGCGATGATTACGAAATGAAAGGCCGTCATGCGGGCAGTTTGTTTTCTAGCGTTTCCATCAATATCTTCAATATTTCCAAAATCAATTCCGAAGTGCGCGGCGGCAAGTCACCACGAATTAAACGCTTATCGGAATATCTGGGTGACAGTTATTTCAACTACTTGGCGGAATTGCCGGACTTGGTATTGCTGATGGATGAATCGCACCGCTATCGCGCCGATGCCGGGGTACGGGCATTGAACGAGTTAAAGCCGTTGCTGGGTTTGGAATTG
>CAJAQT010000186.1 GCA_903944165.1 uncultured Methylococcaceae bacterium | reverse complement strand
CCACTTGTTCTTGCTCAGAGACGATGGCATTGATCAGTGAGATGAGTAGGTCTTTATTTTCTTCACTACCAAAAAGTTTTTTAAAGGCGAAATCTACGCGAGGGTTTATTTTGCACATTTTTATGGGAGTTTTTATTAATTGATCTTTTAACGTCGATATTGGCTACTAAGAAAATAGAGGACAGACCACGGTTTTTTTTGCTTTTCTTTTAATCAGAGTAAACTAGTCTTTATGTTCTCTCGGCTTAGGTACGGTAATTTATACACTAACACGGTTTCAATAAAATTTAATGAGTCTGCGCTTAATAACTCACGCTGCTTGGTGAGTGCTTGCGCAAAGCTTATTGTCTGTTGCGGCGCGCAGGTGATCAGTTGAATTAATGATAATGCTGGCTGGTCTTGGTAATCTTCTAGGTAAATACGCTGAAGTCGCGGTAAGTCCATGAACGGTTTAAATTCTATGCTTGCGGCTTTTTTACCGCATTTTATTTGTGCAAGATTATGTGCGCCATGTCTTTTAATCGAACTTAACACTCTCCTAAAGTGTTAAGTTTAAAATCGGCATAGGCTATTGCTAAACCTTCTTTAAGCCCTATTGTTGCTTTCCAACCTCGACTATTAAGTAAGCTTACATCCAATAACTTACGCATCGTGCCATCGGGCTTACTTGTGTCAAAGGCCAATTTGCCTTGATAACCGACTACATCGCAAACCGTTTGTGCTAGCTCTGCAATGGTCACGTCAGTGCCACTACCAATATTTATTAAGGGTGGTTGTTGATCATTCAAGAAGAATTGATAGTCTTTTTGGGGCAACGTTAATAAATATACACAGGCGGCCGCCATGTCTTCGCAATATAAAAATTCACGGCGTGGCGCTCCTGTTCCCCACACAACAAACTCTGGCTCATTGCGTAATGTGTATTCGTGCGCACGGCGAATTAAGGCAGGAATGACGTGACTATTTTCTGGATGATAATTATCGCCTGGACCATATAAATTAGTTGGCATAACGGCTAAATACTGGGTGCTATATTGGCGGTTATAACTCCAACACATCTCAATACCGCTAATTTTGGCAATGGCGTAAGGCTGATTGGTTTGCTCAAGTGGCCCCGTTAATAAATAATCTTCTTTAATGGGTTGCGGTGCTTCTTTGGGGTAAATACAGCTTGAACCCAAAAACATCAGACGATCAACGCCATTTACATAAGCGGCATGAATAACATTGCTTTGCACCATCATGTTTTGATAGATAAATTCACCACGATAAGTATTATTCGCATAAATTCCACCTACTTTTGCCGCGGCCATAAAGACATATTGTGGCTTTTCTGTAGCAAAAAACTTATTCACTGCGGCTTGATTGACTAAATCTAACTCTGCGTGAGTTCGGGTCACTATATTAGTGTAACCCTGCGCCTTAAGTTCTCGAACGATTGCCCCCCCCACCATGCCGCGATGTCCTGCAACATAGATTTTGGCATTGCTGAGAAGAGATGAAGACGTGCTCACTGCTAGTGTTCCGTAGTAATTGCCATATCATAGCCATGCACTTTCAACAGTGCATGTCGCTTAGCTTCCTCTAAGTCATGAGCAGCCATTTCTGCACACATTTCTTGTACCGTAATTTCTGGTACCCAGCCTAGTTTCTCTTTTGCTTTAGCGGGATTACCTAAGAGCGTTTCTACTTCGGTTGGGCGGAAATAACGTGGATCAATACGCATAATCACATCACCCATCTTAAGTGCGGGGGCTTTATCACCTTTAATAGCCGTCACTATGCACAGCTCATCGACACCTTGACCTTCAAACATAACCGTAACACCTAATTCTTCAGCGGTCCATGTAATGAACTGACGAACGGTGTATTGCACTCCTGTGGCAATCACAAAATCTTCTGGGGCTTCTTGTTGAAGCATCATCCATTGCATACGCACATAATCTTTGGCATGCCCCCAGTCGCGTAATGAATCAATATTGCCCATGAATAAACACGTTTCCAGACCTTGGGCAATATTAGCCAAGCCTCGGGTGATTTTTCGTGTGACAAAAGTTTCGCCACGACGAGGTGATTCATGATTAAACAAGATACCATTGCAAGCATACATGCCATAGGCCTCACGATAATTCACGGTTATCCAATAAGCATACAATTTGGCAACAGCATATGGACTACGCGGATAAAAAGGCGTTGTTTCTGTTTGGGGTATTTCTTGTACTAAACCATAAAGCTCAGATGTAGAGGCTTGATAGAAGCGTGTTTTTTTCTCTAACCCTAACAAACGAATGGCCTCCAAAAGGCGCAATGTCCCCATGCCATCAACATCTGCGGTGTATTCAGGTGCTTCAAAACTTACCGCCACATGCGATTGTGCACCAAGGTTGTACACTTCGTCTGGCTGCACTTCTTGCAAAATACGGGTAAGATTGGAACTATCGGTTAAGTCGCCATAGTGCAGCTTGAACCGTGCATTTAAGATATGCTGATCTTCGTAAATATGATCAATACGCTGAGTATTAAATGAAGAGGCTCGACGTTTGATACCATGAACTTCATAGCCTTTTTCCAGCAAAAACTCAGCGAGATAAGAACCATCTTGACCTGTGATACCAGTAATAAGTGCTTTTTTGGTCATGCTAACATCCTTATGTTTTACTATAACAATCTAACTTTTAATGTTTCAATCCACGCCGACCGCATCCGCCTACGCATAGCGACCAAGAGATTGTCGCACCGTAAACAACGACGCTACCTGAGAGGATAATGATACTAACGCATCGTTAGTAAAGTTGAACAACCTTCCTAAGGGAAGAGTTCTCAAACCAGTAAAGACATAAAATAAACAGTACCTTACCATGAGATCTGATGGTGCATTAAGCACGCTACCGCCATGCCGCGACAGTTCAGCACAGGGTTTTATTGAAATATTAAGGCTTAAGCCGCACCTTATTTACAGAACATTGATACACATTTATATTCTGTCTAATGTTGAACAATTGTAAATTAAAATAATTTTTATACCTAACGTTTATAACTGCCTTTTTTTAAAAAACGGCATAAGCATTTATTTTACAAACAAAAATTTTATGAAAATTATTCAGCTCCACGTTCCAATATATGTATTTAGCGGCAGTAGTATTGATGTTATAGCTTATTCACACTGTTCCCAGCCATAATGAGAATGACTGGACTGATAATATAAATACCTGTTACTTAACTAACTGCCCCCCCATTAGATGCGTGCCTTCCTTTATTCCCTCTATCAAATGATTACTCACTACGCTATGAATATCCAACGACACAAAAGTTAATCAATTGGCGTAAATAATGCTATAAAACTAGCATTGATCAAATTGCTATTCATTATTATCTTGAAGAACTTAACAATTATTGGGAGAGCACTCATGACAATAGAACATCTATGTGTAGTAGCTGGCATTGATGGCTCAGCCTTAACCAGCGCGGTATGCGATTATGCAGCGTGGATTTCATTAACGCTAAACACACCGCTCAAATTATTACATACGATTGAATCTCCCTCAAACACCCCTTTAGCACGCGAGTTAACGGGCAATAATGACAGTAATTATAATGTGCATCTTTTAGAAGATATCGTGGATGCAGAGCAACGTAATAATAAATTACACGTGCAAAAAGGCAAACAGTTACTGGCTTTTGCCCTCTCTCGGGTGCAAGAGTTTGGCATCACTGAATTATCAAGCCTACAGCGGCATGACAATTTAATCGATGCACTCTTGGCCTTAGAAGCGTCTATTGAAATTTTAGTGGTGGGCGTGCGCGGTAAAGATCATGAACATCAAGCTGATAAAATGGGTGCTAAATTGGACTCGATTATTCGTTGCTTACATAAACCAATTTTTGTAGTGAACTCAGATTACCTGCTACCTAAGCAAATCATGTTGACTTACGATGGCAGTGCGGTTGCGGACAAAGCTTTAACGATGGTAGCTCAAAGTCCGTTATTTCAAAAACTTACCTGCCATATCGTCTGCGTAAACTCTGATACACAGGTAGAAAAACTGCTCAATGCGGCCAAACAAAAACTAAGTCAACACAGCAATCTTACTGTGATGACTGAACAATTAGTGGGCAAACCTGAGCACGTTTTATGTGATTATCAAGCACACCATAATATTGACTTAACAGTGATGGGGGTATTGAATCATGAGCATTTAGAAGAGTGGTTATTAGGTAGCTTTACGTTAAAAATGCTCACGCATAGCAGTCACTCGTTATTATTGGTTAGATAATGCTATCTTTCGTGCTGAAACCAATGCAACTGCTGATGTAAACTTACCACCGTACCAATAATAATTAACGTTGGTGGCAATATCCGGTGCTCTGCAACAAGCCCAGGCATGGTTGCTAAGGTGCCTATAATAACGCGTTGATTTTGTGTCGTGCCTTGTTGCACCAACGCGATAGGTAAATCTCTTGGACTACCATGAGCAATCATTGCTTGACAGATTTTTTCTAACCCCACCGAGCCCATATAAATCACGATTGTTTGCTGAGGCAGTGCCAGTTGCGTCCAATTTAAATGGATTGAATTATCTTTGAGATGCCCCGTCACAAAAATGCACGATTGCGCATGATCGCGATGGGTTAAAGGGATTCCTGCATACGCTGCACACCCTGACGCGGCAGTTATTCCTGGCACCACCTGAAATGGAATCTGTTGCGCCATCAGGGTTTCGATTTCCTCCCCCCCTCGCCCAAAAATAAACGGATCGCCCCCTTTTAAGCGAGCCACGCGCTTACCTTGTGTTGCTAACTCAGCTAATAAAATATTGATCTCAAGTTGAGGCAAGGTATGCACTGAGCGCTGCTTGCCAACATAAATTTTTTCGGAATCACGACGTGCTAAATCAATAATTTCAGGGCTTACTAAATGATCATACACCACAACATCAGCCTGCTGCATTAAACGTAAGGCACGAAAGGTCAGTAAATCAGCGGCACCTGGGCCTGCACCTATCAAATATACTTCGCCTATATTGCTGTGTTGATCAGATGAGCTAAGTAACTGCTGCAATTGCTGTTCAGCCCCCGCTAAATTACCCGTGAACACCTGCTCTGCAACTGCACCTTGAAACACTTTTTCCCAAAAAACACGCCTAAGTTCAGGGCGCTGAAAATGCTGCTTAACAGCGACACGATAGCGCTCAGCAAGTTCGGCTAAGTGCCCAAAAGCAGGCGGAATAATGCTTTCAATTTTTGCCCTAAGTAAACGCGCTAAAACAGGGGCGGCACCACCCGATGAAATAGCAATCACCATAGGCGAGCGATCAATAAGTGCTGGAAAAATAAAACTACACAGTGCTGGTGTATCCACTACATTGATGGGAATGCCTAAATTACGGGCAGTCTCTGCCACATACTGATTAACTTCTTCGCTGTCCGTAGCGGAGATAACCCACTGAAATCCAATCATATCTTCTGCTTGAAAACACTTTTCACAGACGGTTAAATGGTGTGTTATAACCATGTTTGCAACGGCTGGACTGATGCTTTTAGCCACTACAGTAATATTAGCGTTAGCGCGTGCTAATAAACTAATTTTTCTAGCCGCCACCTCACCAGCGCCAACAACAAGACATTTTTGATGATTTAATTTAATAAAAAAAGGAAAATAATCCATGTGAATAGAGGCTTTTTTAGATTGAAATGAGAGTGGTATGATACGTCCACGTTAATAACTTACGAGTAATGCTAATGATGGAATTTAATGTAGATGTGGACGCCAGCGGTTTAATGTGTCCCTTACCTTTGCTACGCTTGAAAAAAGCACTCATGTCAATTAACAGTGGCGAAGTTATCAGAATTATCGCTACCGACCCTGCTGCACATTTGGACTTTGGTGTTTATATTGAACAAGCTGGACATGCCTTAGTGTATTCAAGCAAACAAACTGACACACATGTTTTTTATATTCAGAAAAAATGATGAGTCAGTCCAAGGCAATATGACAACCCGTCTCAGCATGAAGCTTAATGCTTTGATAGCAGTTGAAATGTCAGTGACTTCTGCTCGTTCCAAGTTGGGCGAGCAGAAACAGCATCCTTATTTTTTCAACTCCGCCTCGGTATCTGAAATCATTGCTGAGTAACATTCCAACATGCTTTCCGTAACATTCGCATTGGCTTCGGCGACATTTTTTGCTGAGCCAAATTCATTACGCAATTCTTCTAAAGCTTTCTTTGGGTCTTCAGATTTCGTAAAAGTAAGCAATTTTGTGTAATGACGATATTCCATCATTCTGGTAGGGTCTAAGGGGAAAATGCCATGCATATTTTTAGTGCTGGTATCAACAACACACTCAGCTAAATGTTCAATATTAATGTCATAATCTTTTATATTAAGCTCTTTTTGAGCCTCTTGATCTTGCTGAATACGTTGTAATACTGCTTGTTGATAATTTTTTTGATCACTACACCCTGCAAGTAACACCACAGAGAAGCATATTAAGCCTATTTTTTTCATTATTGATTAACCATATTTAATAAGTAATAGTGCATGAACCGCACTAAGGATTGGTATTTTTACTTCAAAAACATCTCATTTTGTCTTATCGATAAGCCTTAAGTGCTCAGTTAATATTGAATCAAGCACTTAGACACTTAACTTTATGAGTGTTTATTATTTTTTTTAGAATTAATAAAGACTCTATACCTCTAGCTCAACAGCCTAGACTAAGCTGTCAAAATATTTGCTTATGCTTCTAATTCAAGCATTTCAGCTGCAATCCAGGCACTGGCTAGGGAATTAATTTCAGCCGCTTTTTTTCCTTGACTCTCAATAACAGGACCAATTCTTACTGTTATCATTCCAGGATATTTTAAAAAGCTATTTCTTGCCCAATATTGTCCAGCATTATGTGCAATGGGTATCACTGGATAGCCTGATTTTTCAGCTAATATTGCCCCCCCTGCATTAAACTTTTTGGTTTCACCGGGTGCTGTGCGTGTACCCTCAGGAAATACCACCACCCAAAGCCCTTCATTTAAACATACCGTGCCTTGCTGAATTAACATTTTTAACGCCGCTCGCTGTTGAGTTCGATCAATTGCGATTGGTTTTAATAAGGATAAGGCCCACCCCCACACTGGAATCTGTAATAACGAACGCTTAAGTAATGTTGTTTGTCTGGGCAAAATAACGCGTAATGCCAGCGTTTCCCACGCAGACTGGTGCTTACTTAGCACAATAGCCGTAGGAATTGCTTTAATATTTTCTAAGCCCTCAACGGTAAAACGAATGCCACAACATACATTCACTATCCACATCACCCATTTAATCCACACATAAGCAATGTAATAGCGAACATGAAATGGGCAAGCAAAACAGATCAATATTAATGGCCCTACAATTAATGCAGAAATAACCATGCTGATTAATAACAGCGTTGAGCCTATATAAATTTTAATTTTATTAACGAGAGATAATGTAATGGGTTGCTTCATAAAGATTTTCAAAAACGGGGACAGTAAGGTGAGGATGATGAGCCGCAGTAAGCTGACCGTTACCAGTTTTAACCAAGATAGGCTGCGCTCCTGCCGATAATCCTGCTTGAATATCGCGATAACTATCGCCAATAAAATAGCATTCTGCTAAAACTGCATGGGTGTCTTGGGCAAAACGTTCTAATAAACCAGGCTTAGGTTTGCGACAACTGCACTCGGCGTCAGCATTGTGCGGACAATAATAAATTGCGTCAATTACCCCGCCCACTTGGTTAACAGCTTGACGCATTTTCTCATGGATGCGCTCAAGTGTTACCACATCAAACAAGCCACGCGCCAAGCCAGATTGATTAGTGATGACAACGACACCATAACCATGCTGAGTTAACAGCGCAATGCCCTCCAAGCTGCCTGGCAGTGGTTGCCATTCAGCTGGAGATTTGATATACGCCTCAGAATCTTGATTAATTACGCCGTCACGATCTAACAAAACATACCGTGCAGGCGTGTTTACCGATGGATTAACTGGCCTTAAATGCGTTGTCATTTGCTGAAGCTTACGATTGTAATTTAGAAATATCTGCACACGTTAAAAATTGTGCAGATAAAAATTCTACTAAAGCTAAGCGACTAGCGCGTAAATCAAGATCTTCTGTTAACACCATGACATGATCGAAAAAAGCATCTATAGCATCGCGTAAACCAGCTAATTGCGTGAGCGTTGCTTGATAATCACGTTGCGCTAATAACGGCTGAATTGTCAGTGCTGCGGCGTGTGCTGCGACTAATAATTGTTGCTCTTGCGGTTCTTGCAAACCGCTTATTGTTAGCGCTGGAGGGGTGTCTGACTTTTTTAAGATGTTCCGAATGCGCTTATTTGCTGCCGCCAAACTAGCCGCCTCGGGCAATTGCCTAAAGACTTTAACTGCCTGTAATCGCTGCATAAAATCTAAAGGTTCTGGCGGATGAACAGTCATTACTGCATCGATTTCATCAGGACTATAGCCCTGCTCTAAACAATAACTTTTTAAGCGTTCAAACATAAACTCAGTGACGCCCAGCTCGGTTGCCGCAACATCAAATGGGTGGCTAAATTGTGCTAAGGTGATTTGAATTAAATCAACCAAATTAACAACCAACTGATTTTCGATAAGGGTACGCAAACAGCCTAACGCTGCGCGCCTAAGTGCATAAGGGTCTTTATCTCCTGTTGGAATTAATCCAGCACTAAAAATACCCACCAACGTATCCATTTTTTCAGCAATGGCTAACACTTGTCCCGTTACACTTGCCGCCGTTGGTGAGCCTGATTGCTTTGGAAAATACTGTTCTTCCAAGGCTTGCGCCACGTCAGCAGGCTGTCCTTCTAGTAACGCATAATAACGCCCCATAAGCCCCTGAAGATTGCCGAATTCACCCACCATTTCTGTCATTAAATCTGTTTTTGCTAACAACGCGGCTTGTTTTGCATACTCAGCATTGCCATGAACGCGTTCAGCTAACCACACAGCAATAGTCGCTACACGCTGACTTTTTTCTGCTAAGGTTCCTAATTTTTCCTGAAAAACAACCTGTTGCAATTGCTCAAAACGACTGGCTAAGGTTTTTTTACGGTCTTGATTCCAAAAAAATTCAGCATCAGCCAAGCGCGGCGTTACCACGCGCTCATTGCCATGTTGAATAGATTCAGGACGCTTACTGGCAATATTGCTAAAAGTAATAAAGTACGCTAACAAATGTCCATTACTCTGTTTCACAGGAAAGTATTTTTGATTAGTTTGCATTGTGGTAATCAATACTTCCGCAGGCAAGGCTAAAAACCGTTCATCAAAATGCCCCGTAATGGGGACAGGCCATTCGTTTAACGCGGCAATCTCTTCTAATAAATCATCATCAATATGGGCAATACCTTGTACCGCTGTTGCTGCGTGCAGTGCCGCTTCTTTAATCAAGGTTTTGCGATGTTCAATGTCGGCAATGACCTTGCCTTGTTCATATAAAATGCGCTCATACTGCTCAGGGTGCTGAATAACGAGAGGATTGGGCGCATGAAAACGATGCCCACGCGTTATATTTCCTGTGTGCAAGCCTAGAATCTCGGTTTCAATTAGCTGGTCTCCCCATAACAACACCGCCCAATGCACGGGTCTAACAAATTCAGTGGTAAAGTTGCCCCACCGCATACGTTTAGCAATGGGCAAATGTGCAATACTTTGACGAATAATATCGGGTATTAACTGTTCTGTAGACTGTCCTTGACACACTTGGGTATAACTTAACCATTCGCCTTTATCTGTTGTTAAGCGCTCAAGTTGGTCGATAGTGGTGTGACAACTCGCGGCAAAACCTAAGGCGGCTTTACTTGGCGTGCCATCGCTAGCAAACGCTGCCGCCAGTGCTGGGCCGCGTTTCTCAACGCATTTATCTGGCTGGGCAAGTGCTAAATTTTCAATTAAAACGGCCAATCGTCTTGGCGTTGCATACGCTTTAGCTCCAGTAAAATCTAATTCAGCAGCACGCAGACCTTGCTTAATGCCCTCAAGCAAAGCCTGACTTAATTTAACCAAGGTTTTAGGTGGTAATTCTTCTGTTCCTAATTCAAACAGTAATGGTTTGCCATTATTCATTATTGATCTCCCTGTTCCTGCGCAGCTAACATGGGAAACCCCAATGATTCTCTACGTTGATAATATGCCTCAGCCACTGCCCTTGAAAGGGTTCGCACTCGTAAAATATAGCGCTGCCGTTCGGTGACGGAAATTGCCCGTCGTGCATCTAATAAATTAAACGTATGCGAAGCTTTTAATACCATTTCATAAGCAGGCAAAGGTAAATTTACGCTGATTAGTTTTTGACACTCTTGCTCATAGGTATCAAAGCACTGAAACAAAAACTCTACATTGGCGTGATCAAAATTAAACGCTGACATTTCCACTTCATTTTGATGAAAAACATCGCCATAGGTGACAATACCGTGCGGCGTATGCGCCCAAATCAAATCATAAACGCTATCAACACCTTGCAAATACATCGCTAAGCGCTCTAGGCCATAGGTGATTTCACCAGTGACTGGACGGCATTCCAAACCACCTACTTGCTGAAAATAAGTAAATTGCGTGACTTCCATACCATTAAGCCATACTTCCCAGCCCAAGCCCCACGCACCTAAGGTGGGCGACTCCCAATTATCTTCAACAAAACGGATGTCATGTTCTAATAAATCAAAGCCTAAGCTACGCAATGAGCCTAAATATAATTCTTGGATATTATCGGGCGAAGGCTTCAGCATCACTTGATATTGATAATAATGTTGCAAGCGATTTGGATTTTCACCAAAACGCCCGTCTGTAGGACGACGCGAAGGCTGCACATAGGCTGTGCTCCAAGGCTCTGGACCAATAGCACGTAAAAACGTCGCAGGATGGAAGGTTCCTGCACCCACTTCTTGATCTAAAGGCTGCAATAAAATACAACCTTGATTTGACCAATAAGCTTGCAGAGAAAGAATAAGTCCTTGAAAAGTCGTTGAATCGTTATTTATGCTAGACACGGTGGCTCTTACAAAATGCTAAAAAGGAGGGAATTATAGCGTAAAAATTGATTTTCTGAGGGTGAAAAAATTGCTCTCGTTATCGACGGCTAACTTAAGATGAGCGCACTTATTCAGCCCCCTCTTTTCCAAAGAAGGAGCTGAATAGTTACAAATACGACGAGCATAAGTTATGACCTGCAACGTGCAAGCACTCCTGGTTTACCTTGAAGACTATAATTAAAGTATAAAATGTGCAGCGTTTATATCTAAAATGCCTGTTAATTCTATTTCCATTTCAACTGTTTCAAGATTCTCATCTAGGTTAATGTGCAACACGGTATATTTTAATGTTGAATTGACCGTAACCCGTAACTGATTATTAGCTGAGAATGGGGCATTACCTTGAAAACTTAAGCTCTCTGCTGAGACGGCACTTAAATCAATACGCTCTGTAGATAAGATAAACGTATCAAAATCAGCTATTTTATCGCGCTTACCGATACCAACGCCTGAATCCCCTGCGGCAAATATAAATAAATCGTCATCATAACCACCTATTAATTTATCTACGCCCAGACCACCCACCATTGTATCTTGCCCATAACTACCATCGATTGCATCATTGCCACTGCCGCCATCGAGATAATCATTGCCACCGTAATCATAAATTTTGTCGTTGCCTTCTGCACCTAAGAGACGATCGTTTAATTCACTCCCATAAATCGTATCGTTACCTAGCCCACCGTCGATGGTTGTTTGACCCAGTGCATAAGCTTCTAATAAATCATTGCCGCCTTCGCCAGTTAAGATACTATCGTAACCATCAAAATAAATTTTATCGTTCCCTAAGCCGCCGTTTAATGTGGTGGTTTCTGCATCATTAAAATAGTTACAGTAGATATAATCATTACCTACGCCACCGTCCAAATAAGGCGATTGCCCCTCCAGACGATCATTTCCTAAGCCACCAATTAGCGTATCCAATATTCCGCCAATTAATGTATCATTCCCCTCGCCTCCATCCAGATAATCTGCTGAAGCACTACTAAGGTCAGTCTCCCCTGTTCGTCCATCTAAGCTATCATCGTCAAGTCCACCTTCTAAGGTATCGCGACCTTCGCCGCCCACCAAGCTATCCTGCCCTTCGCTACCCATTAATGAATCATTTTTTGCATTACCCATAATGGTGTCGTTCCCTGACATCCCATCCATGCGATCACTCAAAGGCGTGCCTTCTAAATAATCATCGCCTGTGGATAAGCTTACGTCTACACCATCAAAAAAATCAACATCATCATTAACGATAGTTATCAAAGCTGAGTTGGCTAGCGTTAATAGCGCATTGCTAGGGTTACTTAAACTCATGCTTAAGGTTTCATCCTCTTCTAAACTCGTGTCACCGATGATGGCAACACTTAGTGTTTTTTGCATTTCGCCTGGTGCAAAAACCAGCCTGCCTGTCACAGCGCTATAATCACTGCCACTTACTGCTGTGTTAGCCACTGTTTCGTAATCTACCTGCACCGAGCTTAATGAAGAATGCGATAAATTTACGATGAGCTGTGCTGAACTAAAACCTAGATCACCTTCGTTAAGTGACGTTGGTTGCAGCAATATTGTTGGCGGTAGCACGGCATTAATTGGGATTAATGCATCACTGAATTGTATGTTTGCAAACTCTGTTACCTGTGTCACTGCATTGGTTTCCTTATCTACAAAGGAAAAGGTGTCGCCGATCTTGGTAATTGTATATTCAGAAAAAGGTTTCAAAAACAAAGCTATATCTGCGCCACCACCGCCGATTAAAGTATCGTTCCCAGCTAAACCCGACAACACATTATCTGCCGTGTTACCTTGAATTAAATTATCAGCGGCGTTACCCGTGCCGTTGCTTGCTGCATTGCCAGTTAACACTAACTGCTCTACGTTGGCAGGTAAGGTGTACGTCACGCTGGTTTCTATACGATCAGCATTGCCTTCGTTTACTAATTCAGTGACCACATCAGTGGTGCTGTCGAGGATATAAGTGTCGTTGCCACCGCCACCAAGTAAGGTGTCAATGCCCGCTAAACCTGACAACACATTATCTGCCGTGTTACCTTGAATT
>CAJAQT010000185.1 GCA_903944165.1 uncultured Methylococcaceae bacterium | reverse complement strand
TTTACCGATACCGTCGCTTGAGCAAAGATTACGAGGTGCTGACCGAGTCCAGCACCGCTTTCATTCACATTGCCATGATAAATCTGATGCTTGGCCGACTTGAAAGCTGAGTCGGGGGGGACTTTTAAAACACGTACTTAGTGAGTGCCGCTGCCGCTCTTGGGAAAAAAGTAAGAATAGAATTGGAACCCGTTTAAAGCACACCACAGGTATAGATAAGCCAAACATTTACATACGGACTGCTCAAAAATTTCTGGTTAATGACAGGTGAAATCCACAGAGACGCGATTCATCTGTTTAGGCACTGATTTTACAATTTCGGGGGTTGGGCAATAATAGCCAACATCGAGTAAATAGCAATGAACAATATGGCTCTTACTCTGTTAGCAGCGTAGTAATAGCGGACTTGGCATTACACTGTGCTATTACGTTTTCCAGCTGTAAATCATTCAACTTATGTTTGATAGCATCAGAACCATCAAGATTAAACACCTGATAATCCTTTTTGGCAAAAGTAGCAATTTGGCACTTCTTGAAGGGCTGATTGTCAAACGGCAATGTTTCAGAACTAAGGCTTAATCGTGTAGCCCTTTCGACACTGGGAGCATAAATCATAAACTCACCCTTCATTGCTAGAACAGCACGGTATTGATTAGCATTGGTCAGGTACAAATAACCGACTTCAACCTCTTTTTCTTTTAATCTCATGGTTACAACTTATCTTTTAATTCATCAAGTAGCACCATTACAAAAACGGCTAAACAACATGTAAAAACAGTGCTCATTCTGCATGGCTTAATTTTTTATTATGGTAATCAGCATCTACTTATTACCAACAGACCAACGCATACCCCATTTGTAGTGCTTATCGAGTTCTTGATGGCCTCTAAAATACTCGCCCAATTTTGTGAGTTTTAACTCACCACCATTATTTTCTAACATAGCAATGGCGCACATATTTGAATTGCTTTGATGTGTATCCAAGCGAACTTCAATAACAGGTTGTTCAGGAAGGCTAATAGTGACGACTGCATTAGCTTGAGTCCAATTCACTGCGCCCTCATAAATGAAGGCATAAATGCAAATACGTTTAATATCAATGAGGTGATTACCATTCACATACAAAAACTCGCCATCGGTACTTGTGCCTGAGCGATCATCGCCAGCAAGCTGTATGTAAGGGGAATTATCATAAGACCCAAAACACTTTCCTAAAGCTTGAACAACATGTTTAGTTCCATTGGACAACTCGTACAAACATCCAAAATCTAAATCAATCCCTTTGCTTTTACCAAAAAAGCCTTTCTTTTGGTTATCTGATGTCCAGTTTAGATTACAGACGATACGACCATGACCACTAGCGTTACTGGGCTTTTCCAGTGAAATTTTATCACCCTGCTTTTCAAGAATAATTTTAGATAGTGATACCTTGGGTGGAGGTATTAGCTTGTCTTTACGTTCTTCAAGCACCTCACCACCAAAATGGTTGACCAAGGCCGCCATACCCCCATTAAAGCCTTGCCCAATCGCATTAAAACGCCAAGTACCGTCTTTGCGATACAACTCACCCAACATTAACGCTTTTTCGTTCTGAAAATCAGAACCAGAAAATGAAAAGATGGCACGCTCTTTACCGGCAACCAAAAAACGCAAATGACCTGCCTGTAATTGTCCCATCGTTTCTGAACCATCAATGGCAGCAGTAAAGACTAAACGATCAATAGTGGCTGGTAACTTGTTGATATGACACATGAAACCTGATGAATTACCAATGGGCACGGACAATTCAACTGCACCACAAGGTGTTTTGGGTTGGTTAAAGAAGGTCATGTAGGCATCATTGGACAACTTTTGTTGTACGTCCAAACCAAAGCATGAAAAATCAATCGCTGCTTTTATGCCCGTAATTTGTAGTCCAATCTGAAAACTATCTACATTATTGTCAACCAATACAGATAGTGCAATGCGTTGTCCTTTAAGGATAGTTGTCATATTTTGAGTGATACTTTTGTTGGGTTTATCGTGAGCTTACGGATAGATAGAAGAATAAATAAAGAATAAAAGAATAGGGATAAAAAAAACACCTTTTTCCTTAGTTAAATCAAATTATTGTAAATTTAACCCGTAACCTATTCTCCCTTATTATGGTGATTTTTTGTCTATTTTTAGGCATAAAGCTAACAACCCGTAACCTATTCTCCCTTACTTTTTGCCTACCCGTAACCTATTCTCCCTTACTTTTTGCCTACCCGTAACCTATTCTCCCTTACTTTTTGCCTACCCGTAACCTATTCTCCCTAGTGTCATCTATTTTTTTGTATGATTTTTGGTCAAAAAATAGACCTGTAACCTATTCTCCCTTATATACGTAACCTATTCTCCCTTACTTTTACTTTGACATGTAACCTATTCTCCCTTAGCTCTTTAATTTATTCTCAGTGTTTTTCGATTGTTTTTTTGGAACATTCACTTGCTCTGTAATTATCGATTTTCTTTTACTAGCAGCTTTTACTTCCGCTATAAATTCTTGTGATGGGTGTAGTACGTAAATTACATCTAGGATTTTCCCACGAGTACCTCTGATTACTTTTTTCTCAGGTACATTACCTAAAAGGCGTGGCTGGCAGGATTGTAATTCTAAGAAAGCAGTATCAACTGCAGCTACTGCAAGACGCAATAATGCATATCCGTCCAATAGTTTGCTATCCCTTTTTATTGTTGAGAACCGTATTTCAAATGCGTTTATGAAGCTAGCGTTGATGTATTTAAGGCTGAGTACTTTGTTTAACCAGCGTGTTAACTGATTTTTATGACTCATTAGACGTGCATAATTAAATTGTCGATAAGTTAGCTCATCAAGGGCGCGACTAGCGAATGGATGAAAGTCTGCGAACCATTTTGCATCTGGATCGTCCGTTAACTTTGTTTTTGATACTCGAAAAAGGTTATTCAAATAAAGGCTGTTACTTGTGAACTCTCCCTCTTCTCCATCTGAAGTATTTGTAACAATCACTGAGCGAGCCATGATGTCTATACTCAGATTTATTTCTTTGTAAGTGCGTCCATGACCTCGTTTTTCAAGTTCTTTACGTACCATATATAGTGTAAAAACAACACCACATCTATGTTTATTTTGATCGTAATAACCGTTGTTTTGTTCGGCAGCTATCTTCCGCAATACGTCTTCAATAAGCTCCTCATTGGCACTGGGGAAGTAAGAGAGGATTGTTCCATCCTTATCTTTTATTATGGCTGGTTGAATGGTAGCAGTGAGTTCTCGACCTCTATAATGAAAACCCACTTCATGCAAAAGAGGGAAATTTCCTGTTTTGCGCCATTTATCTTGTTGTTGCCTAGAGACTACATAACGGGGGATGCTGTCCCAAAGGTCGAATACATTGGACAATGATTCTCGTTCACTTTTATTGTTACATAAAAGATTTTGGAATAAATCTATTTGCGTTGAGGTGAAACTCTCACGCTTGGGCAACATTGGTGGTTTTTGTTGTGATTGTTTCGTTATTTCATCGGTCATAAGTCTATTGATGCATAAGTAGCATAATATATAACTGTATTAATAGATAAGTATACTTATCTATTAATCAATGAGTCTAATCCTGGTGGCGGAATAGCGCCATGCTTGATAAACCAATCCTCTAAAGATTCAGCAAGTGCTTGCTGTACTGTTACACGTTGGCCTTTTTGTCTGGTTAGCTTTCCACAAAGCTCATGTACAGCAAAAGAAACGTCAGCATCAAAATGCCCAGCAATCATCACTGTTTTTTGCCTACCGGGCTGGCGACGTTTAGTGTTTTTTTGGTCTGTATCATCAATCACTGCTGTACGTGGAGTTATGCGTGAAGGAATCAAGTCTTCTAGGTTAGTTTTTGGCTTATTCATACGCTATTTTTGGTGGGATGTTAATCTACTTATCTATAAGTCTATCTGTATATAGACCTAAAAGTCTACTTATCTATAGGTATATCTGTAGATACCAACAGAAGTCTACTTATCCACTCCAATAGGTTCAGAATTTCTTTCGCAGCTTTGCCATTGGGTTCATATTCGGTTACACCAAGTCCGGCTGCAATAGATCTTTGGTAAGCAACAGCTTTTGACAAGTACATAGGAGTAAGTGATAGCCCTAATTTTGTAATTAGCGACCTAGCTTGGATTGTTTCTGGTAAACGCGGCTCAACTTGATTCAATACAATAGCCGCAGGTTTCTGATGATTGGCTACAATTTCAGTTGTAGCTGTCAGGTATTGAACATCTTGTGCAGTTGGTCGACAAGGGATTAGGATTAAATGAGCTACTTTAACTGAAGCGGTTAATATTTTTTGTTCAAAAGCCGCTGTATCAATAAAAATAAGATTAATACCTTTGCTTTCTGCATCGGAAATTGATTGTGCTAGTCTTGAATAAACAGCAGAAAAAACATATGGGCGATCAGAATTTCGGCTATCACTCCATTTTGCAGCGGCTTGCTGATCGGGATCAATATCGATAATTGCCGTTGGAATACCAGCTATTTGTGCTGCCGTTGCCAAATGAATAGTAATCGTAGATTTTCCAACGCCACCTTTTAAGTTAGCTACTGTAATCACTGTTGTCATATTTTTCTCTATCAGATAGTTTTGATATCTTTATTCTACTTATCCAATGATAGATAGTATACAACTCACAAACAAGTGCACTCCTCCATATATATAATAATAGATTGTTACATAAGTATACTTATCTATTGTTATACGGTTAGCCACCCAGCAACCGATACACACTCGCCCTAGAAATCCCATACTTGCCACACAGGTTCTTGATAGTAATACCGGCTTCTCTATCCTGCCTCATCTGTTCTACCTGCTGCTCAGTCAACTTAGCTTTAGCTCCAAATTGGATACCGTTGTCTAACGCTTTGGCTATACCGTCAACCTGACGCTCTTTCCTCAGTTCTGTCTCGAATTCAGCAATAGCCCCCAGTAGAGTGAACATGAGTTTTCCGGTGGGAGTTGAAGTGTCAATACTTTGATCAATGACCACTAAATCAATATTGCGTTGCTGGAGATCATGAGTAATCTGGGTCAAGTCCAATACCGACCGGGCTAATCTGTCCAGACGAGTAATGATGAGTTGATCGCCTTCTCGTAAATAATTAAGGCAATCTTTTAATGCCGTCCTGCCGTTGGTGGAGATGGCTGATTTCTTCTCACTAAAGAGTTTGTCACAGTGCTTTAGTTTAGCCAATTGGACATCTAGAGATTGTCCGGTTGAACTGACCCGTGCGTATCCAATTTTGCTCATAATAATGCCTATTGTTTTTAACCGTGTAGATTATTTAGGCATTCCTAAATGAATCAAAATAGCATCCTCTACTGCTCGCATATCGGTTTTAGATAGACTGCAAATTTTGCTTTTTAGCCGGCTTTTATCGGCGGCCATAATTTGATCTGCCATTGCTTTTCCCTGTTTCTCTGAAAGAGATATTAAGGCTTCTCCAGGATATTGCCGACCAGTGTTGCTGGTTACAGGAATAACCACTACACGCAATAAGTTTCGGTTGGCCGAATCATTACTCACGATAACCGCCGGTCTGGTTTTTCGAATCTCACTACCCACCGAAGGGTCGAATTCAACCCACCAAACCTCACCGCGTTTCATGTGCCATATCCCCAGAAAGGCTATTGCACCATTCCATAGCCTCCTCTTCGCGCTCTTTGTCGGCTGCCATCGCCTTGTAGCCATCATCTAAGGCATCATTCAGCACATGAGGACGAAGTAAATCTTCAATAAATTGGCTCATCTTTCGTTTTCCAACTGTTCTATAGAGTCCGTCATACACATCTTCTTCTAAAGTAATTGTCATCTTTTTATGCATAATATCGACCTTATATAAAAAACACGTATTACGTATTATTTCATATTCAAAACCCTGATAAAATGCCTTATTTATCCTAAGAGTTTATAAGAACTAATAATAAGACATATTTTAAGATACCTCAAACCCGCATTCTACCGTTGGGCTAAAAGTGTATCGGATTGTATACTTTATGAGACA
>CAJAQT010000184.1 GCA_903944165.1 uncultured Methylococcaceae bacterium | reverse complement strand
TCTTACGCCGACAAATTAAAACTGGCGCAAATTGTGTTGCAACAACTTGCACAAGAAAACGGGGTTGTTATGTCACCAAAACAAAAAAACACCGCTGCTTTTGATTCACGCCGTTATTTTGGAACGGCTCACCAAACCAAACACATGATTGATGATTATTTAATAAGCGAACGTGAAGGTTGGAATTAATGGCGGCGTACTTGATTGATACAAATGTGGTCATCTATTACTTCAATGGCTTAACGCAAGATGAAACACTCCACGACGTTATCACAACGAGTTTTAACATTTCTATTATCACCAAAATTGAATTTTTGGGATGGGGACAATTTCTAGCAGATGAAAGCCTATATTTTAAGGCGAAGGAATTTATTAGCTATGCGAATGTGTTTGAACTCAACGAAGAAATTGCAGAACAAACAATTGCATTAAGACAACGATTTAAAACAAAAACGCCTGATGCCATTATTGCCGCAACAGCTTTAATCAATGGATTAGCCGTTGTTACTAATAATTCAGATGATTTTAACCGTTTAGGTGTGAAAAATTTTTCAGTAAACATGCAGTAATAGACATTAAAGAGCAACCAAGCACTTTTATACAGTGAGGAAAATATCATGAACATTGCTATTGAAATTGAGCAAGCGTTATACGAACAAGCACAAAAAGAAGCCGAAATTGAACAGCGTAGCATAGCTGGGCAAATTGAATTTTGGGCACGTTTAGGCAGAACGGCATTAGATAATCCTGATTTACCGATTAGTTTTGTCCGCGATTTACTGATTGCCAAAGCCGAAGAACGATCATTGTCGACACCTTTTGTGCCACAAGGAAAGCACATTGATGACTGATATTTGTGTTCTGCAAAGTAGCCTATTCCGTAAAAGCTATAAAAAGTTACACGCTAATCAACAATTAGATGTTGATGAGGCACAACTGAAATTGTTAAAAATCCACAGATTGGCGAGCCAAAAATGGGCGATTTGGCAGGAATTTTTGTTTTTAAATTCAAATGTTGTGGTCACACAACTTTACTGGCTTATTAATTTGACCCGCAAACCCGTCATTTGTTACTGCTGGGTTCACACGAAAATTTTTACAGAAATTTAAAGCAGTAAAGGAAAAAATAAAACAATGACTGAACAAGACTTAAACAAATTAGGTAGTACCCTTTGGACAATAGCCGACGAATTACGCGGCTCAATGAATGCCGATGATTTTCGTGATTATATGTTGTCGTTTTTATTCTTGCGGTATTTGTCGAATAATTATGAAACGGCTGTTGAAAAAGCATTAGGTTCAGATTATCCAAAATTAGAGGCTGACGACAAACGCACGCCCTTGTCTGTTTGGTACGCTCAAAATCCTGATGATGTAGCAGATTTTGAAAAAGATATGCGCCGTAAAGTGCATTATGTGATTCAACCAGAATACTTGTGGAGCAGTATTTCTGAGCTTGCTAGAACGCAAAATGACGACTTGTTAAATACCTTAGAGAAAGGTTTTAAATACATCGAAGACAAAAGTTTTGATAATGCGTTTCAAGGTTTGTTTTCAGAAATCAATTTGAACTCTGAAAAGTTGGGCAAAAAATACACTGACCGCAACGCTAAACTTTGCACCATCATTGCAAAAATTGCGTTAGGCATTGCTCAGTTTTCGACTAACAACGATGTTTTAGGTGATGCTTACGAATATCTAATTGGACAATTCGCTTCAGGTTCAGGCAAAAAAGCAGGTGAGTTTTATACGCCACAACAAATTTCTACGATTCTTTCTGAAATTGTCACACTCGACAGTCAAGCCCCTGCAACGGGTAAGAAAACAAAGCTCGATAAAGTGTTAGATTTTGCCTGTGGTTCTGGTTCGTTGCTGCTTAATATCCGCAAACAGCTAGGTACACACGGCATTGGTAAAATTTACGGTCAAGAAACAAACATCACGACTTACAACTTAGCACGCATGAATATGTTGTTGCATGGCGTGAAAGATTCTGAATTTGAAATTCATCACGGGGATTCATTGTTAAATGACTGGGACATTTTGAACGAAATGAACCCTGCTAAAAAATTAGAATTTGATGCGGTGGTTGCTAATCCACCTTTTAGCTATCGATGGGAACCGACTGATGCGTTGGCTGAAGATTTCCGTTTTAAAAATTATGGACTTGCGCCTAAATCAGCCGCTGACTTTGCCTTTCTTTTACATGGATTTCACTTTTTAAGTGAACAAGGCACGATGGCAATTATTTTGCCGCATGAGGTTTTATTTCGTGGTGGTGTGGAAGAACGAATACGCACGAAATTATTGAAAGAGGGTCATATTGATACGGTGATTGGTTTGCCAGCTAACTTGTTTTTCTCAACGGGGATTCCTGTTTGTATTCTGGTGTTAAAAAAATATAAGAAGTCTGATGATGTGTTGTTTATCAATGCCAGTGAACACTTTGAAAAAGGCAAACGTCAGAATCGTTTATTGGATGAAAACGTCAAAAAGATTGTTGAAACATATCAGCATCGAAAAGAAGAAGAGCGTTATTCTCGACGTGTTTCAATGGATGAAATCGAGAAGAATGATTTTAATTTGAACATTTCACGTTATGTCAGCATTGCCCAAGACGAAGTTGAAATTGACTTAAAAGTGGTTAATTCTGATTTGATTGATATTGAAAAAAGTATTGCGGGCAGTCTTAACCAGCATAATCAATTTCTTAAGGAATTGGGGTTGCCACATTTACCTATACCTAAGCATCAGGCAGAAACGCTAATATGATAATGAAAGTACAGCACTTCTCATTATGGCCATCATAACGCCCAATCGCTTCAGCAGCAGCGAAAGATACGTATTCAGAAACAAACAACATGATTTTTGACGGTGAACAATTAAGCGATGTATAAGCCCCGTTGGAATTGGGTTGGAAAGCGCGAACGCAAAAAGAATTGCTTTTGATGGCGGAGTGAGTACCGATGTTAAACAAACTCGCTGGGGGGCGTGAAATTTCAGGATTGAAAGCCTATGAATAGCGATAGGAACAACACATGATTTTACCGAATAAATTACAGCTCACAAACCAGCTTGAACTTAACAAAGCCGAAGAAAAAATCAGCAAGCAAAAGGCTAAACAGCTTTTTGAAAGTGGTGAAATAAACCATCTGGAGGTTGGAACATTCAACGGATTAGCACAAATTCACGCTTATTTATTTGGCGATATTTATGATTTTGCAGGAAAACTGCGTGATGTGAACATTGCCAAGGGAAATTTCCGTTTTGCACCGCCGATGTATCTTGAACCCTCTTTGGCACAT
>CAJAQT010000183.1 GCA_903944165.1 uncultured Methylococcaceae bacterium | reverse complement strand
GCGCGTGGGCAGCAACAAAACCATTCATGCCAATGTGCGCGTCATCGCTGCCACACACCGCTGCTTAGAGTATGAAATCCAAGAAAACCGCTTTCGGGAAGATTTATTTTATCGGTTAAATGTTTTTCCAATAGAAATACCTGCCTTACGCGAACGTGCCGACGATATACCCGTGTTAATTGCTCATTTTGCCTCTACATTAGCAGACACTCCTCAAGGTGACGCATTACAACTCACACCTGCGGCGCTACGTTTACTGATGGACTACACTTGGCCTGGAAATATCCGCGAATTAGCTAACCTAATTGAACGCTTAGCGATTATTTATCCTAATAAAATCATTTCTGCCGATGACTTACCCGAAAAATTTCAACGCTTACGCCTTGACAACGAACATCAGGAAGACAATAGCCGTGCTAATGAAACCGAAGAACCTGCACTTAACGCAGCTGAAGAGGCCATGCTAAATGCACTGTTAACAAGCTCGGCACCGCTTAACCCGCTTGATAAAACCACGTCCAACTTAACACTTCCAGAACATGGTATTGATTTAAAAGAATATTTAAACGAAATGGAAATTGATTTAATTCGTCAAGCCTTAGAAGAATGCAATGGTGTCGTCGCCCATGCAGCAAAACGTTTAAATATGCGCCGTACTACCTTGGTGGAAAAATTACGTAAATTTGATCTACAACGGTAATTAATTACACCCTCTCATACCTCGTCTAATGCTAAGCACGAGGTAAATTTTATTAACTTTTATTCTATGATTCATCGTATGCCCTTATCCAACGCACTTTATCAAGCCACTCTCTCCTCTTTACCACTTATCGCGCGTGGCAAAGTACGCGATATTTATGACATTAATGCAGACTATATGTTAATTGTCACCACCGATCGCTTATCTGCATTTGATGTTATTTTACCCGACCCTATTCCTGGCAAAGGCGGCGTATTAACGCGCGTGGCTAATTTTTGGTTTAATAAAACGGCTCACCTCATTCCCAATCACTTAGCTGAGCTTAGCTTAGCTGATGTCATTACTGATGCTGCTGAGCGCAAAACACTGGAAGGCAGAAGTATCATTGTTAAAAAACTCACGCCACTGCCTATAGAAGCCATTGTGCGCGGCTATTTAATTGGCTCGGGTTGGAAAGATTACCAAGCCACGGGAACGCTGTGCGGCATCACTTTACCCGCAGGCTTACAACAAGCCGAACAATTGCCCACACCACTTTACACGCCCTCCAGTAAAGCTGAGCTGGGGCATCATGATGAAAACATCAGCTTTGCACAAACGGTTGACTTAGTTGGGCTAACGCTCGCTACGCAAATTAAAGAGACCAGCTTACAAATTTACCAACTTGCCGCAGACTACGCTAAACAACGTGGGATTATTATTGCCGATACCAAGTTTGAATTTGGTGTTGATAAACACGGCGTGCTGCATCTTATTGATGAAGTATTAACACCCGATTCATCACGTTTTTGGCCGGCCGATCAGTATCAAATTGGCATGAGCCCGCCTAGTTTTGACAAGCAATATGTCCGTGATTATCTTGAAACCTTGGCTTGGAACAAACAACCACCTGGACCACATTTGCCAGTTGAAGTCAGTGCTTTTTGTGCGGCAAAATATCAAGAAGCCGAACGCAGATTGACTGAATAAAATAATAAATAATCGCACCTTAAACACCACTAAACAACCACGTCCGCTTTTGGAGTTTACATGTACAAACCCGTTACCCCACTGCTTGCCGCTGATACGTTAATAGAGCTGATTGATTTACCAGAGCGTCCTTTTGTTTTAATTGAGCGAGCCAACCCACCTTATGGTTGGGCGATTCCAGGTGGCTTTGTTGATGTGGGCGAAACGCTTGAACACGCAGCCATCCGCGAGGCTAAAGAAGAAATTTGTCTTGATGTGAGCTTAATCGCTTTATTAGGAATGTATTCTGCCCCCACTCGCGACCCTCGTAATCATACCGTTACTGCGGTATATATTGCAGAAGCCAAAGGCTTGCCCAGTGCCGCAGACGATGCAAAAAATTGTGGCGTGTTTACGTTTGATACACTCCCAGAATTATTAGCGTTTGATCATGCGCAGGTTTTAAAAGATTATCAGTATTATCGTCAAACTGGCATGGTGCCACCTTTACGCGGCTAACACGCCGTAATGCTTATTATGACAGTCAACATAAAGCAGGAGTTTAAGGGCTTAACCCTTAAGTAAAAAAGCTAAAGTAAAAAGGCTAAAGCCTTTTTACTGCTGCTGACATCCCACCCCATTTAACCCTCTACATAATCAAACAATTGATTATTTGCTTGTTGATTTAAATAAGCGACTTTCTGCTGAGCATTCATTAATAACTGACTACGTAATGCTTTATTATTGGCTAAATTCAGTAATGCCTCAACCCAAGCAGCGGGCTTTAAGTCAACAATTAAACCTTCGTGCAAGTGTGTCACCACATCGGCACAACTGCTATTTGGTGAGTAAATACCTACTGCTTGACAGCGTGTTATGTCAAAAAACTTTGTGTACGAACGGGCTTTATTAAACTGCGTATTCACTAATGGATTAACGCCAATATGATAATGTTGTTTGCTTATAAAACTTTGATAACTTGGCCACGACATGGGATGAACAATGGTCACGCGGGGTAGTTTTTTATATTGTCGATAAATATGTTGACCACCAATAATTTCAAAACTGAGTTGTTTATTGCTCTGTAATACCTCGGCAATAACAGGAAATAACCAATCGATATCAGCCTGATGTGTAGCAGAGCCATGATAAAAAATCCGTGTTACATTATCTTCAATAGGAATGCTAGTAGGTAACAATAAGCGTGGTTGCCAGTGTGCATATTTTTGCTGTAGATAAGCCGTAGAAACCCAAAGCCTAGCGTACTGTTGCAACCACGCCGCGCGTGACGCAGAAAGACGTAATAACTTTAATTGATAGCGCCACGGCATGCCTGCAAAAGCCGCAACGTCTAAAACATCATCATCCATAAAAAAAATAACGTGACGTATTGTTGCGCGCTGTGCAGAAATTAATTTTTGCCATGGTGAGGGCACGTAACGAATAAAAATAACGATAGCATTGCGTAGCGCGTGAGCCTGAACAAGCTCATGAAAAAGACAGCGCGTATAGGATAATCGTTGCGCGGTAAGCGCAGGAATAACAAAAAAATCGCAGGAAGGATTGGCGCGTTCTTCCACAATAAAAACATGGGACGCGTTGGTTTCAAGTGAAGGCGGAGTAATATTCAAGGAGAAGTCAGCAACTAAGGCACGTTAAAAGGGCGGTTCAATTAAATTGAACGCTGATAGTTAAGGCACTTAGGTTACTTGATTTACAAAAGAGGATAAATAAAAAAAACGCCCTAATAAAAATTAGAGCGTTAAAAGGTACCAACCCACAACAAAAAACGATAACAAAATACTGTGTACAATTTATTTAGCATAATTAATGCCATAAAATTAAGTTATTAAAATTCATGATGTTATTTTATGAACACAACAAAACAAAACTTCTTTGCACAAAATAAAGACATTAATGTTAGTTTTTAGTGCGGGTTTTACGACATATCTGATTATCTGTGGCTGCGGTGTGCTGTATTCATTGCTTATGGTCTTAAGACAGGAGTTAGCAAGCCCATTGCACGCCAGCAATGCTCATTATGGCTGTGCAGGCGTAAAAAGGCTTTAGCCTTTTTACGCAAGGGGCTAAAGCCGTTGGACTCCGTATTTTCCAAGACTAGCGTTGTAGATTATGTGTTAGCTGTCATTGTCATCATGAGCATTGCTGAGTGCACGCTCTTACTATTTTTTATACTGAGGATTGAATAACGATGGACGTGAAATTTTTACCGACCTTAGCTGCTTTGCCCGCAACACAATGGAATACACTCGTTGAAGGGTTATCTCCCTTTATGCGCTATGAATTTTTACATGCTTTAGAGCACTCAGGCTGTGTCAGTGAACACACAGGCTGGTTGCCCTGCCATTGTGTGGTGTATGAACAGCAGGAGTTGATTGCGGTGATGCCTATGTACCTTAAATTTCATTCTCGTGGCGAATATGTCTTTGATCATCAATGGGCGCAGGCGTATCAACGGCATGGCGTTAGGTATTATCCAAAATGTCTCACGGCGATTCCTTTTACACCCTGCGCTGGTGCGCGATGGGGCATAAAAAACACTGTCAATACGCCCGAGGTTTTGCAACAGATGTTCGTCGCCATACAAGACCTATGTGCGAACCATGCCTGCTCTTCTTGGCATTGTTTATTTCCAGAGCCTGAACACCTAGCCAGTTTAACGTCCTTACCAATTCTTGTTAGAGAAGCGGTTCAGTTTCAGTGGTTTAATAAAGGCTATACTGACTTTACCGATTTTTTGCAAAGCTTAACGTCAGCAAAACGTAAAATGATTAAGCGCGAACGTGCCAAAGTAAACGAACAAGGCGTGCAATTAATTCAGTTGAAAGGCACTGAGGTCAGTGCAGAACAATGGCAAATTTTTTATCAATTTTATGCCATGACGTACCTTAAGAAAGGTTCGCAGCCTTATTTAAACGTGGATTTCTTTCTACACTTGGCAGACCAGATGGGCTCGACCCTGTTAGTGGTGTTTGCACGCACTGCACATGAATATGTTGGCGCCGCCTTAAGTTTTATAGGTGAAGATACCTTGTATGGTCGATATTGGGGCTGTATTGAAGAGTATGCCATGCTGCATTTTGAAGCCTGTTATTACCAAGGCATCGACTTTTGTATTAAAACAGGGCTGGCGCGTTTTGATTCAGGCGCACAAGGCGAGCATAAAATTGCCCGAGGTTTTGAGCCCATCACTACCTATTCTGCGCACTGGTTGCACCATGAGCAATTTCATCACGCAATCAAAGCGTTTATTAGTGCAGAAAAAAATCATGTTGACGCTTACAAGGCGCAGGCTGCGTTATCTTTACCGTTTAAAGATAACCATACTTAAAAAGCGATTACTTACCTATCACTTGTCACATCAAAGACTTCAAAGGCTAAACCAAAACCTTTAAGTTGCACGAGTAAACGGCCGTTGACAATAATCTCATTATTAAGTTCTTCATAAGTGGCTTTTGAAATAAGTGTTTGCCCACCAATTGCCATGGCTTGTAAACGCGCAGTAAGATTCACCGTTGCACCAATGGCACTAAATTTCATGTGCAAGTGTGAGCCAATATTACCAATAATGGCTTCGCCTGTATTGACGCCAATGCCCATTTGCAGCAAGGGCAAGCCTTCTTGCTGATGACGAACATTAATGGCAGGCATGCTTTTTTGCATGGCAATAGCGCAATTAACAGCACGTTGCGCATGATCTGTTTGGATAATGGGCGAGCCAAAAATAACCAACATAGAGTCGCCCATAAAATTATCAATCGTGCCATTATGATGCTCTATCACCGTCACCATTTCGGTAAAAAAACTGTTCAGCATTAACACAATGTCCGCAGGATCGGCTAATTCTGAGGTTTTAGTGAAATTTCGTAAATCACACATGAGCAGCGTCACACGACGCTTTTCACCGCCCAATTTTAAATATTCAGGCGACGCTAAAACCAAATCAACCCTATTTTCTCCCATGTACCGCCCAAACACTTGACGAATAAAATCGCGTTGGCGTTGCATATCGCGTTGCGCAAATTGCAAGGCTAAGTGTGATTTTACCCGAGCAATAACCACCGCTGGGGAAATAGGCTTGGAGATATAATCAATAGCACCCAATTCTAAACCCTTAGTTTCTTCCTCAGGTTTTATCGCCGAAGTAATAAAAATAATAGGTATTTCGTGTGTTTCAGGATTACTTTTAAGCTGTTGGCAAACGTCATAGCCGCTTATCTCAGGCATAATGACATCTAATAAAATCAAGTCTGGACGCAAGCCATCGCTTAAGCGTTTTAAGGCAGAGGCGCCACTTTTGGCAGCAATAATTTTATAATTACTTTTAAGCAGCTCAGTTAAAATGTTGATATTAATAGGTTCATCATCAACAATCAGAATACAGGGGCGTTCATTTCCGTCAGTCATAACAATTCAAGCGTAACAAAGTAGTGTAAAAAGGGCTTAAAAAAACGTGATAAGTTCGTCATTAAGGCGATTAGCAATAACGAAGGCCTCCTCAAATTCATAATCATTCATTAAATTATTAAGCGTGTGTAATGACGCGTGCAGGTGCTCTGGAAGCTCTGGTATTAATTGAGTTAAACGTTCAGTCGCCTCAGTATCACCATCGTTTATTAAGGCAAGTAACTCGGCAAATTGCTGCACTATTGCTTCTGTAGAGAGGGTTTTGCACTTAACTGAGGCGCCATTCTCTTCAACACGCTGGGCAAATAACTCGTTCAATTCTGTAGATAGCGTGCCCAGTTGCTCAGTAATGTCTTCGCAGGCAGAGATAGCCTGCTCTTCAATGCGATGTTCAAGCTCAGCAGTTAACGTAAAAATACGCGTGAGCCCAAGATTGCCCGATACGCCTTTTAAACTGTGCGCTAAACGCGCGGCACTGTCTAAATCGCGATGCTCAAAAGCGGTGTTAAGCGCACCTAATTGCTGACTAAATGATCCTGCAAAGTTCGCTAATAAGCGGCAATACAGCCTCTCATTGCCCATGACTCTCGATAAACCCGTTTGACTATCTAAGCCTTCAAACGCAGCCAGCTGCTGCATAGTCGCGATTAAGTCAGGCTGCGGTGTTGGGTTAACCAGCGGTGTAGGCGCAGTTATTGAAGGCGCTAAGCTCGAGTCTTTTTTAGCCCAGGTTCTCAAGGTGCTAAATAAGTGATCTGGATCTATCGGTTTGACAACATGCTCGTTCATCCCTACGGCAAAACAGCGGTCGCGATCAGTGTTCATAGCATGAGCAGTCATGCCAATAATGGGGAGGTGTTGCCACTGGACTGTGTTACGAATAGCTAAGGTTGCTTCATAGCCATCCATTTCAGGCATTTGTAAATCCATTAAAATGGCATCATAACGATTTGGATGCTGTGCCAACAGGGTTAAGGCCTCTTTGCCATTATTGGCAACATCAACGCTAACGCCTTCACTGTTAAGTAATTCAATCGCAATTTGTTGGTTAATTTCATTATCTTCAGCTAACAACACATAAATACCCGTTAATTGGTAATTAATGCTGGTAACAAAAGGCTCCGTTGATAAGCTTGAATGCTCAGTTTGATTGACGGCAAAAACTTTTTCTACTGTTTTAAATAAGGCATATTCGGTTACTGGCTTAGCTAAAAAACCATCGATGCTGTTAGCAATTGAGGAGCCGTGTAATTCGCTATCATCAAAGGCAGAAATCATCAGGATTTTAGTTTTTTGATGTTTTAAATGTGGGTGTTGTAGCAGTTTTTCTACAGTTTCAATACCCGTCAATTCGGGCATAACCATATCGATAAAAGCTAAATCGTAAGGTTCATTACAATTCGCTTGGTATTCCAACATGGTTAAGGCAATAAGTCCTGACGGTGCCGTATCTACTTTAATAGTCCAGCGTCGTAACATTTCTTGCAGAATGTCGCGAGCATTTGAATTATCGTCAACAATTAAAATACGTTTATTTTCAAGGGGCGTGGCTAAATACTCAAAGGAAGACGTTTGCTGAGGCGCGACACCCAACCATGCCGTAAAAATAAATCGGCTGCCTGAACCATAATCACTTTCTGCCCAAATTCTGCCTTGCATGAGTTCCACTAGACGTTTTGAAATCGTTAATCCCAGCCCTGTGCCGCCATATTTTCGTGTTGTGGAGCCGTCGGCTTGGGTGAAGGCTTGAAATAAACGTGACAGTTGTTCGGGTGTCATACCGATGCCAGAATCCCGAATGGTAAAGCATAATTTGACTTGCTCCTGAGTTTGTTCCATTAACTCGATACTGATTTCAATTTCCCCGTGTTCAGTAAATTTAATGGCGTTACTGGTAAGGTTAAGCAGAATTTGTCCTACACGAAGTGGATCGCCAATCAGAAAACAAGGGATGTAGCTGGGAATATTGAACAATAACTCCAATTTTTTCTCATGAATACGCTGACTACTCAAATGCGTTAAATTATCAAAGACGTCTTGAAGATTAAACAGGGTTTGTTCAATATCTATTTTTCCCGCTTCTATTTTTGAAAAATCCAGAACATCATTAATAATGCCCAATAAGGCATTGCCAGAGTAGTGAATTTTGCCAATATAATCGCGTTGTTTTGGGCTAAGTTCGGTTTTTAAAGCCAGATGAGATAAACCAATAATGGCATTCATGGGGGTTCTTATTTCATGGCTCATATTCGCCAAAAATTCCCCTTTTGCTTGGCTCGCTGCATCCGCCTCTTCTTTAGCAAGACGTAAATCAGCCGTTTGTTCGCGGACTTGTTGTTCTAGGCTGGAATACAAGCGAGCATTGTCGATAGCCGTAGCCGCTTGTCCAGCGATAATCGTGACCATACGAATACGGTCGGCAGTAAACACATGCGTGGCTAGATTGTTTTCTAAATACACCATACCAGTGAGCTTACCTTGTTTAAGTAAGGGTAAGCATAATAAGGATTTAACCTGGTACTCTTGAATATAATCATCGCCACCAAAATCAGTGTCCGCGTAGGCATTATTAAGCACAACTGTATCTAATGAGCGTTTTACATAATCGATGATTGGGCGAGCAATTTGGAAGCTTTCTTCCAAAAGTACAGTATCAAATAACTGGATGGGCGTGGTGGTGGTTTTTTCGGCGGCTACATACACACTATGGTTGCACTCTAAGAGCAATATCGCACGCTCAGCCCCTGCATTTTCCAGTAATATTTTCAGTAAAGTGTGTAATAAACGCTGATAATCAATTTCAAAGGTAACAGCTTCAATGCAGCGCATGACGCTATCAATATCAAAAGAAGCAGCGTTGATAGCTGGCTTATTAGGCAGTGCAGTTAAACCCGTGTGAGTGTCGGATAGTGGAGCATCTAACCAATTTGCAAAACGGTCAAGCAAACTGGTGACTTTTAACGTGGCACCCCATAAATAATAACTTTTAAATGCAAGTTGAATAAAACCTTTTGCTTGCGTGGGTAAAGCACACGCTAAACTGCATTCAGCAGCACGCTCTGCAATTAAGGCTTTGTCATGAATAAAGCCATGATTATGTGCGACGTGAATAGCCTGTTCGAAAAGCTGTAAGGCAACCAGGTTTTCATTAAGTGCGACGTTTTTTTCAGCCTGCAACCATAGCAGTTTATGGTAGAAATTACAGTTTGCATCCGCTGTCCATTGCTGAATTAAGGCTTCAGTCTCATCAATAAATTGGTATGTTGCGGCGTAGTCAGGATGCTGGGTAGTTAGAGTTGCCAAACGCTGACAGGCGGCAATTGCCGCATAACAATGAAAGCTCGCATAGAGCAAACGGGCAATAACAAAATTAATCAGTGGTTTGCCTTGTTCAACGTGGTACCACGCGCGTTCTGGGTCATGACATAAAAGAGACAAATGAAGTTTGTAGGTATGATAAAAGCATTTATGAAAGGGCGACATTTCGCCCAGTTCTGACAGCCAGTCCGCTTCCGATTGGCTTTCCGTAGAAAAATCTAAGGCGGATAAGGTTTCGCCTGTTAAGGCCATAAGCAGGCGTTGATACACTGAAAAAACCTGAAACGCATTGTGATTAAAGGTTTTTTGTGTGAACGCAAGACCCTGAGCAATTTCATGATTGACTTCATTAAGGGGATCGCCTTGTTCGTAGCGATTACAAATGGGCGTTAAAAAAACGTAGCCAGCATTGTGTAAATCACCAATTGCCAACATCTGTTCAAATGCTGTTTTAGCATACGTTAACGCTTCGGGTAAGGGTTTATGCCAGTGTACACCCATGGAAGCATAGCGATCCGCACTTTTGGCATAACCTTTTTGATCATTAAGTTGTTGGCATAAGTCCATGGCGAATAATTGCCATGCCAAGCCACCTTGATAATCATTTTGCAGGTTGATGAACGTGCAGGGCATTAGGGCTAATAAAATACCCATGTTAGCCGTACCGCCTTCAGTGAGTAACAATAAGCCCGCTTTAATGGTTAGCCAGCGCAATAAAGGCATATTGCTTAAATATGCAGAGGGATGAATAGCCGCCATGATGTCAATACACTTTATTCGCTGAGGATCACTTATTGTTCTTTTGTGTAGTAAATCAGGTAGCTCACTTCGAGCTAAAACGTGTTGAAAATAAACAAAGTCTGCTGAAGTTTCGTCAGCAATGTAATCTAAGTTAATTATCATCCCTAAGGCTTTTAATTGCTGTAAGCCAAGAGCAATCGCTTCGGGCAAGCGCTTTTGCATGGTGTATTGATCAATCATGAAAATAACGCAATTGTTCATGAGTTGGGGTGCATCAACATTATTGTTTAAGATAGCAAAATAGGTTTCGGCTTCAGTAAACTGTGTGCAGTAAAACGCATTAAATTGGGCTTCCGAATAAAGTTTAAAAGTTAAGTCAACATCACTTATAAAGGCATCGTCAGGCAATAACGCTAAGCCCTGCGTCACAAAGCCTAAGGCTTCATGGTAAGCACCCGCAAGACGGCTACGTTGTGCAGCAATACGATTAAGATTAGCAATCAACAATTTAATATTATGATGTTTGCTGGAATCAAGGGTCATCATGTGGGCAAGACCTTGATTAAAATGATTAACAATACTAAAAATTTGATTAGTTGATTCGTTTTCATCGAAATTAATGAGCAATTGTTCAGCAATTTCCCAGTGCACCAAGCAAGCGTGCTGTTCTGAGAGTAACTTTGCTGCGGCTTCTTGAATACGATCGTGTTGAAAACAGTATGTTTCTTTTTGTGAATCAAAATGTTGAATTGATTTTTTATGTAAGGCAGGTAATAAATCAAGCGCTATTTTACTAACGCTGTTTGGAGAAAAGTTAGCCAATTGCGTAATTGAGAAGGTATTGCCAATAAGCGCCGCGACACTAAGTAAGTATTGCGTGTCAGGCGGTAAGCTTTGCAAGGTTTTCACTAAAAAATCAATGACATTCTCAGTGCTTTCTAAGGCTGCAATGTGCGTGTTATCCCAGTGCCATTGCAGCAACTCTTCAGAAAAATACAACAAGCCTTCTTCGTATAAATGCAGCAAGAATTTAGTAATAAAAAACGGATTGCCATGGGTTTTTCTCATCACCACTTTGGCAAGTGGTGCGGCATGTTGCGGCGTGCATAGTAAAGAATCTGTGAGTAACTGCGTGGTATCTGATAACTGTAATGGCGCAAGCGCTAAACACCCAACGACGATGTTTTTTGTGGCTAAATAATGCAGAAGTAAGTGCAAAGGGTGAGTGTTATCAACTTCATTGTCACGGTAACTAATAATGATTAATACATTATTAAGTGAGGTCTCAACATGCACCTGCTCCAGCCATTTGAGTGTTGCGATATCCGCCCATTGTAAGTCGTCTAGGCACACTATTATGGGGCAGTCTGCTTGGCTAAACGCATTAAAGAAGCCAACAATAACTCGATAAATTCGGCTTTGTGCATCAGAACTTAGCGTGTTAGGTAAGCTCTGTTGTTTGCCAACAAGATGCTCTGTAAACGGCGCGAGTGCAGTTAAATAAGCAAGCTCGTCACCCAGGGTGTCTATTACTATTTTTTGCCAACGGCTGACTTCCTGCTCGGGTGCGCTAAGCACTTGACGCGTATGGTTTTCAATGGCATTTATTAAGACTTGATAAGGACGATTTTGCCCGTATTGGTCTTGTTTACCCATCATGAAAAAAGCATGTTGATGCTGAATAGCCTGACGAAATCGCTGAATTAATTCCGATTTACCAATCCCTGCATAACCCCGCACACACACCATGTGCATAGTATTTTCAAAGGGTTCCGCAAAATAATTAAGCAACTGCTGTAAAGCTTCCTCACGACCATATAGCTTTTTACTTAACTGTAATCGGTAAGAATAATCTTCAGTCGCTAAGGAAAAGGCAGGTACATCGCCAGTGCGTGTTAATTCTGTAAAACAATACATTAAATCAGCCAAAATACCGCGCGAGCTTTGATAACGGTCGTCTGGATTTTTTGCTAATAATTTTAAAATGAGTTGCGCTAGCGGTTCAGGAAGCGTGGGGTTTAGCTGAGTTGGTTCACGCGGCGTTAGCGCGATATGTGCATGCAACCAGGCTAAGGTATCGCTTGCTTGATAGGGCAGTTCATCAGTGAACAGTTCATATAACACCACACCAAAAGAATAATAGTCAGTGCGATAATCAAGTACGCGGTTTAAGCGTCCAGTTTGTTCAGGTGAGATATAAGGTAACATTTCGCTGGCAAAATCATGCTGGAGATGTTCATTAAATGCTTCATTGGCGGGCGAGGCCGTGCCAAAGTCACTAATTTTAAGGTCGTTAGTGAGCGGATTCCACAGAATATTTGCGGGAGAAATGCCTTTATGAATTAATTTTGCTAAATGGATTTCATGAATACCACGGGCGATTTTAAGCGCAATGTCCAACCGCTGCGTAAGTGATGCATCAGTATTTGGTAGGCTTGTTGTCAGTGGTTTGCCGTTAAAATCTTCAATAATCATGCGAAACACCGTTTTTTGTGTCTAAAACCAGTGGCTTTAAATAGAGGAATTCAGACATAGTCGTTTCTTATCGAGGTGTATAGTATTTTGTTGGGTTTCTAAAATCGGCAACCTATTCTATAGACTATGCAGACTATGCGACGTTTTATTTCTTTGAGTTTTTTATGGGCTTTTTTATCTGCGGAGATTAATGCTTGATGGTGCATAGGTCGCAATAGCCTGAGCGTATTGCGACGCGTTGTGGCTCACCATTTAGTGCAATACGGCTCTCGCTTATTGCACCTTACGTGTTGCGCTTAGCCTTTCAATTGTTTCATTGCAGTCACCCAATCTTCTAGGTGGTAAACCTTAACAATTTGACCATTTTCAATCGTATGAATATCAATTGTCATAATAGAGAAAGATTTGCTGCCATCAGTAGGGAAACCCATAAAATCTCCATTAGGTGCGCCTGAAGCGATGCTACGCACAACAACACGATTGCCCTCTTGAATTAATTCTTGAATTTCCCACGTCATGTTAGGAATAAGTTTCCAGAAAAATTGCATTTGACCAATCAATTGCGCTTTACCTTTTGTGTCAACAGAACCAAGTGATTGAAAATCATCAGCGAGTAGTTGACCCATTAATTCTGCAACATCTGTTTCTGTGTTTACGGTAAGGCATTGTGTATAAAACTTGGTAACAATTTCTTCTAAATTTTGCATAGTAAATCCTTGTTGAATAAAAAAGTAAGTTGAGTAGCTTTAATGTTACAGCTGAAAATAGTATAGCGGGTAATGACTTTTTTTTGAATGATTCGACATTTTTATGGCGCTTTTTGGCGACCAATTCACACGGGGCAACTCAGCAGTGCAAGCGTTGTTTCACTGCATACCTATCTACACAAGTAACGTTGCCCCTTCTCCAAAGGGAGAAGGCTGGGATGAGGGGAAATATAACTGCTTGATTTTATTCTCCTCTCCCCAACCCTCGCCAACAGGAGAGGGGACTTAATATCATTGTAACTAATTGTTTTAATTATGATAAAAAGCTGTGTAGAGACCTATGGTTTCACTGTGGACAGCGAAGGAAGGAATAAAGGTTTTTATAAAGGACGGCGCCCCTTTTAAAAAAGGGGGCTGAAGGGGAGATCGAGATTAAAAAATGGTATATAGAGACTTATGGTGTAAAAAGTGAGCAGCTAACAGTTATAGTTCGCTATTGAGCAATTCTTCAAGGGTAGGCAGTTCTTTGTCGGCTTTACAGCGACCTTTGTAAATATCAACAAACTCCATAAAGGCTTGCTCAAGGTCGGCTAAAATTTCTTCTTCATTTTCACGATCTTCGCTATCGACATCGTCAGATTCAAGATATTCACGCTGTAAAGTCACTTCACTGTTTAGTGCTAAAGTTGCATAAATCAGGGCATTGCTAGAGATTGTTTCATTCATGGTGGCACCGCTCCAAGTAAAATTTGTTAGAAAAAAAAGCCACCAAATTAAGGCCGAACAAGCGACTAAGCTTAATTAGGTAGCAAAAAAACAACTGTGGTATGTGCAAAGTATATCAGAGCCTGATTGGATTGGTTGTGCTCAATTTACTTAAGCATCATTATTTATAAGCTTTGTAAGCGAGACTGTACGACTAACCTAGTTCTTTTGGCACTCACTTAACCGCGTGTTTAAATTGCCATAAACTGGCGATTTCGTGATTTTTTTCTAAGGGGATTTCAAGGTCATCTGCTAATTCCGCAAAAAAGTCTAAGCCAGTTTGCTGCTCAATTTCATCAATAGTGCTAACAAAACCTTGCAAAGACTCATGACCTGTCACGCTTTGGGGAATGATAAAACTTAGGCTAATTGGGGTTGCATCACTAGGCGTGTCGGCAATATAAATTTTATAAAAAGCCGCTGGAATTTGTACTGTCCAATCCGTGCGTAAACGCGACGAAGAGTCAGCAAAAATAGGGCCGGTAATGACCCAGACTTTAGCTAGTTTTTGGGTGAACACGTCACGTTCAAGCACTTCTAAATGTCGCCAAACCTGCTGATTTAACGTTGCTTTTTGGGGGCTAATGTTCGTCATCAGAAAGCTATCCAGCTGCCCTTGTTTACCATACAACTGACTGATGGCATGATTGGGTGCCAAGTGTCCACGATCATAGCCACTGTTGGTATAACTCGCATGGCTAACCCGATTAAGGCTGCGCCAATCAGTTTTAAAATGACTGGGACGGGGTAAGTTGGGTGTGGGCGTTTCGGGAGTATAAAGTGCGTATTCCACCCAAAGAGGATTGCCACGCAAGTCTGAATAGCCCACCAGAAAACCATGATTTCGCAAGGTGCGATACCACGAATAAGGCTGACTAAGTGTTTGGCTGCGTGGCTCGCCTTGATAAAGTAACGCAGGGCGGGCGAGAAAAACTTCATAGCTATACTGTCCTGCAAAGAGGACAAAGAGCAATAAAAAAGGTTTTGGGTAATGCCAAATAAGACGGGCGCTATGGATAAAAAATAAGCGCCAGAAGAATCGCAGTAGAGGTTTCATGATAACAAGGCTGCGTAGGTAAAAGTCATGATCAGAAACAATTCTTCTTAGTGTCATCACGGTAAAGTGACGTTAATGTGTCGTGGGCAAGGCTTCGGCTTAACCGTACCGCCGTCGACACACTCAGGACGAACGGTTAAGCCTTGTACAGTGCCCCGTCTTAAGTTGATAGCCCATATAAATAATAATCAAAGACTTAAAAAAAAAGTTTCAGCTCGTTGCCAAAGGAACGAGCTAAACCTATCAAACTAACTAACGTAACAAATGCACCTTGGCAATAGCATCGATTAATCGCGCAATAACTCATTAATGCCTGTTTTACTGCGTGTTTTTTCATCTACTTGTTTGATAATAACCGCACAATACAGACTATAACTACCATCGGCGGATGGTAAGTTACCCGACACCACCACTGAACCTGCAGGAATTCGACCATAGCTGATTTCACCTGTCATTCGATTGAAAATTTTAGTGCTTTGACCAATATAAACGCCCATGGAAATCACACAGCCATCTTCAACAATCACGCCTTCAACTATTTCAGAACGTGCGCCAATAAAGCAATTGTCACCGATAATGGTGGGGTTTGCTTGCAGTGGTTCTAACACGCCACCAATGCCTACACCGCCTGATAAATGCACGTTTTTGCCGATTTGTGCGCAGGAACCCACGGTTACCCAAGTGTCAACCATGGTGCCACTGTCGACATACGCACCGATATTTACATAAGAGGGCATTAAAATAGCACCAGGTGCAATATAACTGCCATGTCTAGCCACGGCATTAGGCACCACACGCACACCTGCTGCGGCAAAATCAGCATCACTATAATTGCTAAATTTACATTCAACTTTATCGTAATAACGCGTATTACCGCCCTCCATTAAGCGGTTTTCATTCATCCGAAAAGATAATAAAACTGCTTTTTTAAGCCACTGATGCGTCACCCAAACACCTTCGATTTTTTCGGCGACTCTTAACGTGCCTTTATCTAAAAGCGTCAAGCTTTCAGTAACCGCTGCACGAACCTCATCAGGCGTGTGTGCGGGGCTAAATTCGGCGCGTTGTTCAAAGGCATTATTAATACAAGCTTCTAAGTGGATCATAAATTTCCTATTATTGTTATGGTAACGTGGTAAAAAAGTGTTTGATGCGCTGTGCGGCGGCAACACATTCATCTAAAGGGGCAACTAAGGCAATCCGAACATACCCCGCACCAGGATTAATGCCCTCAGCATCACGGGACAAAAAACTGCCCGGTAACACAGTGACATGTTCGTGGGTAAATAACTGTTGCGCAAATAAGGTATCGGCAATGGGCGTTTTAAGCCAAAGGTAAAACCCTGCGCTGGGTTGCTGAATAGCACACACGCTAGCTAATATGGCAATGACCACAGCAAATTTCTCACGGTATAACTGGCGATTAGTGATGACATGCTGTTCATCTTGCCATGCACTGATACTGGCGTATTGAGTAGGTAACGGCATAGCACAACCATGATAGGTGCGATAGTTAAAATAAGACGCGAGGAGTTCAGCATCACCCGCGACAAAACCAGAGCGTAAGCCAGGCGCATTAGAGCGTTTAGATAAACTATGAAACACCACGCAGTGTTTAAAATCAGTATTGCCCATGGCATAAGCACTTTGCAACAAGCCCACAGGCGGCTGGTCTTCATTGAAATATAATTCGCTATAGCATTCATCTGAGGCAATCACAAAATTGTACTTTATTGCCAAAGCAATCACTTGTTGATGCATTGCCATACTAATAACCGCGCCACTAGGGTTGCCTGGCGAGCACAGATAAAGCAATTGACAGCGTTGCCAAATAGCCTCAGGCACAGCATCGATATCAGGTAAATAACCGTTCGCCTCGGTGGTATTTAAAAAATAAGGCTCAGCACCTGCTAATAACGCCGCCCCCTCATAAATTTGATAAAAAGGATTGGGCATCAGCACTAGCGGGCGTGCTGTACCCGTGGCATTCATGACGCATTGCGCAAAGGAAAATAAGGCCTCACGCGTGCCATTTACAGGCAAAATGTGGGTCTCTGGATTAAGTGCTTCTGGAGGTAATTGAAAACGCCAAGTTAACCATTTACTAATCGCCACTCTAAGCGCACTAATGCCTTTGGTGCTGGGATAAGTGCCTAGACCTTGGCAATGTTCATGCAATGTTGCTGCAATAAACGCAGGCGTAGGATGCGAGGGTTCGCCAATAGATAAATTAATGGCAGATTTATCGTGTGGTGGTTCAATTCCCCGCTTAAGTTGCGCGAGTTTTTCAAAGGGATAAGGATGTAACGCAGCAATATTTAAATTCATTCGGATAAAGTTAAAGTGGCGGTATGAGAATGTCTTACTTGGGTAGTGTGTAGTTACACGATGATGATGATTACTATTGGCTATCCACACAGACTGGACATCTCAGCAAGGCAGGCTTTGCCTAGCTGCCAAAAGTTAATAAATTATTCTATAAAAACAGAATTAGGCATCTTAAATACAGGCAATCTAGTTTAACGAGCGTCTTTCAAAGATGATAAACATAGCTGTTTTCGTTAGTGTCATCAAGCAAAAATAATAAGCTGTAGTGCGGTTTGTAGTCATAAGTCTCTACACACTACTGAACCGCGTTAATTTTATCAGCACAGTTGAAAGAAATTGAAGTCTTCAAAACCAAGATTGATGAGTTATTGGCGGAAGGTTACAACCCCGTTTTAGATGATGGCGTGGGTAAAAATATCGCGCCGTTGCAGCAACGCAAAATACTTCCGTATGACCTGCTGAATGCGGATTGGTAAATAAGCAACGTGGAGAAATAGAAATGCAATTAGCGATTGAATTACCCGATGAATTAGGCAAACAACTTTTGCAACAAGACAATGTGGCTGTATTTGTACAGGAAGCTGTAAAAAAAATGTTGTGAGAACAAAAAGAAAATCAATTAGCCGAAAAAATAGTCGCAGCAAAAAAAGGACATTCACCGATTACGCAGTCATTTATTGGCGTGTTGGCGGGTTCTAATCTTGACGAACAAGATTACAAAAAACATCTTGAGGATAAATACCTTTGAAAGTGTTGCTCGATACCAATGTCGTTTTTCTCGACAAGTGATTTCAATTCTTTGCGGGTTATCAAAAGCAACAAACAGGTATTTTGCAGAAAATCATTGATGAGAACAGCTCAAAAATTGCGGTGATTGTTGGCGATGGCGTAGCGTATGAAATTGCCTGCCAAGTTGCCAAAAAAGTAAATCGAGATTTTAAATGCAGTCAAAATGTGTTGCTGGCAGATATTCCCTCTGAAACTGAAAACAACATGAGCCGCATTTATATGGCAAATGGCGTAACGGAGAAAGTACAAAGCAATCGTGAAAAATACTTGCAACAACAAAATACGGATAAAGCTATCGACTTTATTAAGTTGGATGATGTCAATGATGAGGCCAGCCACGCTCACTACCTGATTTGCACTTATAAAGATATTGATGACATGGGCGAGACATTACAGCATAAGGCATTGAAGTATTTCCCTGAGACTATTAACTTTTTTGCTGAAAAAATCCTCACGCAGTTTCGTGTTAAGTGAGTAGCCGAATTAAGCTTTAATCATGTGAGTTTTTGTATAGACAATGTCAAAAAACGTGACTAAGCTTAGTTAATGACGCTCTCTTTTTAGGCTACTCACATAAGATCATAAATACCTACACAACTCTTAAGCCTCGTCATTCCTGCAATCCCTATATATTTAGCGGAATAAGGTGTTATTAAATTTGTGTAGACTTATGCACATAAGAGCGGCACTTTTTCGTGCTACGCTTGTCAAAATGCAGTTGTTAAAGATCCCTTACGGTTATGCCCCATAAAAGTAGGCGTGGATAAAGTTAATGGCACGACTTACATGCCAAACAATTTGTCCTGCCGTACTTGGGCAGCTTATTTTTATCACCCACAACTCAGGCTGTTTTGTTTATGGAAGCAACGATATTAACAATTAATGTGGGCAGCACCTCCATTAAAACCCGTTTATTTGCTGCTAACTTAGCTGAGCTGGCCATGCTCACAGTAGATTACACTGATCATCATGTTTTGCATCAAGAAGGCATTGATTTAACTCAGCAGGCATTTAAACACACTGTGACCGGGCATTTTTTGCCACAGGAGGCCTTAGCGTTAGTCTTGCAAAGCTGGCAACAGTGGTTACACGAGGCCAACATTAACTTAACCGCCATTGGGCATCGGGTGGTGCATGGCGGCAGTTGGTTTGACCGTGTTACGGTAATCGATGCAACAACGCTTGAACACTTGGCGGCTTTAGATGCGTATGCGCCTCTACACAATCCTTTTAACCGTTTAGGCATTAGCTTAGCTATGGCGAGCTTTCCTACAACTAAGCAATTTGCTGTCTTTGATACGGCATTTCATCGAACAATTCCTGATTACGCAGGGCGTTATTGCTTACCTGAAGGTCTGTCTGATCATCTTGATTTTTATCGTTACGGTTTTCATGGTATTTCTTGTCAGCACAGCGTCGAAGCCAGTGCCGCACTGCTCAATAAATCGCCTGCTGAGCTAAATCTTATCATTTTGCATTTGGGTGGCGGCGCCAGTGTGACGGCAATAGCTCAGGGCAAAAGCATCGATACCTCAATGGGTTTTTCACCAACCGAAGGGGTCATGATGGGCAGTCGATGCGGCGATCTTGATCCTATGATTTTAATAAACTTGCACAAAGCAGGGCATTCTGCCGAGCAACTAGAGGCTTTAATCAATCAACACAGTGGCTTAAAAGGTGTGTGTGGAGAAAGTGATATGCGTGTTATTTTGCAGCACGTAGCACAGCAAGAGCCCGCAGCGCTGTTAGCCTTAACGATGTTTTGCTACCGTCTCAAAAAATATATTGGTGCTTATTGGGCGGTATTAGGCAAGGTTAACGCCTTGGTGTTTACGGGTGGTATAGGTGAACATGCAGCACTGGTGCGCAGTAATATTGTGGCTGGATTAGAAGATTTTGGGGTACTTTTAGAGGCGTGTGCAAATCAGCAACAGGAGGCAAAGTATAATCGAGACATCAGTCAGGCAAACAGTCGCACTAAAATTCTCATTATTCAGGCAGAAGAAGAGCGCGTTTGTGCTAAGCAAATTTTAACGTATTTGGACGCTGAGTCCTTCCATAACTCAACAGGAGAATAACATGGCAACAAGTTACCAAGATTTTCAAGTCTCGTCAGTATCGTCGGAAGTGTTAGCGCAAATGGATGCCTATTGGCGCGCAGCCAATTATCTTTCCGTAGGGCAGATTTACTTATTAGATAATCCCTTATTAAAAGAATCCTTAACTATTGAACATATAAAACCACGCTTACTTGGACATTGGGGAACGACACCAGGTTTAAACTTCATTAATGTACATATTAATCGCTTAATCACTGCACATAATCTAAATATGCTGTTTATCTGTGGGCCAGGTCATGGCGGCCCCGCGATGATTGCTAATGCGTGGCTAGAACAAACCTATAGCGAATATTATCCAAGCATCTCGCTAGATAAAGAGGGTATGAAAGCGTTATTTAAACAGTTTTCTTTTCCAGGCGGCGTGCCCAGTCATGTTGCGCCTGAAACGCCAGGATCCATTCATGAAGGTGGGGAATTAGGCTATGCCTTAGCGCATGCTTACGGTACCGTGTTTGACAACCCTGAGTTAATTACCTGTTGCGTGATCGGTGATGGTGAAGCAGAAACCGGACCGATGGCCGCGGCCTGGCACTCCAATAAATTTCTTAATCCTGCGCGTGATGGTGCGGTGTTACCTATTTTACATTTAAATGGCTACAAAATTGCCAATCCAACCATACTAAGCCGAATTGATGAGGAAGAATTACTGCAATTATTTGAGGGCTATGGTTATCGTCCGTATGTAGTAGAAGGCAATGATCCAGAAATAGTTCATCCTCGTATGGCCAGTGTGTTAGATCAGTGTTTGGAAGAAATTCACGCCATTCAAACGGCAGCAAGAAATGCCCATGGCGCACCTGTTAAACGACCTATTTGGCCAATGGTGATTATGCGCACACCCAAAGGCTGGACTGGACCTGCCAGCGTAGATGGTAAAAAAACCGAAGATTTTTGGCGCTCACACCAAGTGCCCTTAGCTAATTTAGCGGGGAATCCTGGACATATCGAACTCTTAGAAAAATGGTTAAAAAGCTATCGTCCAGAAGAATTATTTGATCAAAACGGCTGTCCAATACCAGAAATTTTAGCCTTAGCGCCTAAGGGTAAATTACGCATGACAGATAGCTCACACGCCAACGGTGGCTTATTGCTACGCGATTTAAAACTACCCGATTATCGACATTATGCTGTTGATGTGCCACACCCTGGTCGTGTTGAAGCAGAAGCCACGCGCGTTATGGGGCGCTTCTTGCGCGATGTAATGCTAAACAATGCTGAGCAAGAAAACTTTCGTATTTTTGGCCCAGATGAAACTTCGTCAAATCGTTGGGATGATGTGTTTGATGTCACCGCACGGGTGTGGATGGAAAAAATCTTACCTGAAGATACACATTTATCCCAAGAGGGACGGGTCATGGAAATTCTGAGTGAACATACCTGTCAAGGCTGGCTTGAAGGCTATTTACTCACTGGGCGACATGGTTTTTTCTCTTGTTATGAAGCCTTTATTCATATTGTTGACTCAATGTTTAATCAACACGCAAAATGGTTAAAAACCTGTAACCATATTCCGTGGCGTCGACCTATTGCCTCGTTAAATTATTTATTAACCTCGCATGTCTGGCGACAAGATCACAATGGTTTTTCCCATCAAGATCCAGGCTTTATTGATCATGTGGTCAATAAAAAAGCCGAGGTTATTCGGGTATATCTACCACCTGATGCCAACACCTTACTAGCCGTTACCGATCATGTGCTGCGTAGTCGTAATTACGTCAACGTGATTGTCGCGGGTAAGCAATTAGCACCACAATGGTTGTCCATGGACGCCGCAATGAAGCATTGCGAAGCGGGCATAGGGATGTGGGAATGGGCAAGTAATGATTGTGGCGAAGAACCTGATGTAGTCATGGCGTGCGCAGGCGATGTACCCACCTTAGAAACCTTAGCTGCCGTTGATATTTTGCGCAGCAAAGTCCCAGATATAAAAATTCGCGTCGTGAACGTCGTTAATTTAATGCGCTTACAACCTGCCAGTGAACACCCCAATGGCTTAACAGATAAAGATTTTGATGAACTATTTACCACTAATAAACCCATTGTCTTTGCCTACCATGGCTATCCTTGGCTAATACATCGCCTTGCTTATCGCCGAACAAATCATGCCAATCTTCATGTGCGTGGCTACAAAGAAGAAGGCACCACCTCAACACCTTTTGATATGGTCGTCATGAATGACATGGATCGTTTCCATTTGGCGGCTGATGTCATTGATCGTATTCCACGCTTACGCCATGCTGCGGTATATTTAAAACAATTTATTCGCGACAAATTAATCGACCACAAGCAATACATTTACAAATATGGCGAAGATATGCCAGAAATTCAGCAGTGGCAATGGCCTTATGGCGATGGTGGAGAAAAAGTAGCACAAGATAGTAATGAAGCATAAGAGCGGTGTAATTATTCAGTCCCCCTCATTCGACTAACTCATGACAGGCTTAGTCCCCTTTTTTCAAAGAGGGAGGTGAATAGTTACAAAGCAGTTAATGACTAAAAACCAAGGGAAATTATTGCGTTTGGAACGCAATTTTTTTACTGCCATTAAGCTCCCATTAATATTCATTTTTCTATCATAAACTCAACGCTATCAATTATTGGCGTTAATTGGTTTCTTTCAATGTGAAGGAGGATAGTATGAAAAAATCGTATAGTTTAATTCAATGGGTGCTGATGGCTTCCTTGTTAGTTTTATCGTCAGAATCCTTGGCGTGGCAGTCTGGTCAGCACCATGAACAGCATCATTCGCCGCATCATTCGCAACACTATCAGCATAAATTTATTCAACCACCTAAACAGATTGTGCGTCAGGTGATTAACTATTATCCACGTCGCCCCGTGGTAAGAGAAGTGGTGCGCTATTATCCAGCGCCTAGACCCTATTATCGGGCGCCTGTACGTTATTACGCACCGCCTGCGTATGTAGTACGTCCCTACTATCAACCTTATTATGATCCCCGTTTAGCCGCAAGTTTGGCAGGCGGAGTCGTGGGCGGGGCGGTGGCTTATGGGATTGGTAATGGCGATCCCTTGGCAACCGGCATTGGTGCTGCAACAGGTGCACTTATTGGCAATCATCTTGGTCGCTAACATCCTTGGGGCGAGGTGGACTCGCCCCTACAACAACGGTTGTTGAAGTAGGGCAAGCGTTTTTTGGGGTAATGAGGTTAACGCGTCCGCATCATCAAAAGACACACTGGCATCTTCGTGCACCGCATTCATAAAGTGAATTAAGCGTAATTCACAACGCAATTTTTCTTCTACAGTCTCAGCAATCCATAAGGCATTAAGCAATTGTTTGGCATGATGATGAATGGTAAACGCCACGGCTTCAGGTAAATGCTGATAACTTGCCTGAATCGCGACCTTTAATTTATCCAATGCAGCAAGATACGCTTGGTAATCTTTAATGTCTTGTTTGCATTGAGTTTTTAACATAAGCAACTGGGCTTTATGAGTGGTTTTTAATACCGCAAGATCATGCTCTAATTGCGCACCACGTAGCGTTAAGGTCTCAATTATTTCTTGATGGGCTAAACGTTGAGCATGTTTAAGACGCGCCTGCTGGGCATGATGTTTTGTATGCCACTGTAACTGCTTGGTTTTAATGGCATAAAAAAATCGACAAGTAGAAAACAACCAATGTCTTAAGGGTTTCATCGGAAAAGCTCCGCACTACCCAGCCACTCAAGGCGGGACGACAATACCTGCTGTTGATTTTCGCTGTACATAAATAATTTACTCTTAGTGAGCGTTACACTTAGCATTTGGTTAATGATTCAATAGTGTGCAATAAGTCAATTAATCCTTCGCTGTTCAGTTGCCGACGATACCTTTTATGCTGTGTCTGCAAGCGCTTAAAAGCCGCAGCAGATAATGAAGGTTTAAGCATAATTAACTGGTGCTGTATGGTTTTTGATAAGGCCTCAACCTGTTGGCGATTGTTTTTGTTAAGTAACTGACGCTGTTGTTGTTGTTTAAAAAAATAGAGTTGCTGGCGTTGCTGAGTAACTAATTCTGCGAATTGTGCTTGTTTATTGGCAAAGAAAAATAACCGTCGTTGCAAGCGTTGTGATGCAGAAAAAAAGTGTCTTACTTGACCAATCAGATAATGACTTGATTTTATAATGGCCGTTAACATCAATAAGGCAAAGGCACTTAATAACAACATTAAGGCACTACGCGTAATGTTCTCAGCAACCGAACTACGGGCAAAGTTAAGTAGCACATCCGCACTGGCAAGCAATAATAAGGCACCAAAAAATAATACTAAAACTAATTTAATCAACATCGACAACTAGGGTTATTAAAGAAGAAAGACCGTGCAGCGAGGTATTCATAAATACACGTTACGGAGCAACTGCGTTATAATTCGCCGTCTAATTTACTTATACTAAAACTATGGCACAGTATTTTGAAGTTCATCCTGAAAATCCGCAACTACGATTAATTCATCGTGCAGTAGAGATTATTCAACAAGGCGGTGTGATCGCCTATCCAACCGATTCCTCTTATGCCTTAGCCTGTCAAATTGGCGACAAACCAGCCATGGATAAAATTCGGCGCATCAGGCAATTAGACGATCAACACGATTTTACGTTAGTTTGCAAAGATTTAGCGCAGATATCATTATTTACCAAAATCAGTAATGATGCTTTTCGTTTAATCAAAGAATTAACGCCAGGCCCGTTTACCTTTATTTTAGAAGCCACCAAAGAAGTCCCCCGCCGTTTGCAACATCCCAAGAAAAAAACCATTGGCATACGCATTACTCATCATCCTGTTACCCAACTGTTGGTAAGAGAATTGGGCGAAGCTTTATTAAGTGTCTCGTTAATTTTACCTAAAGAAAGCGCGGGCTTAGCTGATCCTTACGACATCCGAGAAAAGCTAGATAGAGAGCTTGATTTAATCATTGATGCGGGTGTAATTCCCTTTGAACCGACTACCGTTATTGAATTCACCGCAACGGG
>CAJAQT010000182.1 GCA_903944165.1 uncultured Methylococcaceae bacterium | reverse complement strand
TCGGGATGTAGCGCAGTTTGGTAGCGCGCCTGCTTTGGGAGCAGGATGTCGGGGGTTCGAATCCCTCCATCCCGACCATTTGCGCTTGTAGCTCAACCGGATAGAGCACCAGCCTTCTAAGCTGGGGGTCGCAGGTTCGAGCCCTGCCAAGCGCACCATTTATTCAAGCGTTTCCTTCCTATGTTATGGTGAGCGTAGCTCAGTTGGTAGAGTGCAGGATTGTGATTCCTGTTGTCGCGGGTTCGAGCCCCGTCGCCCACCCCATTAAATCAAATAGTTATACATCTTTTATTATTAACTGTTTTGTCTATGTAGTAAATTTGTCTCAAACACTCTGACTGATAAATTTCCAGCATACTCATGTAAGTGCTTACTTGATAAATGTGCATAGCGCAAAACCATCGACAAATCACTCCATCCGCCAAGCTCTTTTAACATGTGCAAAGGCGTTCTGTTTTGGATGTGACGACTTGCCCACGTATGTCTTAAATCATGCCAACGGCAATTTTCAATGCCTGCGCGTTTTAATGCTTTCTTCCAAGCGTGATTATTTGCTCGTATAACCGGATGACCATCGTAAGTAAACACATGCGTTAAATGTTGACCTATTTGTGCTTTGATAATTTTGTAAGCATCATCATTTAACGGCACGGCAATTGATTTGCCAGACTTTGCTTGATCAGCATGTATCCACGCGCAACGTCTTTGCATATCAAACTGATCCCAACGTAAGCCTGTTACATTAGACTCGCGTAAACCCGTTGCTAAAGTAAATCCAGCCATTGCACATGAATGATCGGGTAACTCTGCCAACAATATATCAGCCTCTTCATGTGTCAACCATCTTATTCTAATATCTGGTTCTCGTAGCTTTTTTATAACGGGCACTGAATCTATCCATTCCCATTCGTTTTTTGCTTTGTGCAAAATACTGCTAATAATGGCAAAATGTCGATTTACCGTCGCATTGCTTCTATTTTCTAATAGCTTTGCTTGCTTGATGTCTTCTAAGCATTTTTTATCTATTTCATCCAGCATTTTATAAGCCAAGTGGTTATTGAGCCACCTTAATCTTTCTTTGTCCGTTTGCAGACTCTTTTTATGCGACATTTCGGTTAACCACCTAATAACCGCCTACTGCCAGCTATATCGTTCTTTTGCCTACACATTTTTAACACGCCATGCGTCAGCGGTCGTGCAGTTCTTGCGCTTGGTGTTTGTCTTGAGTCCCAGCAGAGCGTTGTATTCGCTCGCCATTTGGTGCGGTGAATTGAATCCATCAGCTTTCTTTGCGTTTGTAGACTGACATGGTTGTTTTTCCTCCGTTAGTTTGCCACCGTCAATTACTCGCAATTCTTGCCGTGGATGAGTATGACAACCAGATACCCAGTCGGCAAGGTGTTCTTTAATAAATATCCAGCAGCTTCATTAGCTTTCCTTTGGGCATAAAAAACCGCTTGGCGGGGTTGGGTATTGGTTGATGCGCTAGGCAATTGCTCTACCTCCTGCATTCATGCAGTCGTATCACTTAGCCACCCGACTTGTACTTTCGTCGTGGTGTCAACAATGGTAGACTGTTTTTAATTAAACCTTAGGAGTTCATGATGGCAGCCATTACTTTCGACACGGTAAAATTTGCCAACACCCTTAAAGCTGCCGGTGTCCCCCCTGCACAGGCGGAAGCAGAAGCCACCGCCATTTCAGAGATACTTGAAGTTAACCTCAAGGACTTGGTGACCAAGGAAGACATGCACCGTGAAATGCGTGATCTTGAACAACGCCTTATTATTAAGCTAGGCGCGCTCATAGTTGTGGCTATTAGCATTGTTGCCGCATTGGTCAAGCTGCTGTAAAAGCCTAGTTAGGCGATCGCAAATTTCAGCGCGTTAATCCGCTCGATCATGGTCGCCAGTTCGGCGCGCAGCGCGTCAAACATCGGCTTCACTTTAGTATCAATCGCTTTGTCATAGGCTGGCATTTCGTGCATATCAATCGCAGAGTCCAGCGCGTCATGCAAAGCAAACTGCGTTAAAATTGTAACCTCTTCTTTTCCACCTCCCATGCTGCCATTGCCTCATCCAGATCTTCATCAATGGCATTGCTCAGGTAGTAAAACAGTTCAACCCCGTTTGCGCCAAGCCTCGTGTGAATCATGTTGTCGATTCAGTCAATGTGCATTTTGTTTCCTTCGTAAAACGCTGCAATACGTTCCCCGAGTATTTCGGAGTATTTCCCCATGACTTCTGCGTGCTTCTTTAGC
>CAJAQT010000181.1 GCA_903944165.1 uncultured Methylococcaceae bacterium | reverse complement strand
GTTTACGCTGAAAAGTCACAACAGTAAAAAAATACACACCGCCTGGAATAAATATTCGCCGATAATCGCTCATTTTTAAACCTTTAGAATGATTGTGGTGGATGCGCTAACCGCTTATCCACCCTACATACTAATTAAAATGGCTAAGCCCCGTAATGGCTGTGCTAAAAATTCATGCCTAGCAGCCACTCCACATTATTTTTTGAATAATCGTAGGGTGGATAAGCGGTAGCGCATCCACCACACTGCAAACGGTGGATGCGCTAACCGCTTAGCCACCCTACATTATTGTTTGAATAGCCATAACGGCTAGCGCATCAGCTTAGCGATACATCCACACGCGCATTAACGACAGTAAGCGATCTATATCAATGGGTTTGGTGATATAATCAGAAGCGCCAGCTTCAATACAACGATCTCTATCTTCTCGCATGGCTTTTGCTGTTAACGCTAAAATCGGGAGATTAGCAAACCGTCGTTGACTACGAATTTTTTTTATCAGCTCATAGCCGTCCATGATTGGCATCATAATATCTGTCAACACCATATCTATGCTTGGATTAGCCTCCAGCAGATTTAAAGCTTCTTCGCCATTTTTAGCGGTCACCACGGTGATGCCCCGCTCTTCAAGAATCCCTGATAAGGAAAACACATTACGAATATCATCATCAACCAACAATACCTGCTTATCGACAAATAACGCTTCTCTATCGCGAATTGAAATCAGCATTTTACGCGTCCGTTCTGGCATTTCTGATACTCTGCGATGTAAAAACAACGCTGCCTCATTAACTAAACGTTCTTGCGAGCGCACGCCTTTGATGATGACATTAATCGCGTATTTTTGCAGTTGCTCATATTCTTGTCGGGATAATTCACGCCCAGTAAAGACTAATACTGGCGGTAATTTTGCTGCTGACAATTGCCGCGCACGTGCTAAAACTTCAGCACCATTCATATCTGGTAAACCTAAATCTAACACAATTAAATCAAGCTCTGTTTTAGCAATAATAGCTAAGGCTTGTTCGCCTGTTGCAGCTTCCTGAATCCTAACATCAGCGCCTGCCAATAAATTATTGACCACCTCTCTTAACGCATCATCATCTTCAACGATTAAAATTTCTTTAATTGTTTTACCGATAATGCCATCTAATTCTTGACAGGCCGCCTGTAATTGTTGCTCAGATACAGGTTTTTGCAAAAAGCCTACTGCACCAAATTGCACACTGCGTTGGCTTTCTTCTGATGATGAAATGACGTACACAGGAATATGCTGAGTTTCAGCGACTTCTTTAATGCGATTTAACACTAACCAGCCGTCACTGTCTTGCAGCTGCATATCCAACTTAACCCCTAACACAGTGTATTTTGACAATAAATCTAAAGCTTCGTCAGCGCGTGCACAAGCGAGATATTTAAACCCTTGCTCATGACATAAATCTGCCAAAATTTGCGCAAATTGTGGATCATCTTCAACAATCAACATAGCACCTTCACCCTCAGCAAGCTGATTACGATCATCAGTAATATACTGCGCGACCGTGCTAACACTGTCTGCGGAGCTAGCATCTAATTCCTTTGAGGTGATTGCTGGCGCGCTGAAACTTAAGGTCGCTGCTGCCTCATGAAAGGCATCATAACGTGCGAAGTTGACTTGGTTGTCTGAATAAATAGGTAAAAATAAGGTAAACACGGAGCCTTTACCCAGCTCAGAACGCAAATGAATTTCGCCGCCAAGGAGTCGCGCTAATTCACGTGAGATGGTTAAGCCTAAGCCTGTTCCCCCGTATTGTCTGCTGATTGAACCATCTGCTTGCTGAAAGGCTTCCCAGATTTTTCCTTGTTGTTCTAAAGAAATACCCGTACCGGTATCGGTCACCGCAAACTGAATCACTGCGCTTGCCGCTAATAAATCAGCAGCGCCAAAATGAAGGTCATTTGCTGCAAGTGTCACCGCTAAGGTGACCTGCCCTTGAGCAGTAAACTTAAAGGCATTAGACAGTAAATTCCGTACAATTTGCCCTAAACGTTGACGGTCAGTCAGTAAGGTTTCAGGCACATTGGGCGCAATACTCAGCGTAAAGTCGAGAGCTTTATCTTGTGCAACATGCCGATATAAACCCTCCAGTTGCGCGGTAACCTCACTGAGTTTCACACGTGCAAACGCGGTGCTTGCATGCCCTGATTCAATTTTAGATAAATCTAAAATATCATTGATAATCGATAATAAATCGCAGCCACTTTGGTGCATGACCATTGCTGAATCAATTTGTTTTGCTGTTAAATTACCACCACGATTATCCGCCAACGAACGCGCAAGCAAGAGCATTGAATTTAACGGCGTACGTAACTCATGACTCATATTTGCCAAAAACTCGCCTTTATATTTTGACGCTAGGGCTAAATCCGCAGCTTGTTTTTGTAAATTAAGCTTTACGTCTTCAAGTTGATCGTTTTTAACGGTAATGTCATAAGCCTGATTTTCCAGCAACTGCGTGCGCTCTTCTAGCTCTTCATTAGTTTGCTGTAACTCTTCTTGCTGGCTTTTTAACTGTTCCTCATTTTGTTTTAACTGTTGCGCTTGTTCTTCAAGCTCTTCGTTAGTAACTTGCAACTCTTCTTGCTGTTGCTGTAAATGTGCGGCTTGAGTTTGGGTTTTTACCAATAACACCTGCGCTTTTTCAATCGCTTCTGCGGCGATTAAAACTGCGCCTAAGACTTCTATCGATAAGGATAAAAACTCATGAACTTCATTGGGCAGTATATTTACACTCGCCAACTCAATGACGCCTTTTAATTCGTTCTGATAGACAATCGGTATCACTAACGCATACCGTGGCAAAACTTTTCCCGTTGCTGATTGGATATGCACATAATCATCGGGCAAATCAGTCATCGCGATCATTTTACGTTCAAGTGCCGCCTGCCCAACTAAACCTTCACCTAAGCTAAACTGATGTGACAAGTGTTTACGCAATTCATAAGCGTAACTACCCATAAGATTTAAGCGTTTATTGTCAGCATCATAATGATAAAAACCACCAATTTGCGCACCTGCATACGCCGCAATATGACAAATAGCGGCATTACATAAACCCAGAATATCTAAATCACCACGTAATTGGATACTTAACTCGGCCACCCCTGATTTGATCCAATTTTGACGCTTAACTTTAGTATTCGTAATATTTACATTTTCTAAAATACGATTGATGCCTTGCATGATTTTGCGCCAATCACCCTGATAATTTTCTATCTGTGCTCGCTGAGTATAATCACCCGCTTCAAAGGCGATGATTAAGCCATTAAATTCTTGCAACGCACCCACGGCAACATCAGCCAATTGGTTAATCGCACTTCTTATCAGATTATGATCGCCCTGAAAAATATCGGTCACATGTGCGGTCAAATCACCTTCAGCCATCTTATTTAAGGTGCGTGCTTTTATTTCAATAGGTCTTAATACCTCATCAAGCACATGATTAATCCCTTGCACTAAGTCATCGAAGTCGCCTTCAAATTGCCCCTCTTCTAAGCGCTTCGTTAAATTACCTTGACGTGCCGTAACAATGGCAACTTCCACTTGAGCATTTAACCTGCGTAAAACAGATGCTAACTCGTTTTGCGCCTGTGCAATCAGGGCTAAGTCATCTGCATATTCGGTTGCATCTAATGCATTGTCACGGTGCTCGACTAGCAATTGCCCCCGTGCTAAGGCTTTTGCTTGCTTTTCAATGACGGCAATTCTACGCGTGATGTTTTTAATCAAGTTTATAATCAGGAAAAAAATTATCAGCGCCAGCACAAACATAACCAGACCAAAGCCCATGACTATCGTGTTTTGCAGTTTATTTTGTCGCACTTCTTGCTTCGCAACATTTACCTGATAAATAACTAATTTTTTTTGTGCCTCAACCACCTGCAAAAATAAAGGCTCGGTTTTCGTTGCTAAGTACGTGGCCGCTTGAACAAAATGCTCTTGCTCTAACAACACTAAAACCGGACGAATGCCCTCATTTAAATAGGTATCGCGGTGCTGGGAAAACTGGTTCGCTAACGTGATTTCTTCAGTCCCTTTCGCCAGCTGTAAATAATCATTCCATAATTGGTTTAATTCAATAAAATCGCCACGGACTCGCTCAACACGCAAATGCACATCATAATTGCTGTTGCGCCCCCCCTCATTTTGCACAAGCCCTTGCCCTGCCTGCACAGCAAGCAACATTTCACGCATATCTGAATTTAATAATGCGCGTACATCACCTAAGTATTGCGTGGGTAATAAGCGATCAGAATAGGTTTGTTCGTGTAGGTGATGTGACCAATATAAGCCCACTAACGACACACTAACCGTTAAGGACATCATGCCGAAAATTAAGCCTATTAATACTAAAAATTTTTGCCCTACTGGCAATTTTTGATATGTTTTCAAAACATCCCTCGGTTAATAATATTGAACGGTTAGGTGTAGATGTGGTGCTTGAACATGCGTCACTGCGCCTTGTGGTGCAATACGCCTCGGCTATTTTGCTTCTTACCTTACGGCATGTTCATTGAAATGATTGTTTATTGTCCTACACTGTGAGTACCTTGTGTTCATTCGTTAACTCATCATGCAAAAAGATCGCTCTGCTTGGCTTAATGTCATCACTACTGCACTTTTCCCTGCAACCTGCTTATTATGCAACCACCCTGGCGAACACACACGTGACTTATGCTATCACTGCTATCAGTCGCTGCCGAAAAACACTTCGTGCTGCATTCAATGTGCCCAAGCATTTCCTATTGCTTACCCTACGCCAATGCGCTGTGGTCGCTGTCAACACAATCAACCTGCTTTTGATTACACCTGCGCACCTTTTTTATATCAAGAACCACTTAGGTATTTAGTCACAGGCTTAAAATTTCGTAAACACTTTACACATGCACGCTTATTAGGCCAATTGTTAGCTGAGCACATTCACTTTACGCAAGCGCGTCCAGAAGTATTGCTGCCAATACCCTTGCACCCGTCAAGGTATCGGGCAAGAGGCTTTAATCAAGCGCTTGAAATTGCTAGAACCGTATCTAAACAACTGCATATTCCTCTTGATTTATACAGCTGCACACGCAAAAAAAATACCTCGCAACAAACACAATTATCCGCGCAACAACGCCAACAAAATCTTAAAAATGCCTTTCATGTTGCGCATACGTTTACTGCCCAGCATGTTGCTATCATTGATGATGTCATGACAACAGGCGCTACCAGTCATGCACTTGCCTTGGTATTAAAAAAAGCCGGGGTACAACGTGTGGAGGTTTGGGTGTGCGCAAGGGCTTGAGCATTTTCGCTCCAAACACCGTTGAGGTATCTGTCCAACCTTAATTTAGCGCATTTCTCCGCGACATTTTATTACTAGATTGACTTCAAAAATATCCCTTTGATCCGCTATTTATGAACAACCAAATAATAGTAAAAAAATTACTTATTTTTAAAAGGATTAAATCCATGTTTTTAAGACTGTTAATCGTGTACGGATTATTAAGTTGGCAGCCAAGTTTAGCCACTGAAATGAAACAACTGTATAAAACTGAAGTGATTGCCTTCAGCCAAGAACCCGAAGATCGTCGCGCTGCGCTTGAAGAAGCATTGACCACTGTTTTACAACGTATTTTGCCCAATACTTTAATCAATTCAAATGATCCTCGCATAACAAAAGCACTGCATAATGCAGAATCCTTTATTAAAAATGAATACAGCTCCGATGTTAATGCTGTTTACTCTGGCGACACCTTAGCAAGAACCTTGCATGTTGAATTTGATGGCCCAAGCTTGCAACGCTTTATTCAGCAACTACAGCTGACCACTTTGCAAGAAAAGCGTCCAGAGACCTTAGTGTGGTTAATCATTGATGATCATGGTGAGAAAAAAATCTTTAAACCCAACACTATGCCAGAAATCGATGCGGCTGTTTTTACGGCAAGTAAACAAAAAGGCTTACCGCTGCGCTTCCCCAAAACAGGCGCAACGCATACGACACACTTATCAAATAATCAATCATTTCAACCTAATACAGCGCAATTAATGAAAATGTCCGCTGGTTATCCCGTTAAAAACGTTTTGGCTGGACAACTTATTAATCAAACATGGTGCTGGGAATCTGAATGGACGCTGTATTTCAACGACAACTTACGGCGTTGGAAAGGTGAGTGTAAACCTTTGCAAGAAGCCGTGTCAGACGGTATTAATGGTACGTATGAACAGATGCTTAATGACTATCAAAGTTCAAATGAAACCTTTTGTGGCGGGACTAGCGAAAATTGCCAAACAATTTCAGCCACAAAAAAACGTTCAAGTCAGTCTAAAAAATATGCGCATAAAACATCAAAAACAACGACTATTTATGTTCCTGGCAGAAGATCGCGGCGCGAGGAAAGTGCCCATTATCAACACGTAACGCCAAAAACACCTGCGCACACATATCAAAAACCAATCCTTGAAGCCGCCGCGCCACCAACCGAAAACATGAAGCCTTTACCAGCGCATCCACTTAAAAAAGGCCATGATGGTCATGCGCTCAATCAAGATCCACCTAAAAACCACGCCGCCCCTGTGTCTGAGTCTACTCATACACCTGCCGCTGCTCATACACCTGCCGCGGCGCTCACTCCCAACGAAACAAAAGAACCCGCACGCAGCATAATGACCGATGCCAAGCCACCTAAGCCACCTAAACCACCTAAATTGGATACTAAAAAACCTATCCTTGAAAACTTACCCACTGCGCCCAAAATTTCTGACAGTTTGAATACAGGCTCTGAAAATCATACAGAAAAAAAATAGTGGTTAAGGAATGGGTATGAAATAACGTAAACACACAGTGCGCATCTGTCGCACTTACACAGGCCCAACGTGTTTCGTACTCATTCCTAACTCAACAGCAGTGAGCTACTTTCAATTTAAGAAAATATTCAAAAAGACGCTACCTATTCAAGCCTTATCGCGTTCTTTTGATTTACACAAAAACGCTAAAATTTATTACAACATAACGCTCACTGAAGCGAGCCTTGTCCTTTGGATAACAGGCTTCAGCAGTGTATTTTTTAACCACTAGAAGTAATCATTTACTGATAGTAATTTATGCCTTACTAGGACACCACCATGAACAAACTCCTCACCTTTTTCTATTTACCCTTATTTACCGGCCTATTTTGCAATGGTTGTAGCACCACCGGAAAAACAACGTCTGGTTTAACAGAATCATCTATACAATCAGAAGCTTCTGCACAAACGCTAGCCTTGCCTTCAAAAACAATTACTGCACGTGGTTACGGCACCGTGAGTCGTGATCAGCAATTTAGACTTACCCCCGCGCAACGTAAATTGATTGCTATTCGTGCATCTAAAATGGATGCGTTAAGAGAATTGGCTGAACAAGTGTATGGCGTGCGTCTTCGTGGTAATACAACAGTTGAAGATATGGCGATTAAAAATGATAATTACCGCACCTATATTGATGCGTTTTTACGCGGTGCCCATGTACGCAATACACTTGCCTCGGGCAGCGATCGGGATTCGTATGAAACGGTGATGGAGCTTGAATTAACGCCTTCTTTTTATCAGTGTTTGTTTGACAGCAATGTCTGTGAAACGCGAACGAATGCTCCTGCACCGCAATCGGCCGTTCAGCCAATGGCTTTTTCGTCAGACGCTCATGCGTCAAATTGTAATACTGATGATTGTTATACTTACCCCAAAACAACAGGTTTTTCTACTCATTAAACGCTGTAAGCATAGGCTGCAATACGGCTACTGCCTACTATTGCACCCTATGTTTTACGCCTGACTTCGATACATAAGTAGGTGGAACGCTTCCCTTAATTGACTCACACTGTAACACCTCATTTATGACACGCTCTCTACGCCCCCTGCTTTTTTTGGCATTGCTGTTACTGTACGCATGCGCCAGTCCACGTCCAAAACCTGTCTCTAACTCATTAACATTAACGACTGAAGGACAAGCCGTTATTGTTGATAACAGTAAATTATTAGCCCGACGCAAAGCCCTACAAGATGCTATTCGTCATGCCACGATGGAAGCGGGTACGGCGATTAAAAGCTTTACCCAGGTCAATAATGGCAGCGTGCTTTTTGATACGTTTAGTATGCGCTCTGCTGCGGCGATTAGCTCTGCACACATTATTAAAGAATGGGAAGATAAAAATACCTATCACGTGCGTGCCAAAATTTCTTTATCCGCCAATGATTTTTGTAAACCTCAATACCGAAAACGCATTGTTGCCACAGGCTTTAATCTGGCACAACCTGAACACTTAAGCAGCACCGAAAGCACCGATATTGTCAGCGGCATTCCACGTGAAATCATGCACTTATTAGAAGATAGCCAAGACTTTATCGGCACCAATCAAACCCACATTGCTATCTATGCTCAGCCTGCTGATCAAGCGCCTAATCAAAACAACAATGAACCCTATTTGGTTTCAAAAATCATGCAAACGGCAAGTGAAAATGGCGCTCAATTTGTCTTATCGGGTGTTATTAGAGATTTAAAAGTTGAATTAGCTCAAGATATTCAAGGCAATAATATTTTTTCGTTAGCTAAAAGTTTGGCGCGTTCTCTGCAAGCCAAGCGCAGTATCGGCATAGATATTTATGTGCATGATGGCTTTACTGGCGCACTGTTAACGCAGTTTAGATACACGGATGATATTACGGGCGATGTGTGGATTCCTGCCAATTACACTGTCGGCAGTAAAGGTTTTAGAGATACTAAAATTGGCGCAAAAATTAGTCATATTATTGATACTGTTAGCAAAGATGTCGACAAAGCACTTAGCTGTTACCCATTCACTACACGTATTTTACAAATTAATAATAATAGCCTTATTATCGATGCTGGCGCACAAGAAAACGTGCATCTTGGTGATCAACTGGTGGTGTATGCTGACACCAATGAAGAGCTTCATTTAAATGGTTTTCAGGAATATATTGGCCGTGACAAACGCGCTGTGGGTGTTATCACCATTCATGATGTTAAAGCTCGTTACGCCATTGGTGAACTTGATGTTGCACCTAAGGATGCAGGGCTACAAGAAGGCGATTGGGTAAGAGCTTTTTAACAGCAGTTAAGGCACTGAATTAACCTGATAGCCTTCTAAAATTGCCTTCCCTGAGCCTGACAGCATTGACGCGATATAGACCTTATCGTTAATAAATAAGGGGGTCGCCAATTGCCTGCCCGAACCTTGCAACGGCTGCTTAACCAACATGCTGCCATCGTGGACACGAATACCATATAAAATACCTGGCTTTCCAATATCCACAACCCACACTACCGCATCCTTGCCTGCACCCGTTAATATTGGCAACGAAGGGTGACTTCTAAACATCGTTAGCGCAGTTGGCATATCTTCTGATGGGAAACGCCAAAATACCGTTAGCTTGGGCTGCTTATTTTTTAACACTATTTTTAACGCCACAACACCCGCGATATGGGTATTATCTGCACTAAAACTGGTTACCAGAATCACAGGTTCATTATTAATCCACGCTAATACTGGCTGCGTCACCATCATTCCTGCCCAACTCAAGCGACATAAATCCGTGGGTGAACCACATAACTCAGCAACCTGTAAGCGATCATATTGAACGCCCAATTGGTTAGCATCTAGCAAATACACCGCGCCTTCTTTGCCAGGTTGCACGATAACGGTTAACTCAGAATTTAATTTTACTTTAAGGGGGGAATTAGCGCCTAAATCGTAATCCATCCATGCTAAACACTCCCAAAAATCTTTATCATCACACTCGTGATTGGGTGGTCTAAGCGCTGCATCACCCTCGCCTAACCGTGGAATAAATAAATTTTTACACGAGCGCAAACACGCTAAATCTGGCTGTAATGGATTAAACGCTGAACATAATTGCTTATCACAGCCATCCTCAAACGGGCGACCAGGTCGTATTTTTAACAAGGCATTGGCATAGTCATGACGCGCTAAATCCACTTGCCCATTGCCAGTCGGCACCAGTAGCTCTACCCCACTGTCATCCTGACTAAGCAATAATCCTTCAGGTGTCCAAATGCCTCCACCACACACCATTTCTTGCGTACCGTATTCCATTTTAGCGGGGCAATTCACTTCAGGCGTGGTGACAAACACATCTGCTAGCGCTTGCTGTGCGCCTTGTGTGCGCCACACATTAATATCAACGGCAAACAACCAGCCATGAAATGGCTGATTATCTGAAGCATTACCAAATGCTACATACACCACACCATAAGCTTGATTATTTTTTGGCAGATAACGCAGCGCAGCATGTGAATACGCATGTGATGGTAAAAATTCCACGAACTTGCCTTCGTCATTAGCAACCTTAGCGGCAAAGCTTAACCGTGGAAAATCAGTATCCAGCTGCTTAGTCACCATATCAAGCACAACTAAATGATGACTCACACGCACACCTTTTTGCAAACACTGATACACGATCACCAATTTCTTATCAATTAACACGGGTGTTGCGATTAACTGCACGTCTTGGTTAACTTCTCTAGGTAATGCTATCTGCCACAGCAACGCGCCCGTAGCACTCTCTAAAACCGCAATAGTACCTTCTGAAACAGGCACAATAATCTGCTGTTGACCATTGCTGATATAGGCTAATGGTGATGCAATAATACTGGCGTTAAAGTGTACCGAAGGCGTGTTTGCAGTGGGAAAAAGTCGCTGCAAGGAAACCGTTGTCTGAGCTGAGGGGATGACTGCTGGCGTAACGTGACAGGCGCTATTGATTAGCGAAAATAACAGTACACTAATAATAAAAACTAAGCGTGAGGCTTTATTCATGAACGTTTGCTTGATAAGTTTATTAATTTCTAAAGGTATAGGATTAACGCTGGTAAATTGTGCGGTGTATTTTTAGACTGTGTAATGATTCAGTTCCCCTCATTCGACCTGCTCATGACAGGCTTAATCTTCCTTTGCAAAGGCTGAGGTGAATAGTTACACGAAAAATTAGTTATTAAATACGGCGTTTAACCTAAGTGAGTAGGTTAAATGCCGTATTTTTGTGCTGAACGTGTTAATGCTTACCTAAGACACACGATAGCCGTTGGCTTGATGAATTATGACAAAAAAAATTGATAATACAAAGCAGGCTTTATACCAACTTTTGCGACATTTTACCGCGTGACAACATACCACATTGGCAAAGATACCTGACTCACCTACACTTTATTCGACCTCTAAATGTTTACACGTTGTAATGATTCAGTCCCCCTCTTTTTCAAAGGGTGAGGTGAATAGTTACTACACGTTAAGGGTCGCTTCCTTCCTCTCAAGTGCGGG
>CAJAQT010000180.1 GCA_903944165.1 uncultured Methylococcaceae bacterium | reverse complement strand
GTAGAAAATGAAGTAGAAAATGAAGTAAACGCCAGTGCAGAGGTTGTTGACGAGACTCAACAGGCTTTAAATTTATTACCTGAGTATAAGGAAACTTTAGTCTTTATTGAAGACGATATCCTTGATACAAAAGATCTTGCTGAGTCTGTAGATTTTGATGAGATTACTGAGTTTACTGAATTTGATAAGTTAGTTGACGCAGATAGTGTAGATGCTGACCTTACTGAGAGTGCATTTGATACTGAAATAGAAATAGAAAAAGTAACGCTTACAACTGATGAATGGATTGATCATGTAGATCCACTATTTGAAAGGCCTATTGCTGTGGAATATGATTTGGTAACTCAAGATGTATGGAAAGATGATGTGCTTGATGACTTAGCTCCAGAATTTATCAGTGATGAACTTAAGCGTGACACGCTTTTAGATAGCACTGGTTTAGAAGAAGTAAATGGTGTTGATGATCTTATTGCCATTTACGATCAAGAGCCAGTGGCTTTAGCTGATGACTTTATTGACGCACCCATAGAGACCGCTATTTTATATAACACCTTATCTCATGATTTCCAAAACACTGAGGGCAATGATTCTTTCAGGGGCGGTAGAGAGGATGATGATGTTAATGGTGGCTTAGGTAACGACAAGCTGCATGGTGGTTTGGGTAAGGATGTTTTGGGTGGTGGTGAAAGCAATGATCATATCGATGGCGGCAGTGGAGATGATCAATTAAACGGCGATGCGGGTAACGACAAACTGCATGGTGGCGTAGGTAAGGATAAGCTAAACGGTGGTGCGGGTAAGGATTTCTTAGATGGTGGTGATGATACTGATGAGATTAATGGCAATAGCGGTAATGATAATTTAGTAGGTGGTAGTGGTCGTGATTCTTTATTTGGTGGTAGCGGCAAAGACACGCTTTCAGGTGGAGTAGACAATGATATTCTTAAAGCGGGTGATGGTAACGATAAGTTAATTGCTGATGCTGGAAAAGAAGTCATGACTGGTGGTAAAGGGCACGATACCTTTGTATTTTTGAATGAAAGTATGTTAAATCAAAGCATACGTTTGCAGGATGTTATTAAAGATTTTGTGACCGGCACAGATGTCATTGATTTATCTATTATTGATGCTAACACTAACACCACGGCCACAAATGACAGCTTTACCTTTATTAATAATCAAGCGTTTGATAGCACCGATGCGACAGGTCAGTTACGTTATGATGCGAGCAATCATAAATTGTATGCAAGCACTGATAGCGATACACATGCCGAAGTAGTTATTCAACTCAATGGCGTAAGTAGCTTGAATGTAAGTGATTTTATTTTATAAGTAGTTAATATAACAAGCCCTGAGATACTTTTTTCAGTGTTCAATGTAGAGCGGTTGCTGAGATGTGTTAACACGTTTTAGTACACCGCTCGTCTTTTATGTACAACATCATCTGGCGCGACCCTTCCCCTCCTGTAAAATACCAATGTATCTTGGGCGGATTAATCTATCCTCAAAAAGGATGATTCTATCTTAATATGGGGGATCTAATTTTTTAGCAGTAGATGTTGAGTCAATTACGAATAAAGCACTTACGTAAAGTGTTTTTATCAAAAACAATCTTTAATGCAAATATAATAGTTCCGTGAGTGGGATAAATAGACTTTAAACGTTGGTTAATAATGATAAAAAAAGAAACTTTAAATACGCGGCGCTTACTGTGTCCGTTGCCGGTTATTCGTACACAAGATAAAGTAAAACACTTGCAGCAAGGTGATATTTTAGAGGTTGTGGGTACCGATCCTGGCATTATGCAAGATATTCCCGCATGGTGTCGCATCAATGGTCATCAAGTTATCGACAGTTATAACGAGGCGTTTGATTATTTTGTGGTTATCGAGGTTGGACATGACAAGTAAGACGGACTCTCCACAAGGAGACTCATTAAAAAGACGTGCCAGCTTAGTGGGTGCGTTGATTAATATTTTGCAAACCATCATTAAAATTAGCTTTGGTATTGTTGGGCAATCAACCGCATTAATTGTTGACGGCTTACATTCATTGTCTGATTTACTCAGTGATATTTTAGTCATCATTGCGGTAAGAATGGGCAGTCGTTCGGCGGATGGTGATCATCCTTATGGGCATCGGCGCTTTGAAACTATTGCCACAGGCGTGTTGGGTATCAGTTTGGTGGTGATGAGTGCATCTATTGTTTGGCATGTGGTGGAGCATTTAAATGATCCGTCCAGCTTACCCAGACCAGAAAAACTAACGTTATTTGTGGCGGGTGTATCGATTGTGCTAAATGAGTGGTTGTATCATTACACCAAAGGCATTGCTAAACGTACACGATCAAAATTGTTACTGGCTAATGCCTGGCATCAACGTAGTGACGCGTTATCCTCTTTGGTGGTGTTGTTTGGGATAGTTGGCGTGTTATTAGGTTATCCCATTGCGGATGCGGTAGCGGCAATTATTGTTGCGTTAATGGTGGCAAAAATTGGCGTGGGCTTGGTATTTGAGAGCATAAAAGAGTTAGTTGATACGGCTTTACCGTCCGCTATGGTAGTTAATATTCGTAACACAATTATGACCGTGCCGGGAGTAGAAGGTATCCATTTGCTACGAACCCGACAAATGGGTGAAGATAGTTATATTGATGCGCATATCGTGGTAGATCCACGCATTACCGTGTCTGAAGGACATTTCATTGGTGATGCTGTTCGTGATGAATTAGTTAGCAAGTTTGACGATGTACTGGATGTGTTAGTGCATGTTGATCCTGAAGATGATGAACGCGTTGCACAGATAAGAAAGTTGTTTACCCGTGCTGAAATGGAGATTGTGTTAGGGCAGTATTTTAGCGGTATACCCATTGAACATATTCATCTTCATTATTTAAATGGAGCGATTGAGGTTGAGGTTATTTTTCCTTTTTCAGTCTGTCAATACCCTGCACAGTTAGCGTCTGTTTATAAACAGTGTGCGTTAATTGATGAAGAGATGGCGTGGTGTATTCGACAAATTTCAGTGTTTTTTAAAGGTGCCTATTCAGTTTAAACAATGCCGTATAAACCGGCGACCCACTTAACACGGGACAGCGTGAGCTTAAGAGTCGTTCGTGGTGAGCTTGTCGAACCATGATCGGCTTAACCGTCTACCCCATTCGACAGGCTCATAACAGGCTTCGACTGTTCGATACGCTCACAGCTCAGGGCAAACGGTTGCCTAGCTTGTGTCCTGTTTTAAGCCATACCTATCTACACACGTAACGTTGCCCCTTCTCCAAAGGGAGAGGGCTGGGATGAGGGGAAATATAACTGCTTGATTTTATTCTCCCCAACCCAACCCTCTCCAACAGGAGAGGGGGCTGAGTATCATTGTAACTAACTGTTTTAATTAGGGTGAAAAGCTTTGTAGAGACCTATGGTTTTAAGCTGTTAGCCTATAAACCTTAGGTTTAATGCGCTTAACTTAGGTGTGTTGGTACGGCAAAATCATCAAAATAAGCTTGGCTATCAGTAGCATCTTGGGGCATAAACTCGTTGTCTAGTGTTGCTGTCGACTCAGATGTAATACTAAGCGTTTCCAAGCTTGACGGTGTTGCTGGTTTTGTCTCGCCAGTAAACTGATCTTTTAAGCTTAGCTCGGTGTTTTGTGCAATAGTTAAGCGTGTTAGCTGGGAAGACGGTTGATAGGCAAAGTTAGCATCAGCGGCAGCACTACTATGATGATCTGCAAAGATTACATTACTCATTCCTTCAATAAATACACCTGCTGCTGGCGTATTCTGTTGCTCATCACTTAATAAATTAATTTCCGTTACGCCCCACGAAGTTAAGCTGTTAAATTCATTTGTATCGCTTAAACCATTGCTATTACTGTCTTGCCAGATACCAAAAGCTGACCATTGTGCGTCGTCAGGGGTAAGTAAGAAATCATGGTTACTGTCATAAAGTTGCTGAAGTGCGGCTAAATCTGTTGGTGCAGTTGGAGCGGACTGAGTAAATACAAATTCATGGGTTTGGTCAATGCGCTGATTAGCGTTTAAATCAATAGCTAATAGTCCATCATCGGCGGCAAGCCAGGCGGTGCGATCAAGTTCACCGTCGGCATTCATGTCTACGTTAATGGTTGATTGGGTAATATCAATAAAATTAAAGCCATTATTTGTTAAATCAATCACGACTGGTGCGGCTAGGGTAGAGAAAATAAAAAATTCTTGCTGACTTAGCACGCCGCCAGCACCATCACTTACGTCAAAGGTAAAATTATCAATCGTTGAAAAGTTTCTGTAGGACTGATAGTTAAGTAAACCGTTATTAATATCGGCTTGGGTAAAGCTATCGTAGGTGTTTAACAGTACGCCATTAATGCTTAGTTCACCTAAGGTTGGTAAAGCACTTAGGGTGTACTGTAACGCGTCAGGTGTTTGTTCATAATCCAAAACGGTTAATACTGCTGCGCTAATAACGGCTGCCGCGCCTGCACTGGCTAAGTACAGCCCAGTATTAGCACCGCCTGTAAATGTTGGGGGTGTGTTGGTAGGTGGTGTATAAGCAGTGTAAATGTACACTGAATTACTGGTAAGGGTTTCTGTGTAATTATTGCCATCAAGATAGCTTATTTTGACATGGAGTTGTGTGTTTTCATCTTTTGTTGTCGTGGTATAGCTTGATAGCGTGCCGCCCTCAACGGCTGTCCAAGTAGAATTGTCTGTTGATGTTTCCCATTGATAACTAAAAACGCCCAAGCCATCAGCATCGCTAATACTGGTGGATAAATTATTAAGCTTAGTACCAGAGTTAATCGTGGTAAGGGGATAACCATAGTCATCAGTGATTAACACCGTTCCTGTTGGCGTGTCGTTGGCACCTGTTATGTTAATGGCTAAGTTGGCTGTTGTGCTCGTGGTGCCGTCACTTACGGTAAATAAATAATTGTCTGTAAAGCTGTCTTCATTACCTAAGGCATTGAGCGTTAAGCCGTTGGGCGTGTAGGTATACGCTCCTGTTTCGCTATCAATGCTAAGTGTGCCGTAAGCACTTGTTAAACTTAGCGTAATGCCATCGAGAATACCATTAACCAAACCATAATTTAAGAGATTATTATCTGCATCGGTAGCTAAAAGAGCAGCGGTTATTATCGAGTAACGGTCGTAAGTAGCGGTATCTTGTTGGGTGATGGCTGTGGGCGTGATAACAAGAGGCGCGTTATTAGCCGTTATGATGGTGATGCTGGAAGAACTAAGCTCACTGCTCAGTGCCAGTGTTTGATCGCTATCAGTAATTTGCCATAAAACAGTTCGGCTTGCTAATGTTGACATAGGGTTAGTTGAGGAACTGCTAAAGCTAACGCTACGCAATGCCTGTTGGTAGTCGTTTAGACTGGCATCGCCTGAGAGTGTTAATAGTCCTGTGTCAGGTTCATACAGACCGCTAATGGCTGCGGTCGGCGAAGTAAAGCTTAATTGATCCTGTAAATCCCAGCCTGAGGCTACAAAAATAAGTGCGCTAGATAATAAGCTGCTATCACTATCCGTTAAGCTTAAATCCGGTGCAAGCACAGTGGGAATCGCTAAGGCAGTGTAATTAACGCTGTTAACAGCAGTAAGTGAGGGTGCATCATTTGCACCTTGCAGCGTTAGCGTTAATGTTGCTGAACTGGTTAAGCCCGCAGCATCGGTTACGGTGTAAGTGAACGTATCGTTAAGTGTGTCAGTGCTGGTTTTTAACGCATTGACGGTTGCATTGGTATTATCGATGACATACACATAACTGCCATCAGCGTTCAGGGTTAGTGAGCCAAACTGCCCCGCAAACACGCCCGCTGTAACGGTTTTAGTGTCGTTGCCATCACTATCAGAATCATTGCTTACCACATTACCCGTAGCGTTGGTGCCTACGGTTTGATTGCTTACGCCACCTGCT
>CAJAQT010000179.1 GCA_903944165.1 uncultured Methylococcaceae bacterium | reverse complement strand
GGCATGATAATTCGCATCGCCTGCTTGCTCAGCAGCAATCGTACATACCCCCGCGCTCACCGCCGTCACCGTCGTGTCTGCAATATTACAAACAGACGGTGTCATGCTGAGATAACTGGGCAGTAATCCAGAGCTTGCCGTAGCGGAAACCATGCCCGAGGCGCCTACAGTAAGTGTAGGCGCCACACCAAAAGTTAAGCTTTGAGGTAGTTTACCCGCAACGGCATGGGCTATCTCCAACGTATAATTACCTGTTGCAGAAGGCTGAAAAGTCGTTGCATGAAGCGTCAACGGCCCTGAATGGAGCGCGGTATAAATTATTTTGGCATTTAAGTTGCCGTTACTATCATCATCAGAAGCCACGATGTCAGCGCCATTCAACAGATAAACATAGGTATCAAAATCGGTTGAATTCATGGTAACAACATACTGCTCACCAGCAATCACCTCAACGGTCAACACATCTTGAAACGACCACGAACGTTCAGCTGAAAGACAATCAGTGCTTGCTAAAACACCGGTAAAAACAGTGTTTTCAGTAATAGCTGAGACAACGCAAGGCGTTGTACATGGAGATAAATTTAATTCAGTGGCAAGTCCTGCATTACTCACTTGCTGGCATTCTGCAGCGGAGTAATTTAAGGTGGCACACGCCTGAGATAAGGCGGCATAAAGAGAGCTATAATCTGCACTAGAGGTAAGAATATTTGCCTGCACTTCATAAAAAAGATCAGCCGTTTTAGAAAGGCCTAAACCAGCAATGGTATAGCCATTAAAAGTCCCCCCATCAGTGATCAAATAAGCCGTTTTATTGATGACACCACTATTGTAATGAACGCCAAAATTATCATAAACACCACAATAATAATGACTCGATTTGATCCGATCAGGATGGTTATAGTCAGGTGGATTCTTCATACTACGAAATGCACCAATGGAATTATCTTCTCCCAAAAGCCAACGCACATCCTCAGTATCAGTACTCTGACCATTGCTTAAATCAACAAACTCCCCCCAAATATCAGAAAATGCTTCGTTGATCGCGCCTGACTGACCTTGATAAATTAAGTTTGACTCATATTGAGTCACCCCATGAGTTAATTCATGCGCCACAATATCATCCACCACAATGGCACAGCCATCACCATACGTCATCTCTGTACCGTTCCAGAAGGCATTACAGAAACCTGTAGCATAACGAACATAAGACTTAAGCGTTAAGCCCGCATTATCGATACCATCTCTAGCGTGCTCAGATAAATAAAAATCGTAGGTATCGCCAGCAAAGTTATGGGCATTATCAACATCAACATCGTTAATATTATCCTGTCCTTCACTGCGCAGAAGAATAGGGTCAGTGGTTAAATGCTGATAATCATAGGTTAAGCGATTTTTTGCCTCAGCGATAAGCGTAAAATGATTAATAATCTTCTCATTGTGCGCATCAATTAAGACCTGCTCTTTAATTACTTTAGAGGTGATAAAAGCTGAAGAACGACTGCTCACCACACACTTCCACGCCAACAGGTTTTCATTACCACCATTCATGCCGGCGACATGTGCATTAAAAATAACTAACTCAGGCTTGCTGACCTCAAGAGCAGTTGAAAATTCATGATACTGTTTGGCAACAACCGCCAAAGCGACTCTTTGCGCTTGCTTGACGGCGACAGTCGGAAAAGTTGAAACAGCAATGCTTGAGGCAATATTGCCATTAATTGAGCGCAGTGAGTTCGTGCTATCCACATCGACGATTAGCTCGCCGCCATAAACAGGGAGGTTTTTATACATTTGCTTAAAGCGACTAATTTTTCTAGCATCCTTAGTCTCTTTACTTTTTATTAGCATTAGCTCAGTCGCTTCATTTTGCAAACCAAAATGCTTACCATACACCGCTAAAAATGACCTCGCCACGTGTTCTTTAGTAGGTTTAGCCCGCAAACTAAGGGGCGGCTGAACAGCATATCCTCGCGCTATAGCAAGAAAATTTAAGTTACCCGTTCGCTTATTTTTAGACTGCGTAAAATGCCGTAAATCATCAGCGTCAGCCGCTAGCAGGGTTGCGTTAGCGGCAAATCCTCCCTTCACTGGCAGCATTGATATTGCACAAATCAGTAAAAGAAAATAGCTTAACTGCCAAAAATTTTTCATAACGCTCTCAAATATAATGTTGACAGAATTATGAGTATTAACTTTTTATAGTGCAATATTATTCCTACTAGCACGCTAAGTTATTTTAACCAGAAAGTATTGCGCAACGGTGCACCTGTTAACGCCTCAACAGACCAGTGCACGACAACATGTTTTCCAAGAATTTAATGACACCGAACTCGAAACCAAGATGGCTTTTTAAACCGTTTCAACAGATTAAATTCCAACATCGATGCCAAAAAGTCTACCTATTTTGAAGAAGCTAAAAACATACTCGGGGAATCGCTATTTTTATCAAAGCTTTTATAGGCATCCATGCCCAACACGAACTATCAAACATCATTCTAGCAATGATTCGACATGATTTTAGAAAGCCTACACAAACACTACGCAAAAAATACTTAAATTCATAAGCACTTACTCTAAAATCAACACGCCGCTACAAACTAAATGCTAGCAAAAAAACCTACCGCTTCAATTCCTGCTATTGCACAGCGTTCATCTTGATCAGACACGTCACCACTGATGCCAACGGCGCCTAATAAATTATTTTCGGAATCTCTTATTAACACGCCACCAGGTACTGGCATTATTTTGCCTTCAGCAATACCCACCAAAGCATTCATAAAATCAGGTCGTTGCTCTGCTATCGATGCCAAACTGCGTGAAGAAACGCCCATACTTACTGCTCCCCAGGCTTTTGCTGTAGCAATTTGCTGCCTTATCATGCTGGCACCATCTTCACGTTGAAGGGCTTTTAAATGTCCAGAAGCGTCCAGTACGACAACGGTTAACGGCGCTAAGTTTAATTCTCGGGCGATATGTATTGCGGTATTGATGATTAAATTGGCTTGTTTTAACGTTAGTTGAATCATGAGTAGCTCTCAATTTATAAGTAGAAGGATTAAAATCTGGATCGCTTTAGTTCAAGTTAAAAGAAAAAAGACTGACTACTTGTGCGTTGCCTTAGTGACGTTATGTTTAGCTAAGCTGCATTTTTAGGGTTTACTTTGTATATCTTGTCATTGATAGATTGGATAATCAAATTTGTAACGCTTGGTTTTTTTAGGACGATAGCTTCATCAAGAAATAACTGTGTTAGCTGAATAACGCTTAGTAGAATAACCTATTTTTATACCTCCTTAGGAAAAGACCATGACACTTTTAAATGAAACGAATGCTGCTGTTCAGCATTATTATGGGCAAGTTTTACACTCTAGTGACGATTTAAAAACCAGTGCCTGTTGCAACATTGATGCCGTGCCAACCTATTTAAAATCACTTATGGCCAATGTGCATCCTGAAGTTCAAGCCAAATTTTATGGCTGTGGCTCGCCGTTACCACCCGTGTTACGTGATCAAACTGTTGTCGATTTAGGCTGTGGTGCAGGACGTGATTGTTATGTATTGGCGCAATTAGTGGGCGCGAATGGTCAGGTGTTGGGTGTGGATATGACGGAAGCACAATTGGCAGTAGCAACGCAGCATCAAGCCTGGCATAGCGAGCGTTTTGGCTATGCTAATGTAGACTTTCGCTATGGCTTTATAGAAGATTTAGCCGCGCTTGGCATTGCCGATGAAAGTGTTGATGTGGTGGTATCTAATTGTGTAATTAATTTATCTGCCAATAAACCAAAAGTCATGGCAGAAATTTTTCGTGTGCTAAAAACAGGGGGCGAATTGTACTTTTCTGATGTATTTGCAGATCGACGTGTGCCGACTGCATTACAGCAAGACCCCGTGTTATTAGGCGAGTGTTTAGCTGGTGCCTGGTATTGGGAAGATTTTCGGCGTTTACTTGCGTCCTTAAATTGCCCTGATCTTCGGGTAGTTTCCTCGCAAGCCATTAGCATCGATGATGCCGAGGTGGCGGCCAAAATTGGCATGGTCAATTTTCGTTCAGTGACAGTGCGTGCGTTTAAATTGCCCTTGGAAGATCGCTGTGAAGACTATGGTCAGGTGGCGTGTTATTTAGGAACGGTGTCCGAGCAACCCCATGCGTTCGTCTTTGATGACCATCATTATTTTGAAACGGGTCGACCTATGCGCGTGTGTGGCAATACATACGATATGCTCAAAGCCAGTCGTTATGCTGCGCATTTTCAATTTTTGGGTGATAAACAACGACATTTTGGCTTATTTGACTGTACGCCAAGCTTATCCATTCAAGAAACCTCAACGAGTGGTGCGTGTTGTTGAGAACCGAGATAAAAAATCGGTATAAAACCAATCAGCCTTGGTTAAAACCTGTGCTGGCAGTGCTGGTATTAACAGTGTTTGTGACAGTGTTTGTCATCATCGATAGCTCAGCTCTGCTGTCGTTGGCTACGCTTAAAGCTCAACATGCATCGTTGCTTGCTTATCGTGAAGCACATTTCTTGGCAACAGGTGTAGGGTATTTTTGTCTTTATGTGTTGGTCACGGGCTTATCGTTGCCGGGTGCTGCGGTGCTAACGTTAGTAGGCGGCTTATTATTTGGTTTGCACTGGGGAACGCTGCTGGTTTCGTTTGCCTCAAGTGTGGGCGCAACGTTGGCTTTTTTAATGTCGCGGTGGTTTTTTCAAGCACTGGTGGTGCGGCGTTTTGCAAAGTATTTTCAGATAATTAACGACGGTGTTGCGCAGCAGGGAGCGCGTTATCTGTTCAGCTTACGGTTAGCGCCCATCATGCCTTTTGTGATGATTAATATCGTTATGGGGGTAACCAACATGCGGGTGTGGACATTTTACTGGGTCAGTCAGTTAGGAATGTTGCCAGCAACGCTGGTATATATCAATGCAGGAACGCAGTTGGCACAGTTGCGGCAGTTATCTGATGTGCTATCAGTGCGCGTCTGGGGTGCTTTTTTAGTCGTGGCCTTATTACCTTGGTTTATTTCTTTAGGAGGACGTTTTTTTGAACGCAAAAAATCAGCATAATCACCAGCAAAAACCCGCACATTTTGATGCCAATGTAGTGGTCATTGGTGCCGGCGCAGGTGGCTTAGTGGCGGCGTATTTGGCCGCCGCTGCACAAGCAAAAGTCATCTTAATTGAACAAGACGCGATGGGCGGTGAATGTTTAAATACGGGATGTGTGCCTTCAAAAGCATTAATTCATCTGACTAAAACATTGGCTAATTCACGCCAGTTAGCTAACGTAGCAACCGAGTATGCCCCTATTAAGCTAGATTTTGCAAAGCTGATGACTCAGGTTCAGGAAGTGATTGCGCAGATTGCACCGCACGATTCCATCGAACGTTACACCAAGCTGGGAGTATCCGTGCTTACTGGCACGGCGCGTTTGACGTCACCTTGGCATGTTGAGGTAAGCTTAGCAACGGGCGAAGTCCACGAAATAACTACGCGTTCGATTGTGATTGCCGCAGGTGCACGACCAATTGTACCGATGATTCCTGGCTTAAGCGAAGGTGCTTTTTTAACCTCGCAGACCTTATGGACGTTACGAGAATGTCCGCGTCGCCTGTTGATTTTAGGAGGCGGGCCAATGGGCTGTGAAATGGCGCAGTGTTTCTCGCGATTAGGGAGTCAGGTCATTCTTGTGGAGCGCGCAGCACGTTTATTAGCTAATGAAGACGAGGACGTGAGCGCCTTTGTGTTGCAACGCTTTCAGCACGAGGGCATTCAAGTTTATCTTAATTATCAAGTTAAACAGATTGATAGGTCGCTTAACGTGGCGTGTGTTGTCGCAGAATGTGAAGGGCAGCAGGTACGGTTGGATGTTGATCATATCTTATTAGCCGTAGGACGAATTGCAAATACCGAAGGCTACGGGCTTGAAGCCTTAGGTATTAAGCTATCTAAGCAAGGCAGCATTGCCGTGAATGGCTTTCAACAAACAAATTATGCGCATATTTTTGCCTGCGGTGATGTATCTAACCCCGAGCAATTAACACATGCAGCGGCTCATCAAGCGTGGTATGCAGTAATGAATGCCCTTTTTGGTACGTTCAAAAAATTTCGTCTCAATGCCAAACTCATTCCCCGAACAGTATTTATCGAGCCAGAATTGGCGTTTGTAGGGTTGAATGAGCAACGCGCACACGCGCAAGGAATTGCCTATCGGGTGCATCGATATGATTTGGCTGATTTAGATCGGGCAATTATCGATGGCGTTAACTCTGGGTTTATTAAAGTATTAACGAAGCCCCATTCAGACACTATTTTAGGGGTAAGTATTGTCGGTGAACATGCCTCAGAGTTGCTGGCTGAGTTTGTGTTGGCAATGAACAATGCCTTGGGCCTAGGCAAGATATTAGGAACGGTGCACAGTTATCCCACTTACACTGAAGCCAATAAATACGTTGCCGGAGTTTGGCGGCGTACCACTATGCCGAAGTGGGGGCTGCGCTTGCTTGTTGCGTATCATCGTTGGCGCAGATAATGTTGCGTTCGTTATTATTAAGCCATTGTTTTTTAACTAACTTATTGGCAACTCTTCACCACCCTCTTTGAAAAAGGGGGCGGGCTTGCGTGGGGGGCGGAAGGGGGATTTATTTTAAAAATCGCCCCTAACCCTTGATGCCCTTTGGGTGCCCTTTGCTAACAACCTGTCATGCGTTTATCGAATGAGGGGAATAAAAAATACGTTCACAGTCTGTTACGCGTGTCGGTCAGTGTTTGTTGAAATAAAGCATTGATAAGTTGCGCTTGAGTAATCATACCCACTACTTTTTTTGCATCATTAACGATAGGTAATTGCCGAAAGCCTGGTAATGACATGGTAGGAATAAGGCTTACTATCGGTTGCTCTGCGTGCATTACGGTGACTGGGGAAGACATAATTTGCCCAATACTTTCGGGCTTGTGGGCAGTGACGTCAGGGGTTCTGCGTAAAAAATGAAGGAGTTGTTTGGCAATAGGTTGAGGCTCATCAATGTTTACGTATTTAAAAAAATCGCTCCACGTCACGATGCCAAGGCAATGCTGGGCTTTATTGACAACAATTAAAGCTTTGCAACGATGGCGATGCATTATTCTCCACGCATCTTCAATTTCGGTGCCAAATTCTACCGTTATAGGTGCGGGATCCATAATGTCACTACACAGCGTTGGATTAAGCTGATTTTGCACATGATTGTGCTGAATTAAATTGAGTAATTGCATTAAATTACTCGGTGATATGTCATAAAACGTGTCTTGTTCTGCGAGCGCCTCATTAAGCTCTGCTTCGGTAAAGGCACTAATATCAAGTGGTTTAAGCTTTTTTTGATGTCCTGACTTAGGCGAGGAAAATGCTTGCGGATAGGGTAAGTGCAATATATAGCGATTGATGATAATCGCGATCACTAAAATTATCGCAACATTAATTGCCACAGGCATTAACACAAAGCCATAACCAATGGGGGTTAACGCCGCACCTGCCACTAATGGCGTGAGCGACGTGGCGGTTGCCGGTGGATGCAGGCAGCGAAAAACTAGCATTGATAAGACACTTAAACTCACGGTACAGCTGGCAGCAAGGGCAATGTCGTTAATATTGTTGGCGCAAAATACGCCAATGAAAGCAGACATTAATTGTCCACCTATTAACGGCCAAGGTTGTGCAAGTGGACTAGAGGGAATAATCAGTAAAATCACGATAGATGCCCCAATAGACGCAAGAATAATTGGGTAAGCAGGGCCAAGCTGAGCCGCATGGCTAATTGTAGCAATACAAAAAATGGCAAAGGCACACGCGAACACTGAGAAAATTTTATTTTTCAGAGGTACATTTACAGGATCAGTCGGAATAATTTTCGCAAAAAAATGAGTATTCATAAGCCGAAGTGGAAATGATCAAAATAAAGTCAAGCACTGAGGTGCAGACATCGAGGCACTTAATTAATCAATTTATCAATTAATCTATCGTCGCTATCTTAAAGGCTTTTGAATAACATAAATAACAAAGTTTTTAGAGGATTCTTAATGTGACTTGAACAAAGCCAAAATAAATAGGGTCAGCGTCGTTGCTTTATAGCCCTCTATGTCAAACGTTAAAAATATGACTTAACAATAATCGACATAACACCACCAAGTAAAATACCCCTCATCCATTTTAAAGTAACTGAATCCGCCTTTAACACCGCTAAATCGGTTTTAATTGGCGTTAAGGCGATATCCAGCTCTGTTTTTGTATCCTTAAATAATACGGTTAAGTTTGGATAAAACGCTTCCGTGACTTTGTGCCAAAATAGTCTTCAGTATTTTTAAACATGAAGCATAATCTCCATAAATAAGTTGGCTGTTTTTGGCATAAACACATGTACAACCTTATCCCAAACCGTATTATTAGCCCCTAGTAATGCGGTTAAATTAGCAAATACCTAACCTAAGTTTGTGTTGTGGTATTGTTTGTCATCTGTTTTTTGGAGGTGGTTATGAGTGCGGTACTTAAAAGCAAATCTATTGAAACAATTTTTAATTACAATCTAAACGATGCTGAGCTTAATTCATTGCTTGGTGATAAAGATGATCGATTAGATGAAAAAGAATATTTAGAACTCCGTAGCACTAATGGCATTCTTGCTGATTTATATCGTTTATTCAATTTAAGAGAAAACAAAAAACAAGCCAATCTATATCTTAATAAAATTGATGACAATGATTTTAAAGATAAAGTTGAATGACCACCTTGTTAGGGCTATCAATAGCAGAAAGCACGTTTAATATTGTTTTTTTATCGTATAGTGATTTCTTAAACATGGCTTCTGCTAATGATATTTTAAGCGTAGAGACGCGATTTATCGCGTCTTTGATTTATCGCGTTTTTATACTGCACAGCGCGTTATCAAACAACCTCGCGAAAATAGACGCGATAAATCGCGTCTCTACGTTATTAATGTTAGTGTTTTTAGGGGACAAACCACGAATTAAATAATCGCGT
>CAJAQT010000178.1 GCA_903944165.1 uncultured Methylococcaceae bacterium | reverse complement strand
TTATTCGGTGCGGGTAAGGGTGTGCGTGGCAGGACAGTTGGAGTCCAATTGCAAACCTTATAACGACGGCGTAACCATGATTTATAAACCCACTGGCTTATTGCATGAATATGGCGAAAACGATGCGCTGGCCTTTGGCTTATTGACGGGTTCTTACCAAAAAAATACCTCGGGTGGTGTGTTAAGAAAGAATATCGAGTCTTTTCGTAATGAAGTAAATGCTAATACTGGACAGTTTATTAGCTCGGTGAAGGGCATTGTCAGCACCTTAAATAAGTTGCGTATTGAGTCCTTTGATTATGCGTCTTACAGCTATACATCGGGCTGGAATTTGCTGGGGCCGATTAGTGACGGCGAAGCAGCTGAATGGGGCAATCCATTGGCAGAAATGATGTATGAAGGTTTACGTTATTTTGCAGGTAAAGCCGCGCCGTCCAGTGCGTTTGCAATTAATAGTTCTGGCAATGCTGATGCGCGGTTAGGTTTGCCGTTGCCTGCCTGGATTGATCCTTATGCCTCGCAAGCGAGTGGCGGCGGTGGTTTTTTAAGTTGTGCTAAGCCTTTGCAAATAGTAATAGGTGATGTCAATCCCTCGTATGATACCGATCAGTTGCCGGGCAGTTATTTCGAGAACTTTACAGGTGATTTAGCGGGTCTTAATGTGGGCGTGTTAGCGGATACCCTTTGGGCAGGCGAAAGCGAGGGCAGTTCGGTATTTATTGGACAGTCTGGAACACTTGCTGATGGCGCACCCACGGCAAAAGCGGTCAGTAGTTTTAAAAGTATTCGTGGGATGGCACCTGAAGAACCCACCAAGCTTGGCGGTTATTACGCTGGTAGTGTGGCATTGTATGGGCAGCAGACTGATTTACATGCCACGCTAGGTGCACAAACCGCCACCACCTTGACGGTGGCGATGGCCTCAACATTACCCAGAATTGAAATTCCTCTCGCTCAAGGACAAAAAATCACCTTAGTGCCGTTTGCCAAATCAGTGGGGGGCGCTATCAATGGTGTGGCGATTAATACGGCGCGAGGAGGCTTTCAACCCACCAATCAAATCGTTGATTTTTATGTTGAAAAAATGGCTAATACGCAGCCAAACAATCAAGATTCTCGAATTAACTCTGGCCGTGCGTATGGCAAATTTCGTATCAATTATGGCTCTGTTGAACAAGCGGGTGATCATGATATGGATGCGATTGTTGCGTACACCTTTGCCGTTCAAGATGATGATTCGGTAGAGATTAAGCTGGATTCTATGTACGCCGCTGGCAGTATTATCCAGCATATTGGTTATGTGATTTCAGGTACCACAGACGATGGTATGTATTTGGAAGTGCGTGATCGTGATACGTCCTTATTAAACGATCCTGATTATTTTTTAGATACCCCGCCAGGACAAACGCCAGGAGGTAATTGGCAGGATAGAGTGTCGTTACCCATTATTACCACGCGCACGTTTACCGCAGGAAGCACAGCTTCGGCACGTTTTATTAACCATGATCCATTGTGGTATGCAGCAAAATGGGGCAGCGCAGACAGTAATAGTAATGGCATGCTGGAGTTGAGTGAATGGGATAATCTTAATGGCATTGATGATGGCGTACCTGATAATTATTTTTTAGTGACCAATGCCGGCACCTTGCCTGAGCAATTAAGTCGGGCTTTTGCTAAAGCCATGAGTGCAGTAAGTTCAACCACAGCCATCACCGCAAACTCAAGTCGGTTAAGTGCTGAGTTGGATATGTATCAAGCAACGTTTGATTCCAGTGACTGGAGTGGCGAATTAATTGCCAATAAAATTGATGTGACCAGCGCGGTAATAGCTGAACGCTGGAAAGCCTCGCTGAAACTGCCTAACCCCACTGACCGCGTTATCTATACTTACAACCCAAGTGCCGCATTAGGAATGCCGCGTGGATTACCCTTTAAGTGGAGCGATGGCGGGGCAGCGTCCTTAACCAGCCAGCAGCAAAGTTACCTTAATACCTTGTCTTTGAGTCAAGATGCGCTGGGTGAAGCGCGGTTAAATTGGTTACGTGGCGAACGCACTCAAGAGTTACAGTCACAAAACGGAGGGAAGTTTAGGGATAGACGCAGCCTGTTGGGTGATATTGTTAATTCTGACCCCGTTTTTGTTGGGCAACAAAATTTTGGCTATACGTCCTTGCCTACCAGCGCAGGCGGTGGCAATAGTTATAAAACCTTTGTGCAAAGTAAAACATCATTAGCGTCAGCCGTGTATGTCGGGGCAAATGATGGCATGCTGCATGGCTTTGATACGACGGCAAGTGGGCAAGGTCGTGAATTGTTTGCCTATATTCCCAATGCTTTATTCCCACAGTTAAGTAAATTAACCTCCCCTACCTATACGCATCATTATTATGTTGATGGGCAACTTGGTGTGGGTGATGTGTATGACGGACAATCGTTGGGCGCAGGCTGGCGCACGCTGTTAGCTGGCACGACGGGCGCAGGTGGACGAGCGGTATTTACTTTGGATGTCACGAATCCTAGCAATTTTGGACAAGGCAATGTGTTATGGGAATTTACTGCGAATGAAGATGCCGATTTAGGCTACACCTTTGCCCAACCGAGTGTGGTAAGAATGCAAAATGGACGCTGGGTGGTGCTTCTGGGTAATGGTTATGAAAGCGATGCGGGTCAGGCGGTGTTATTTGTTTTGGATGCCTTAACGGGCGAGCTGATTAAAAAAATTCCAGTTGGCACGGGCGGCGGCAATGGTTTATCTTCTCCTTTAGTGGTGGATACTGATAATGATCGCAGTGTGGATACCGTGTATGCAGGTGATTTAAAAGGTAATCTCTGGAAGTTTGCACTGTCTGGCACGGTGTCGGAGTGGTCGGCATCGTTACTGCTGGTAGCATGTGAAGCAGGCGGTGATTGCGCGTCGGCAGACAGTCCACAACGGCAAGCCATTACCAGTAAACCTGCGTTAGGAGCGGTGGCCGAGGCAGGCTCTGATCAAAATGGTCAGGGGGTCATGGTGTATTTTGGTACGGGTAAATACTACGCGACCGAAGATAAATTAATCGGGACAACGCCGCAGGTGCATAGTTTTTACGGGGTGTGGGACGATGGTCGAGCGATTACACGCGAGCCACTGTGGCAACGTGCAAACCTGCAAGCGCAGAGCATTGTTTATGAAGGTGCAGCTGCGCCCACATCGGCGCCAATTCGTCTTATCTCTAGTAATCCTGTCTGTTACAAGGCTAGTAGCCTAGGCTGCACCACCTTAAGTCCACTTAAGCAAGGTTGGGTGTTAGATTTATTAACGGGTGGTCAGGTTGCAAGTGGTGAGCGTGTAATCAGTGCGCCCGTGGTACGCAAGGGCGTGGTGATTATTTCTAGCTTCATTCCTAATGCAGATTCATGCAGTGCAGGCGGACAATCGTGGTTATTTGAGGTCAATGCGTTTAAGGGCAGTGAGTTAACCGGCGCAAGTCAATTTGATGTGAATGGTAATCAAGGTATTGACAGTAATGATCAGCTTAATTGGCAAGGACAACGCCATAATGCGTCAGCTATTAATTTACAAAATGGCATGACTAAAGCCTCAGCAATCATTACCAAAACCGATTACGATGTTAAGTTGTTCGGCGGCTCTTCGGGCACAATGACGCAATTAACCGAACAACAAAGCCACGCTGCTGAAGGCGGATTAGGTCGTAGATCATGGCAACAATTAAAGTAATGGTCACTGTTCACCTCCCCGTTTGAAAAAGGGGGAGTTTGCGAGGCACACAGTTGTTCACTTTATTTCAGGCTCATTCCTTAATTAAAATAGCCCGCGCACCGTGCGGTGTTTTTTGATGAAGTTACGTTAGCCGTGATAATTATGAAACAATAGGCAGGAGCATTTATTTAAGTGCGAGAGTTGTTCCCACGGATAGCCAACCCTCTCCAACAGGAGAGGGGGGCTTAGCATCATTGTAACTAATTGTTTTAATTAGGGTAAAAAGCCGTGTAGAGACCTATACTGAGAGCCCATAATGTTAATAAACGTATAAGCATTTACTTAGCAGCCATCGTCTGGCTGTTGCGTGCAAATGTACTTCACAGCTAAAAAAATGCACTAACATGAAACGTAATGTTTAAAAATAATGATTATTTACCCATGAAAATTCCTTTGTTTACCTTTGAACAAATTCATATAGAGGTTGCCAGAAATGCAACAGATGACTTTAATTTATTTCATGACAAACACAAATGGTTAGAAATCACCCATAATCCGTTTAAGGGTCCAATTGTGCTTGGGTTTCAATTGAATACTTTTTTAGAATATCAAATGCGTTTATATCGTGAAGCGCAGCACGAAGATCAAATTATTGCTGATAAACAGCTACGTTATAGTAATTATCAGATTAATTTTGTGAATGCCCTGCGACCGCGTCAGGATATTTCCTTAGAAATCAAAAAAACCTTGATTAATACCATCCCTGATTTAACGTTAACCAATCGGGTGACGATTAAATCTCAAGGTAAAACAATTTTATTAGGCTATAAAAAAGAAACCAAAACCCCATTATTTTTAGCCGACACTCAGTTTGATCATTTGCCTGCTTTAGCCTCGTTGCCAGATAAATCCTTTGTGATGGACGGCGATTTCTTTTTAAAACGCAAAAGAATGCATAACGGCAATGTTAAAAACTTTTTATCTGGGGCGTTGGCAGAGCAGTCGGATTATTTTGATGAACTCACGCAAATGGCCAATTATCCCGAGATTTTTCCATGCAGCTTAACGTCTGGCGTGTTACTAGAAAAAGCCTTGCTAGAAAATCATGATTTTAAATCCAATCCAATGGTGTACACCTCGCATGATATTTCTGTGGATCGGTGGTTAGTTAAACGCATTAAAAATAATGACAAAATTTACATTTTGGTCAAACAATTACCCGAATCTAAAGAAAATACGCTGCATCACACGACTATTTTATTACGCACCTATGAGTGCTTTGGCTTGCTTGAAAACAATGAAATTTTATTTCGCATGAAGCTAAATTTGGTGCCTTTGGAAGAAATTATCAAAACTTTAAGTGGTAAAAAAACCGTAAAATCTTCGGCGTTGCCGACGGTAGTGAGCTAAGCACAAGCTGTGCTTGTTTGGAGGCGGAAGTTATTGTCAAGTCGGCAATGCTGTCATTACAGTTAACGACGCTGCTGAAAAAATGCTTTCAACAGTTGAGCGCATTCTGCTTCTAACACGCCGCCCTGCCAATTGACTTTATGATTTAAAAACGGTGCCTCTGCTAACTGCAAGGCATGACACACCGCGCCGCGTTTGGGATCATAGGCACCAAAAACCAAGCGCTTAACGCGTGCGTGCATAAGGGCCCCCATACACATAACGCATGGTTCTAAGGTGACATACAAGGTGGTGTCAAGTAAGCGATAATTTTCCAGCACCCGCCCCGCTTCACGCAAGGCAACAAGCTCAGCATGTGCAGTGGGATCATGCAAACCAATACACTGATTCCAGCCTTCAGCAAGACACTGTTCATCTTTAATCAACAGCGCACCAATCGGCACCTCACCACGCTCTTCCGCCCGTTGCGCTAAACGCAAAGCATACTGCATCCAGGCGTTGTCGATACGCGCAGCATTTACATCCATGTCCGCGCCTTAAAGAGATTATTCATATAAATTCAATTACTAAATGTTGGATGGGTAATTTATCAGCTGAGTGGGCTATGCGGTGAGTTCCTCAGCAATCATTTCTGCTTGACGCAT
>CAJAQT010000177.1 GCA_903944165.1 uncultured Methylococcaceae bacterium | reverse complement strand
TGATGAGGTATTGCTCTATAACATGCGCTACCGCGACTCAGTGGAAGACCGGGTTCATGAGTTGTTATCGGAACGCCTGGAAGATATTTTTGAGTTGTTTGGGCAAGTGCCGGACATCCTAGAAGATGCCTGGGTGGATATTGCCCTTGGTGATAAACAGGAGGCACAACGTAAAATTCGCAGCATTCCAAAACGCCATCCGTTTGATGAGCGTTATAGTCAGGTGACTAATATTGATTGGGATAGTTGTAGTCAGGTATTGGATGCTGAGGAACGTAGAAAAATGCTAAGGAGTGACTGGTGATAAAACTTGACCACGACACTAAGTTCTTAAGCTGCGACTAAAGCCTCAAAACTTCATTGTGGGCAGCGATGCCAAGTCCAGATCATGACAAACCAAACACTTAAGCTCTTTGCGTAGTCAAGACGTTTGTTGTGTTAGCGTTCACTTAAGGGCGTATTTAATTTACTTAAGAAAGGTTCAACCAAATAATCCATAACGGTACGCTGACCCGTAATAATATTGCATTGCACTAGCATGCCTGAGTACAAATCATAGCGTTCGGCGTTATGTTTAAAATAACTTTGTGCGACGCTGATTTTAATTTTGTAATAAGACGTGCCCTCTTTGGTGGTAATAGTGTCGGGACTGATATTTACAACTTCACCGTCAATATGTCCAAACCGACTGGCATCTGAGGAAGTAAGACGAATTTTTGCTTGTTGTCCGGTATGCACGTAACCAATGTCTTCTGTTGATAATTTAGCTTCAATAATTAAACGATCATCACTTGGCACGATGTCTAATAACGCGCCACCTGGTGGCACTATTCCTCCTAATGTTGTGACAAATAAAGATTTTATTGTGCCATCCACAGGTGCTTTTAAAACCATGCGGCGCAAATTATCTTCATCTTTTTGTAGCTTACTGCTTAACATTTCGATGGTGTTATCCATGTCGCGCAGTTCTTCACGGGCTTTTTCTATAAATGAATTACTTACTAATTTTAAACGATTTTCTGCTTCACCAATGGCGGCGGCAATCCGTTTTTCGGTGGCTAAGGCTTCATTTATTTGCCCATCTAAATCACTGGCTTCTTTTAATAACGCCAAATGATTCATACGATTATTAATATTTAGTTTTAATAAGCCGTCACTGATTGAAATTTTTTCATTTAATAACCCACGGGTGTTTTTATTAGCCACCAAACGCGCACTTATTTCTTGTAATTGATAATGGTATTGCTCAATTAATTGTTGCTGTACGTCCATTTCATTTTGCAAACGACTGCGCCGCGTATTAAACAATTCTATACTTTGCGAGATAACCTCTTGCGCTTTATCACCAAACTCAGCACCGTAGTGAAGGTGTTTTTGTTCATTAATTTCTGCTTTTAAGCGTATCGATTTGATTTTAGCTGCCTGTAAACGAATGGTGATTTCATTAACATCGGCAAGATTACCCGTGCTTTCTAAGGTGACTAAGGTTTGTCCTTGCTTTATACGTTCGCCTTCTCTGACTAAAATTTCTCGGATAATTCCGCCCTCTAAATGTTGCACGGTTTTTACTTGGCTTGAGGGTATAACTTCGCCTAATGCCTGACTGACAATATCCAAAGGACTGTAGGTCGCCCAGAGAATAAAACTACAATTGAGTGCTATAAATAGCCAAAGCAATAGCCGTGATGAGGTGTAATGTACGCTTTTTAGTCGTTCACTCACCCAGTCAATCGCTTTAAATAATGTGTCAAAAATCATTGCTTGCCTGTCTGCTAAAAAACTGAAGGGTGCTCATGATGATGAGCTTATTTGACGGTGAATTGTGGAACAGGCTTGACATTTAAGTCTAATAAACGCGGTGCACTTTTGACAATACGCTGATCCTGAGAAAAAACAATTAAGGTACGTCCTTGTCGTGACAGCTCTAACAATAAATTATAAACACATTGGCATCCGCGTTGATCTAAGCCTTCGGTCGGCTCATCAAAAATAACCACTTGACCAAAGGTAGCTAAGGCTCGTGCCAGTGCTAAACGTCGCTGCTGTCCATAGGTTAAATTGTCGGCGTTATTGCTAAGTTGCGTTTCTAAACCTTCGGCACTGGTATCAATAAAGTCAGCTAAATCAGCGTCGGTAATCACAGAGTTAAGTTGTGCTTCGGTGATTGCAGGGTGTGTGTTACGTAAATTATCGCGTATGGTGCCTGGTAAAAAATGGGCAAGTTGTGGCATATAACATAATTGCGTGCGCCACCATGACGGCGATAATTGTTGTAATAACAATTTGTCTGCAAGAATTTGTCCCCGCGTGGGTTCTAATAAGCCAACAATTAACCGTGCTAAGGTTGTTTTTCCTGAACTGTTACCGCCCGTTACGACCAACACTGAGGCAGGCGGCAAGTCTAGGCTAAGCGATTCAAACAAAGGACTGGTTGCGCCTGGATAAGTAAAGGCAACATCATGAAAGCTTAAGGCACCAGAAAATTCAGCTAAGGCACTGCCGCCTTCTCGTTCTGTATCGACTAAGGCAAAATGTTGTAGTTTATCTAAGGCTTGATAAGCTTTGGCAAAAATCTCGCCTAATTGCACAACTCGCGTCACTGGCGAGAGACTTCGCATGGCTAAAATATTTGCCCCGACTAACATCCCAATATCCATCTCACCGCGCACGGCTAAGCTGGCTCCTGTGGCATAAATCGCAATGCTTAATAAGGCTTGCACGCTTTTCGTCATACTTTGCGTAAAATTTTGCACATCCGCGATGTTTATTTTCAGATCCTGTACATCTCGTGATTTTTCAAGATAAGCTTGATGCGTCATCTTGTTTTGCTCAAATACACGAATAGTATCAATATCTTGATTAATACTATGGGTAATGCTTTTGGTTTTGTTGTTTAGCTCATTAAAGTTTAAAAATAAAGCATGTAAGCGCCGTTGATTAATCGCACTTAGCAGAAAAAAAATAAAGATAAACACAGCGGTAATGCTGCCTAAAATGGGCGAGATAAAAAACAAGGCACACAAAAATAGCAACGTAAAAGGCAAGTCTAATAAAGTAGCAATATTTGCGGCTGAATATGCTTCTGCAATGGTGTCGGGTGCCTGCATTAATTCTTGTCGTTGCGCTAACGATAAACGTTGCAAGGCACTCGCTTTGGCATGCGTTAAATTTGTGAAGGTGCTTATATGTAATTGCTCATTGCGTGCTTTGCCGATGTTTTCTGCCTGCTGCAAACGCAAGCGTTGAAAAGCAAACTCAAACAGTAAGGCCAGGCACACCCCTGTGGTTAAGGTAACCAGTGTGGCATCAACACCATAGGAAATATAGCGATTGAATATTTGAATAACATAAACCGACGATGCCAAACTGAGTAAGTTAATAAATAACGAGGCTATCAGTAATTCAAGGGTTAATAAGCGATACGCTGATAATCGTTGTAGGAGTTCACGCATGAGGGATTAACGAACGGTATCTGCTTTATTAGGAAGAACAAATTGCGCTTCGGTAAAAATTTCAGGACTTAATGCGCCCATCACTTCTACTAATGACAAAATGGCCAAAATTGCATCGTATTGCGCTGAAATTGCATCACTTCTGGCGTTAATTAAAGAGACCTCACCAGATAAAATATCAATCAAGGAACGATTTCCTAATTGTCTTTCAACGCGAGCCAATTCTAAGAAAGCCTCGGCAATATCGGCTTGCTCTTGTAAGGATTGGGCAGTTAATCGAGCAGTTTGCAATTTTTGAAACGCATCACGATTTTTACGTTCAACGATAATTTTGGTGTCGTATAAAGCATTGTGCTTTGCTGACTCGGCTAACTCGGCGGCTTTTACACTGTCGTAAGCGATAAAACCTAAGTTAAAAGGCATTTTGATTTCTACTCGACTAACAAAATCTTGGGTTTGCCCAATGGTGGCAGTACCACGTTGATTTTGATGCAACAATTCTTCTAAGATTAAATTAACTTTTGGATAAAAGCGAGTGTAACGCTCAGATTCAACATCATTTTTTGATAAGGCTAATTTAATTTGATCGGAGCGAATATCTAAGTTATTGCTTAATGCAATATCCATTAACGTATTCAAATTATTAGGTAATTGATCAATAGATTTTAAGGTGACTGGCTCCATTTTTGAATAATCTTCAGGTAAATACCCAAAAAACTCCTTAAAGGAATTTTGTGCTTCTACTAAGGATTGCTCATTTCTTAACCGTCTTGCTATGGCGGCAGCTAACTGTGTTTTGGCTTGTAAAACATCAGTTGAATACCCTGCACCTTTGGCAACGCGGGTCTCTTCAAGCCCTGTTTGATTACGAATATTAGTTTCTGATTGCTTAGTAAAGTCTAGTGCTTGGTGTGCCCTAAGCAAATTAATATAGGCGGATGCCGCATCAAGAATAAAGGTTTGTTTTACTTTTTGTAAATCTAACTCTGCAACCAAAAGTTTTAATCGCGCTTTTTCAATACCCGTGTTGGTAGCACCAAAATCCCATAACAATTGGTTTAACTTTACATTAGCACTGCCAAAATAATCTTGGGTTGCAACACTGCTGTGTTGCTCATTACCCGCTGTTACCGACATATCCAAATCTGGATACCACCCACCCCACGCGACCTGTATTCGTCGCACTTCAGCGTCCACTTCGTCCTGCGCTTTTTGAATACGCACATGCGAACTAAGCAACGGAAGTAACAAAGCATTTAATGTTATTTTGTTTTTATCAATAGTTTCTGCCCATGCTAAGCAGGAAAAACTTGATAATATAAGTAAAACAACAAAGCGTTGAATAATTGAAAACATAAATATTATTGACTCTCACATTGTTGATTAAATTTTTATAATGCCCAATGAGCTTAAATTTAGATGGGTAAAATACCCCAGCACTCTGAGCAGAATTTATAACATATAACTATTTATAAAACCTTACAACGTGAAATTTAATACACTGCATTATCTTGATACCTGAAACATATACCAATTGGTTATAATGCTATTTTATTAAATATCCGCTTGGTTTATGTTTTTTTAGTGGCACGATTCAAATACCGTCACACGCATAACTCACCTCACCTAACTTTCTGTACGCAGGAGACACAATGATCCCAATGGTAAACCTTAAAGCTCAATATGCTGAAATTAAACATGAAATTGAGCTTGGTTTGGCGCAAACCTTTGACAGCTGTGCTTTTATTTTAGGCCCAAATGTTACCGCATTTGAACAAGAAGTCGCCGCTTATTTAGGTGTTCGTCATGCAATTGGCGTGGCTTCTGGCACCGACGCCTTACATTTAGCCTTGCTTGCCGAAGGCATTGGTGCGGGCGATGAGGTTATTACCAGCGCGTTCACCTTTATAGCGACTGCAGAAGCGATTAAATATGTAGGTGCTACGCCTGTCTTTGTTGATATCGACCCTAACACCTTTAATATTTGCCCAGCCGCTATCGCTAACGCTATCACCCATAAAACCAAAGCGATTATGCCCGTGCATTTGTTTGGGCAACCTGCCGATATGACGGCAATAACCGCACTTTGCCAACAACATAATATCAAACTCATTGAAGATTGTGCGCAATCGTTTGGTGCCACCATTAACGGACAACAAACAGGGGCACTGGGTGATTGTGCTGGCTTTAGTTTCTTTCCCAGTAAAAATCTAGGCGCCTACGGAGATGGCGGCCTAGTCGTTACCCACTCCGACGACACCGCAGAAACGCTAAAACAACTGCGTAATCATGGTTCTAAGGTACGTTATTATCATGACCTAGTTGGCTATAATAGCCGTCTTGATGAAATTCAGGCGATTTTTTTACGCGCAAAACTTAAACGTATCGATGACTATAATCAAGCACGGCGTCAGGTTGCTCATCGCTACACCACATTATTAGCTGATTTACCGCTCACTCCGCCCGTTGAAGATGGCTTAGGCACTCATGTTTATCATCAATATACTTTATTGTCTGAACACCGTGAGGTTATTATGAAAGCACTGCAGGCCGCTGAGATCAGCAGTGCGGTTTATTATCCCGTACCCTTACATCAACAAGCTGTCTTTAAAGAAACATGCCAAGGACTGCAACTGCCCGTAACAGAAAAAATTGCTCAGCACTGTTTTTCCTTACCTATCTGTCCATTTTTAAGCGAGGCTGACATCGATAAAATCACCTCTGTTATTCGTCATACGCTCACGCATCAGGTGTCTTAATGCCTGCCAAAACGTTCACCGTTGCCTTTAGTGCAGGCGAAGCTTCTGGCGATCAACATGCCGCCGCGATGTTTAAGGAGATGCAGACGTTATGCCCCGCATTAAAGGGCGTGGGTATGGGCAGCAGCCAGATGGCTGCTGCTGGAATAGACTTAACGTATGATTCTTCTGCAATTGCTGTCATTGGCGTAATAGAAGTTATTAAACATTATCCAGAAATACGCCGCGCTTTAATGCGTATGCAAACGCTGCTCATCAAAAAAAAACCTGATTTACTGGTGTGCGTGGATTACAAAGAATTTAATTTTAAACTCGCACGTTTTGCCAAACAACACGGCATTAAAGTATTGTTTTATGTTAGTCCGCAAGTATGGGCTTGGCGCGCGGGTCGTGTTAAAAAATATGGGAAAGTTATTGATTTAATGGCAGTGATATTTCCCTTTGAAACAGCGTATTACGAGGCAGAAAATATTCCTGTGCGTTATGTTGGGCACCCCTCTGTTGATAAAGTCCATCTGCATTACTCAAAACACGAGGCTTTAAGACAGTTCACGCTTTCTGCTACCGCACCCGTGGTGGGTCTTTTACCTGGCAGCCGTACCAATGAAATTAACCGCTTACTACCCGTAATGCTTGCCGCAGCAACACTCTTGCAACAACGTAATCCCACCTTGCAATTTGTTTTACCTCAAGCCAACTCAATCTCCGATGAGCTAATAAGCAATTATGTACGTACTTCTACGCTACCTATCGCCATCATTAAAGGGACGCCTTATGAAGTTATGCAATGTTGCGATGCGGTGATGACCACCTCTGGCACAACCACCTTAGAGCTGGCACTATTGACTATTCCGATGGTGATTTGTTATAAGCTCGCGCCGATAACGTATTGGCTAGGAAAGCGTTTAATTAAGATTCCCTTTATTGGCCTGCCTAATATTATTGCCAATAAAGCCATTATTAAGGAGCTTATTCAGCATGAAGCAACGGCTGAGAATTTAGCCGAGGAAATTTGGCAATTATTAACCAATACCG
>CAJAQT010000176.1 GCA_903944165.1 uncultured Methylococcaceae bacterium | reverse complement strand
TTTGGATAAGCTCGACGCCCTCAGCTTTACCAAAGGCTGTTATACAGGACAAGAAATCGTTGCACGTACCCATTATTTAGGAAAAAGCAAACGCAGCCTGTGTTTAGCAACGTGTCACAGCACTAAGCCGCTTACCGCCACAGCTGAACTATTCACTAACGACCTTGCCACCGCATCACTGCAACCCATTGTCTGTGGACAAATTATCAGTGTTACCCAGCAAGGAAATCACTGCACCTTAGTGGTGGTCATTAACCACCCCGATTATTTAACAAGCCCTTTACAGCTCATTGATCAAACTCCAGTACAGTTACTGCCCAGTCAATCCATCAATGAATAATTTTAATGAATAATTTTTTGGCTACTGCCTGATAACCCTTATGACCTCTTCTGATCGTGCATTTATAAATTTTCGCCGCTTGGGCACGCTGACCATTTTTGCCGTGTATTTTGTGATTTTAGCAGGCGGCATTGTGAGAGCATCAGGAGCGGGCATGGGCTGTCCTGATTGGCCAACTTGTTTTGGACAATGGATTCCACCAACTGAGGAAGCGCAATTACCCAGTAATTATCATGAAATTTATGCCCAACGTGGCTATGAAAACACGCAATTTAATCCTGTAAAAACCTGGACTGAATACACAAATCGTTTAATTGGCGTCACTATTGGCATATTGATTTTTTTAACAGCGTGGTCATCGTGGATATTTATCCGCACCGATAAACTCATTGTCTATCTCGCTATAAGCAGTTTTTTTCTGGTAGGTTTTCAAGGCTGGTTGGGCTCAACGGTGGTGGCAAGCAATCTTAAGCCGTTTATGATTACGCTGCACATGCTGTTAGCCTTAGTGATTGTAGCATTATTGATTTACACCATTGCTCGTTCTCAACGAAGCCAATTAGCTCAACTAGACAGCCGTCACTTAAGCCGATACTTTAAGCCCGTATTAATAGGCGCAATGCTGTTAACTATTGTGCAAATCATCATGGGCACGCAAGTACGAGAAGCAGTGGATTTTATTGCCCACGAGCATAGTTACATTGAGCGACAATTTTGGCGTGCTGATTTCCCCATTATTTTTTATGTTCATCGCTCGTGTTCATCGCTAATTTTATTCACTAACATATGGTTAGTTTGGAAACTCTACCAAAGCGTATCGCGTACAAATCTGTTATTTAAAATTGGCGTTACCCAGCTCAGCTTAATCATCACCGCAATTTTAGCGGGCATTACTTTAGATCGCTTAGGCATGCCGGCAATTGCTCAACCTATACATTTATTAATGGCAAATATGATTATGGGCAGCCAATTTTTTCTGTTTATTTGCGTGCATTATGCCAAGACAGCACCCAGCAACCCACTTATAAAGTAATTGCTTAAACATCTTTTAAATGCCCGCTGATTGACCAGCTTTTGACTTTCAGTCAGCGTAGTGTTTCTCCTTTAAGTTCGCTCTGATACGTTTTTTTCCATCATTGGACTGGCGCAGGTTCCTGATCGTTCCATTACTTTTGGATTAGTGCGACGCTATCGCTGCTGTACCCTACGTTTCATTTTTTATACAGGGTACGAGGTATGTCAGTCTGCCTGAGTCACTATAAGCAGGAGTAAAAAGGCTTTAGCCTTTTTAAGCAAGGGCCAACCCCATTGGACTCGGTATTTTCCACGCTAGTCATAATGAGAATTGCTGTTTTTCAGCACTCACTAACACATTTGATTATTAAATTTACACCTAATAAATAGCCCCCATGAAGTTAACTTTGCTTATTATTGGCTTTGTCTGGCCAGAGCCTACGGCGACTGCAATGGGCAGTCGTATGCTTGAATTAATCCAATTATTTACCAACGATAACTGGTCGATTGTGTTTGCTTGTGCAGGAACACGCACCGCTCAACAAGCAAACTTAAGTGCTTGGCACGTTACCGAACAAGCAATAAGCCTAAATGATGCTAGCTTTGATGCCTTTGTGGCTGAGTTACAGCCAACAGCCGTATTATTTGATCGCTTTTTTACGGAAGAACAATTTGCTTGGCGCGTTGAAAAAGTCTGTCCCTCGGCGCTGAGAATACTTGATACCGAAGATTTTCATAGTTTACGTCAGGCACGGCATACACTATTGAAAAAGACACAACATTCCTCGCTTAATGAAACTAAGCGCCAGTCCTGTGATCCCGTTACGGCAAGCGCGGCGCAACTTCATGACTGCATAATTAAAGAAGAGTTAATCTTGCGTGAATTAGCCGCTATTTATCGCTGTGATCTAAGCCTATTTATTTCGGATTTTGAATACCATTTATTAACAGATTATTTTGCTGTCCCAAGCGCCCTTTTACAGTATTGTCCTTTTTTAAATACACTGCCCGTAAGCACTGCATTATTACCCAGTTTTGCAGAACGACACGACTTTATCAGCATTGGTAATTTTCGTCATGAACCCAATTGGGATGCGGTGTTATACCTTAAACACGCTATTTGGCCGTTAATTAGAAAGCATCTTCCACAGGCTAAGCTACTTATTTATGGCGCGTATGCACCGCCCAAAGCCAGCCAACTTCATGCACCACAGCACGGTTTTCTGGTAAAAGGTCGGGCTGAAGATGCCTTATGCGTTATGCAGCAAGCGCGTGTATGTTTAGCACCGTTACGTTTTGGCGCAGGTATTAAAGGTAAATTAATGGATGCTATGCGCGTGGGCACGCCCAGTGTAACAACATCGATTGGTGCGGAAGCTATGGCGGGCGAGTTTCCGTGGGGCGGGACAATTGCTGATTCTGCCCAAGCTCTCGCCAACGCAGCACTCGCCCTTTACGACAATGCCACGGTTTGGCAAGAGGCTCAAACTCATGGGTTTGCAATCTTACAGCAACACTGCACACGTGCTGATTTTGGTGATTTATTATTAACACGAATACATCAGTTACTTACGCACCACGAGTCTGAGCGTCTGCACAATATCACCGGTCTAATGCTTCGTCATCATCATCATAAAAGCACACATTATCTTTCTCTTTGGATTGAAGAAAAAAACAAACACCAGGCTGACCACACATGACACACTTTTGGGAAACGAAAACACTGAATGAAATGACTGAAGATGAATGGGAGTCGGTATGTGATGGCTGCGGTCAATGCTGTTTACATAAACTGCAAGATGCCGACACTGAGCAAATTGCCCTCACTAATGTCGCGTGTAAGCTATTAAATATAAAAAGTTGTCGTTGCACACAGTACGAACAACGACTCAGCTACGTTCCAGAGTGTATCCCTTTGCGCCAGCATGATATTACAGGTTTTTCATGGTTACCCAGCACCTGCGCCTATCGCTTACTTAGTCAACATAAACCTTTACCAGATTGGCATCCATTGCGCACAGGCAAGTCTAATAGTGTTCATACCAGCAAGCATTCAGTGCGCCATATCGCTATTACAGAAGCAGACTGTGAAGATTTAGAGGATCATATTATTGCGTGGTTGGACTAAGCCGTGTGTTAATAACGTAGGTACGATACATTCGTACCTACGATGATAATAGTTACTTATTTTATGCTTCAGTAACGTTAATTTCTGGTGCTTGTTGGATTAAGGTGATGCTTTGCTCGTAATGTGGCATGATTTTTTGCATAGCTAAACGTGATTTAGTGTTAATCACTAAAGGGGCATTTAATGTACTTTTGATCACGGGTTGCTCATTACTGTTCTTATTTTTTTGTAAAATTAATAACAACATTAAGTCATTAATATCGTCCAATTGCAGTAACTGCTCTTCTTCATCTGATAATTCAAACAAATAATTAATTTTAAAATGAATCGGATCAGCCACTGAAAAACCTAATTCTTCGTCATCCAAACTTTGCAACCAAAACGTAACTTCACTGCCTTCTTGTGCAAATAATTTGTAGCTGTGCTTGTCTTCAAAGCCCGGAATACCATTTGGAAACGTGATGATGGTGTCAGGATCAATGATTTGTTCGCCAAATAAACGGGTTCTAATTTCCATAATAATTCCTCATGTTGTGTAGTTAAAAAATAATGTGGATCAACGTGTTTTTTGTTTATCTATTTATACTGCCGATATTCTGAGCACTTAAAAATCTGTTAAATTTTTAGGTGGAATGGCGGCTCTTAAAGCATTAAGTACGGCAAATAAATCAATAAACTCTTGGGCAAGAGCACCATTTATGGGTGAGATAAGCCCCATACTTGCCATGACCATACCGACAATACTTAAGCCCATTCCACCTATTGCACTTTGTAAAGCAATGATGCGCATACGTTTGCCAATATGAATAAGTTCGTCTACTTTTAATAATTTACTATTCATTATGACCGCATCAGCGGCTTGTGAGGTAATGTCACTGTTTTGTCCAAAGGCAATCCCGATGGTCGCGGCCATTAAAGCAGGCGCATCATTAATACCATCACCTAAAAAAATAGTCTTGGCTTTGGCGGTTTCTGCACGAACTAAGGCTAATTTTTGTTCTGGACTTTGGTTATAAAACACATGTTTTATACCCACCTGCTCAGCTAAAAAACGGACTTCAGATTCTCGGTCGCCTGACACTAACATCACTTTGTTAAATAAATGATTGGGTTGTAAATGCGTTATAAACGACGAGCTATCGGCGCGTATTTCATCACGAAATTGCATGGTCGCTACATATTGATTATCAATAAGTATCAAGCATTCTAAGCCATCACAGACGGGCGGTAGCTGCGGCATATTGGCTGCAGCAGTGCTTAGCAACATGTTTTTTCTATGGGTAATGGTGATGGTTTTTTTTGCCGCCACGCCAGTCATACCTGCACCCGGTGCTTCAGTTATGTCAGTCACTTCAACTAAAGACACGCCCGCGTGTGTTGCTGCATTAATAATAGCTGAAGAGAGTGGATGTTTGGAAAAACGTTCGACACTGGCAACCAAACTTAAGACTTCGCGCTCATCAATGCTTGGTATTGGATAAATCTTAGTTAAGACTGGTCTGCCATAGGTTAAGGTACCTGTTTTATCAAAAATTGCGGTACTGCAACTACTGATTGTTTCTAAGATAGCAGGGTTTTTAATAATAATTTCGCGTTTTGCTGCCAAGGAAATAGAGCTGATGATTGTGACAGGAATGGCTATTAATAAAGGACAAGGAGTGGCAATCACTAACACCGCTAAAAAGCGCATTTCATCAGCACTTAACCACCACGCAAGACAGGCAATAACTAACGCTAACGGTGTGTAATAACTGCCTAATTGATCGCCTAAACGACGCAATGTTGGACGATGCTGTTGGGAGTTTTCCATTACTGTCATGATCTTTGCATAACGCGAATCAATGGCTAATTTTGTGGCCTTAATTGTTAAGGCTGACGTCCCATTAATTGCGCCTGACATTACCGCTGACCCCGTTGTTTTTTCCATTAAATACGGCTCACCAGTTAAATATGATTCATCCATCGTGCTAACGCCCTCAATAACAAGGCCATCTACGGGACAAAGTTCATGCGGATAAATCACTAAAACATCACCAATACTGACTTGGTCGGTGTGCATATCAATAATGCTATCTGATTGTTTTTTATGTGCAATAGTGGGCAGTCGACTGGCTAAGGCTTCTAACACTGACGACGCTTTGCGCACAGCATACGCTTCTAATACTGCCCCCCCTGATAACATCAGTACAACTAAACTGCCC
>CAJAQT010000175.1 GCA_903944165.1 uncultured Methylococcaceae bacterium | reverse complement strand
CTTCTATACGCTGCTGCTCGGTTTCAATAAGCTCAACGGTATCTAAGTGTAAATTGAAAATATGGGTTGCCACATCAATCAAGATGCGTTTAAAAATCTGCTTAGAGATAATGTCTTTTTGTCCCATGTGATGCTATAAATACTATGTAAGTAACATTTTGATTAACTGTCAAGTCCCGTATGAAACTACTCTACTAGCTGAATAGCGTCGTCGGTGACATCGATACTACTCAGCCAGCAACACTTCGCTTAGCTCGCTATTAAACTTACTCGGGCAAATTTTCGTTTGCCCACTTGATAAACATGCTGACTACCTACGCGTAGCATTATCTTTGGGTCAGTTACTTTTTCGCCATCTATTTTAACCGCACCTTGATTAATCATGCGCATGGCTTCTGAAGTACTGGCCGTTAAACCTGCTTCTTTTAAAATTGCCGTAACACTGTGTGTATCACCATTAATAGCGACACATATTTCCTCTATATCTTCTGGCATTGCGCCGCGTTGAAAACGTGCTTCAAAGCTTTCTAAGGCATGAATTGCTGCGGCTTCGTTATGAAATCTGGTAATAATCTCTTGGGCTAACTGCACTTTGTACTGCCTTGGGTTTTCACCTGCTTGACAGTTTTGCTCCCATTGCTTAACTTCTGCTAAAGGACGAAAACTTAATAATTCAAAATAACGCCACATTAATTGATCGGAAATAGACATAATTTTACCAAACATTTCCTCTGCACTGTCTGCTATGCCGATGTAGTTATTGAGTGATTTAGACATTTTTTGCACGCCATCCAAGCCTTCTAAAATAGGCATGGTGATCACTACTTGTGGCTTTTGCCCATACACTTCTTGTAATTGACGCCCCACTAATAAATTAAATTTTTGATCCGTGCCACCTAATTCAATATCTGCTTGCATCGCCACGGAATCATAACCCTGTATTAAGGGGTATAAAAACTCATGAATGGCAATGGCTTGGCCACTTTTAAAGCGTTTACTAAAATCATCGCGTTCCAACATTCTTGCCACTGTATGTTTTGCTGCTAATTGTATTAAATCAGCAGGCGTCATGGCGTTCATCCAAGTGGAATTAAACATCACTTCGGTTTTATCTGGATCAAGAATTTTAAACACCTGTTGTTGATAGGTGAGTGCATTAGCGATCACATCGTCTCTTGTTAAGGGCTTACGTGTGACATTTTTGCCAGTAGGATCGCCAATCATGCCGGTAAAATCGCCAATTAAAAAAAGCACTTTATGGCCTAAGTCTTGGAAAGTTTTTAATTTATTAATTAAAACGGTATGACCTAAATGTAAATCTGGTGCAGTGGGATCAAAACCTGCCTTGATGCGCAAAGGGCGACCTTCAGCAAGTTTTTTTATTAATTCATGCTCAACTAAAACCTCGTCAACCCCTCTTAAAATCTGTTGTAATTCATCCTGTTGCAAAATTGTTCTCCACATTATTGAGTAAATAATATCATTATAGAATGATTAAATTTATCCCTTGAACACTTTTTCTATATTTCACTAGCCGCAGCTAGTTTACGCCCCAAAAAAAACAACTAGCCGCTAAACTGTCCCAAGCTTTTTATGGTCCAATAAGGCTCTCCTGAGCATAGCCGAAGGACTCACTTCAAACAATGTACTTGTGCAGTATAAATACCCTATTTTATTAAATAGACAATACGGTTAAGTAACGCTGATAATATTAACGACTGTGCCGCTACGTCGTTTTGCCCAGGGCTACCTTACCGCTGCAACGATAAGCAATTATTATCATTATGTTACCCTGAGAAACTGCACTTGAGGACTTCATTGCATCCTGCTTTACTGGCGTTAGAAACGCATTTTTCACCCTCGACATTAAGCCAAATTAAGCACGAACTCCTTACGCAACACCGTATAGAGCTGTGGTTAAAACGCGACGATTGCCTGCATTCCATTATTTCTGGCAACAAATGGCGCAAACTTAAATATCATCTTAATCATGCCTTAGCTGTAAAGGCGACAACGCTGATTAGTATGGGTGGCGCTTATTCCAATCATCTGCATGCGTTGGCGTATCTTGGTCAGCGCTTACATGTCAAGACTGTCGCTTATATTCGCGGTGAGCAACCCGCACGGCTTACACCAACCTTACGCGATGTGCTTGACTGGGGCATGACATTACATTTTATCTCACGCACTGATTTTCGTTTGTTGCGTTACGCCACCCCGACGGAGTTGTTCATGCCTTTACAGGCTACTGATTATTGGCTTCCAGAAGGGGGCGCACATACGCTTGCACTGCTGGGCGTCGGCGAATTAGTCACTGAAATCACTGAAGATTTTGATGTCCTATGCGCACCGTGTGGAACAGGAACGACACTAGCAGGGTTAATTGCTGCGGTGCCTGCACCGTGTCAGGTGCTTGGCTTTGCTGCGGTTCGTCATGGACAATTTTTAACGCGGGATATTACTAAGTTACTGCCACACACGTATACTCATTGGTCAGTAAACACCGCGTATGATTTTGGTGGTTTCGCCAAAACGTCGCCTGCATTACTGCACTTTATTGCCGCCTTTGAACGCCAGCACGCAATTCCACTGGAACCTGTTTATACGGGCAAAATGCTGTATGGTGTATTTGATCTTATTCGCCAAGGGTATTTTGCGCCTGGCACTAAAATCATTGCCTTACACACTGGTGGTCTACAAGGCAACCGTGGCTTTACAAGGGATTAAACACACTGATGAAAAGACGCTTAGAAACTGAATTAATGACTGATGCCGCGCAAGTAAAAGCCTATGCTGAGGCTGATTTTGTCGCACCAAATCAGCATTTTATTGAATGCCTAATTAACTTTATTGATAACCCTGCGTTTTGTGGCCATGCCTTAGATTTAGGCTGTGGCCCTGGTGATATTAGCCTTCGCTTTGTGCAACACTTTACTCAGGCGTATGTTGATGCGCTTGATGGCTCTGTGCCTATGCTTGACTATGCAAAAGCCGCCTGCCCACCTGCTCTGGCTACGCGCTGTCAGTTTTTGGCTGGCTATATTCCCACCGCTGCCCTCCCACGAAATCACTACGAAGTTATTTTTAGCAACAGTTTATTACATCATTTGCCCAATCCAAACAGCCTCTGGCAAACTATTAAACATGTTTCTCAATCTGGCACACGCGTGGTCATTATGGATTTAATGCGCCCAGAAAGTGAACAGCACGCACACGACCTTGTCGAGACCTATGCTAAAAATGAACCTGCAATTTTACAACATGACTTTTATTACTCGTTGCTAGCGGCGTTTAATATTAATGAAATCACAGACCAATTACACTATCTGCAACTGCCTTTTACGTGTCAGGCAAGCACAGATAGACATCTTCTTATCACTGGCGTCATGCCATAAACTTTTATTTTTAGGCTTACCATGGATATTACTTCGATAGAAAAAAAAATCGACTTACACACCTCGCCAGATCTTATTATTAACCGTGATTTGAGTTTATTAGAATTTAATAAACGGGTACTTGCACAAGCAAAAAATGAAACTATCCCAGTGCTTGAACGACTCAATTATTTGTGTATTTCTTGCTCTAACTTAGACGAGTTTTTTGAAGTTCGCGTGGCCAGTATTATTGAAATGGCTATTATCGATCCAAACACCTTAAGCCCAGATGGGACAACACCTTGCGAACAGCTTAGTAAAATCTCTGCACATGCGCACCAATTGGTTGCTGATCAATATCAAGTATTAAATGACTTACTGATTCCTAAACTTGCGGAAGAAAATATTCGTTTTATTCGCCGTAAAGATTGGAATGAATCCCAACACAAATGGCTGGAAAATTATTTTAACGAAGAATTGCTGCCTATTTTAACGCCTGTAGGCTTAGACTCTGCGCATCCTTTTCCACGCATTTTAAACAAAAGTTTAAATTTTATTATCTCCTTAACAGGCAAAGATGCCTTTGGCCGTAACAGTGGTCGTGCCGTTTTACAAGCACCGCGTTCCTTGCCAAGAGTAATTCAATTACCTACTGACCAAACACAAAGTGGCCCACATGATTTTGTCTTTTTATCATCAATTATTCATGAATTTGTTGATGACTTATTTCATGGCATGACCGTAAAGGGCTGTTATCAATTTAGAGTGACACGAAATAGTGATTTTTTTGTTGATGATGATGCAATTGATGATTTATTACTGGCTGTGCAGGGTGAATTGGCGATGCGTAATTATGGCAATGAGGTACGCCTTGAAGTCGATGCAAAATGCACTGAAGATACCGTGGCGTTTTTATTAGCTCGTTTTAACTTAACGGAAGACCGTTTATTTTTAGTCAATGGGCCTGTTAATTTAAATAGAATTCAAGAAATCAATGCGTTAGTTGATCGCCCTGAACTAAAATTTCCTTCGTTTAAACCGTCAGTACCCGCACAATTGAGTCGGGATAAAGATATTTTTGCTGCCATTAAACGTCAGGATATTTTATTGCATCATCCGTTTGAGTCCTTTAGCCCCGTGGTTGATTTTTTACGCCAAGCAGCCGAAGCACCTGATGTACTCGCGATTAAACAAACGCTGTACCGAACTGGCGTTGATTCACCCATTGTTGCCGCCTTAATTAAAGCAGCGAAAGCAGGTAAAGTGGTTACGGTTGTGATTGAATTACGCGCCCGTTTTGATGAAAAAGCCAATATCGACCTTGCCGCTAAATTACAAGAGGCAGCCGTGCATGTGGTGTATGGTGTGGTGGGCTATAAAACCCATGCCAAGATGTGTTTAGTGCTGCGTCGAGAAGGTAAAGAATTACGTAATTATGTGCATCTTGGTACGGGAAATTATCATCCTAAAACAGCGCGTATTTATACAGACTACGGTTTATTTTCGTGTGATAAAGAACTTGGTGAAGATGTTCGTCGCGTCTTTGCACAGCTCACCAGTCTTGGCAAAGTGAGTAAATTAAATAAATTATTACAATCACCTTTTTCCTTACACAAAGGCTTAATGGATAAAATTGATCGGGAGATTCAACATGCTCAAAACGGTCGCCCCGCTAAAATTATTATCCAAGTCAATGCCGTAGTAGAAGAGCAGATCATCGCGGCGTTGTATCGTGCTTCGCAAGCGGGCGTTATCATTAAGTTATTAGTGCGTGGAATTTGTTGCTTACGCCCAGGTATTTCTGGCATTTCCGACAACATTGAAGTGCGTGCGGTTATTGGTCGATTTTTAGAACATGCGCGCATTTATACGTTTGCCAATAACGGCAATCAAGAAGTGTTTGCCTCAAGTGCTGATTTAATGAATCGTAATATGTTTAAACGCGTGGAAGTATGCTTCCCTATTGAAAACAAAAAATTAGCAACGCGCATTTTGGATGATCTTAATTTATATTTTCACGATAACTCTCAAGTCTGGGTGATGCAATCTGACGGCACCTATCAACGCCCACCTAAAACCGACAATGAGCCTTTTATTCAAGCACAAACGCAGTTACTGCAAGAGCTTGCCCAACCATGAATGAACCTAGCACCACCTGTTTACAATTGGGAGACCCAGTTCTTCGCTGCCACGCGTTACCTGTCGATAATGTGGCTGAGAAAGCCATTCAAGCAACCGTTACGCTTATGCAAACGGTACTTACGGCTAGCCAAGGCGTTGGCATTGCGGCACCACAAATAAATGTGTCGAAACAAATTATTATTGTTGCTTCGCGTCCAAATCAACGCTATCCAAACGCGCCCTTAATGGCGCCTACGGTGATGTTTAATCCTACGTTTGAGGCGGTCGGTACTGAGCTAGAAAAAGACTGGGAGGGCTGTTTAAGCGTACCGTCAATTCGTGCTTTAGTACCCAGATTTAAAACCATTCAGGCGCGTTATATTAATGTTTTAGGTGATCTTGAACAGATGCAATTAGAAGGTTTTGTGGCGCGTATTTTTCAGCATGAGTGTGATCATTTACAAGGCAAGGTGTTTTTGGATCGCGTAGACGCTACGGTAGATATTATTGCCGAATCTGAGTATTTGAAATTATTTAACTGACTGTAATCATTTAATTTCCACTCTTTGTTGTATCAGAAAGATGAATAGACTTGATTTCATACGCAAGACATAAGTAGCCGTGCAAAAGTTTTTTAGCAAAGCGGGATATCCATAATGTTAATACACTTATGAACCTCTACATAGGTCGCAATAGGCGAAAGCCGTATTGCGACCTATGTGGCGCATCGTATGGGGGCAATACAGTTAACGCCGACGCACACCCTATTGAATGACACCTTACGGGTTAATAAACAACATGGTGGTGAAACTATACAAAAGTGACTTAATTTCCTTATCTACGCTATGCCGTTTATTTAATGCGTAGCTTTGCGTATAAATTTTTCATTTGCTTAGCTAATTGTTGGGTAAGGTCATCGGCTTTTTCTAACATGGATACGCCCTCATCACGCGCATTATTGCCCTTAACTGTGCCTGAAAAAGACGCTATCGAAGTAGCGACTGTCTGCCATAAGCTCGCCAACATGGGCTCGGCTTGCTCAGCAAGTGTAAGCTGACGACCTTGATTCAGCTCGTTTTGCTTATGCTCAGGTGACGTGACTACCTCGTCTTCAAGCATATTTACCGGGTTATTTTCTGTCGGTACGGTTAAGGGTGATGTTGGTAAAGTGCTCTCACGCTGTGCCGCACTGGTCATTTTGGCTATAAATGTCTGCGCCGCATACGTACTTAAGTTGCTGGCGTCTTTAGGCTGGTGTTTTTGCTGAGCATGGGGTTCAGTAATCGCCACTGACAACTGCTCTGAAGATATAGTCTGCGTACTCGTATTGTGTAATTCTTCTGATAACGGGAACGCTGTTAATTGACTGGCGTCAGCACTATTTTCTTGCGCAACAGTGCGGTCTTCGTTAACGAAAGGCACCTCAACCGTTGGCGCTAGTGCCTGTTGATTTACTTCTGCCTGAGTTAATTTTTGTGCAGCTTCACTGTTAATTTGATAGCTGTGAAATTGCGCTTGTAACGTTTGGTAGTCTTGGGTAATTGCGTTAAGCCTCTGTTCTAATTCAGCATCATGAGCAGTCACGAAATTGAAACGATCCGTTAAAGTATCAAGATCAACCTCTTGTTTTGCCAACATGGCTTGGCCACTGGAAATTATTTGCTCAAGCTCTAAGCATCGACGTTTTTCTATCACTAACTGGGCAGGAAACGCGGCTAATTTCGCCATGCCTTTTTCAAAGAGTATATTATCCGTTAAGCTGGCAATATCCTCTGTAATACCTTCGGTCTGATTTGCTTGTTCCCAGCTTTGTTGCACTAACTGACGCCGTTGCTGCAACAATAATGTTAACGCTGAAACTTGCTCCTTGTGCTGCGCTAACTCTGTTAACAATGCCTTATTTACGTGTTCTTTATCAGCTAACTGCTGACACTGTACACTTATGTTTTCTTCTAATACCTGTATTTTCTCCTGCACTATTTGCGCACTATTTTTTGCTTGCTCTAGCTTTTCATTATATTCAGTCTGCGCACGAATCAATGCCTTTTTTAATTTACGCTTATGTCCTAGTGTTAATAATATCGACACTAGGACGGTGATAAGAAAAAAGCCTACCGCAGCAAACACTGCTGTAGCGCATAAACTATTTTCAATCACTAATTTTTCAATGCTTGCTAAGTCTAACGACATATACCCTCCTGTTTTTTTTATTATTTTGATTATCAGTCATGACTCCGCTCATGCAACACCCGCTATCGTGCTGATGATAAAACGCTGAAACTGAGTAATGAGCATTGTTAGATGAATTTTTTAGTTACTTTAAAAATTCAGATTGATAGTAACTGATAGCATTCAAATACGTCCAGAACTGTGCATCTATCAACACCCATTGTTCTTATCGTTGCAGATACCAAACTGTCTGTCACGGGGTCAGTAAGCCATTTTCTACAAACGAGTAAGGCTGCCCGTCACCAATAATAAAATGATCCAAAACACGAATATCAAATAAGGCTAAGGCGTGTTTTAGTTTTTCGGTAATTTGCTTATCTGCATAACTTGGCTCACTGATGCCCGAAGGATGATTGTGAGCAAAAATAACGGCTGCGGCATTATGATGCAAGGCTTGTTTAACAACTTCTCGCGGGTAGACGCTCGCACTATCAATGGTGCCTCGAAACAGTTCATCCAATTGAATGACTCGATGCTGGTTATCTAAAAATAAGCAGGCGAATACTTCATAGCTATATCCGCGTAACTGCGCACTTAAATAAGCACGGGTAATATCTGGACTGGTTAACGCACTGCCCCGTTGCAATACTTCTTTAAAATGACGCTTTGCCATTTCCATGACTGCTTGCAACTGGGCATACTTTGCATTTCCCAAGCCATGGGCTCTACAAAATTGAGGTTGGCTAGCGTCGAGCAAGGCTTTTAAAGAACCAAAATCAGTTAATAAATCTCGCGCTAAGTCGACGGCTGATTTACCTGTAACACCAGTACGCAAAAAAATGGCCAATAATTCTGCATCAGTTAACGCACCTGCCCCTTTGCTTAGTAACTTCTCTCTTGGTTGTTCATCTGCGGGCCAGTCTTTAATTGCCATAGTTCCTCCTTCTTACATAGTGTAAACGTCTGTTTGAGCAGATCGCAACACATGCAAAAAAGATCTACTATGGCATTAAGTATAGTTAACTATTGACTGAGCTTAACCAAAGATCATGTTTATTACACATGCTTAAGGCATACAAAGTGCCTTGGTAGTTATTTACCAAAAAAACTGATGAAGCCATTTTATCTTCAAGTGGATTAAAAATGTGCTCTGCAAGCACTTCATAATTTTTGTCGAGTAAAACATGCTTAACAATATAATGTTCAAGCCCTTTCATTTCGTGCGGCGTAACGACTTTCACATGACAATTAGCACCTTCAGCCGTTACCGTTATCACGGGTAAATGCGTGGCTTCTTTGCCTTTCCATCGTCCAGGTGACTCCTGGGTAAAATAAATATTTTTTATCGCCGACAAACTTTCGGCCGCTGCTGGCTGCGCTAACACGAGCTGAGTTGCTCCCATCGCACCTGCGCCCATTACACTTAGTCGAATAAAATTACGTCGTTCCATTATTGCTCCTAGATTGATACGCTAAAATAAATAGTTGTCATGAAAAACATGACACACGGGTTAATTCTGTATTATATCGTTCTTCTTTTTGCCTACCTTCACCATTAACAGCTGTAGTTGCTGCCAACTTTTAAATACATACGGCGCGCCCCCAATGGCAACCGCATCAACTAAACAATACCACGCTGCCACACCACTGGGCGGATTACCCTGAGGTAACTGCAACACGGGGTCGATAGCAGCCCATTTCCAAGTGCCTTCATAAGTGCCAATTAACTCCAGCCATGTAGTAATAAAAAAGGCCGCTAAATAGACCATTGGGGAGCGACCTTTAAATAGATACCCTAAAAATACACAATATAATAACGCACCGACTGAATCACCTTGTTCAGGCAAACTACTCACTCCCCACACCGACCAAACGCCACACACAAGCACCACAAATATCGCTATAGTGCGCGCATAATTCAAAAATAATCCTGAGCGTGCAAGCGCTACCGCTGTTAAGTACACCATGCCATGTCCAGGCGGAACATAGGCAGGCACATTACCAAAACGATAGGTATAGCCTTGCATGTAGGGAGAGGCAAAATGCTCACCAATGGTTGCAAAAATAATGGCGATAACCACTTGCGTTCGCACTTCGCGATTTTCACCTGCCAACAAACACACCAAAAATATCCACCCACAGACACCTAACGCCTGCTGTTTTTCTATGCTTGCTGTAGCATCTGTTATCAAACAGATGGCGACACAACAAAACGTAAATAGTGCGATAACATAATCACGTTTCTTATGAGGATAACGATGAGTAGTATCTGGAAAGTGACGTAACACTAAAACCTCTTTTACTAAATATTAAACAAATAACCATGCGATGGCTGCGTATCGTGCTAACTTTCCCGTCATAATCAATAGACAAGAGGGCACAATAGGAAGTTTTAACCAACCCGCTACAAAACACAGAGCATCACCAATAATAGGCACCCAACTGAATAATAATGCCCAAACCCCCATCCTCCTAAAAAAGCCCAAGGCACGTTGTTTGTTTTTAGCTACGTGCTCAGTGGTGATTTTTTTTTCAACAAGATAACCCAGCCACCATGTTGTCATGGCCCCTAAGGTATTTCCTAAGGTAGCTACCCCAACCAAGTACACCACAGGTAGAGTATTTAATGAGACTAAATAAGCCAATACAGCTTCTGAACCTCCGGGAGCCACCGTAGCAGAAATAAACGCACTGACAAATAAACCAATTAATTGTGTACTATTTTCTAGCATCTATATTTTAGTGGGCGCATAACATTATCAGGCAAAAAAAAACCCCTATGCATTGGCTGCAAAGGGGTTTTTTAAAACATCAAAACTAATGTTTACTACTAGGTAATATTTTACTTTTGTTAGAAAAATATTTCTTAATAAACGGCAATACTGTTGCTGTCAAAATATCCACGCCCAAACGAAGTTGCTCGAAAAGATAAGCAATGCTATCTGAAACACTCATGCCTTTAAACTTATTAGTGACAAACGCTGCTAACATTAAGCCCAGCGCTAAGCCAATAACAGTGGTTCCAGAAACAAAGGAATCGGTAACAATAGGAGCTGAATTAATCAGCGCAACGCTAGCATCAGTGACTACGGGCGGAGCATTTCTTATGTTAATTTCTTCGGTTGCCGCTGCTTTAAGTAAATCAGGCACGCTCACAGTGTAATTATCCGCATTAGTTAAAGCGGTTACGCCAGGAATGCTAGGCAAATCACCATCGCCTTTGCCGACTTTAAGCTGGGCTTTCATACCCTTTTCCATGTGCTGAGCAATGTCACAATGCACTAAATACGTTTTATCATCTGCTGGCAAAATCAGCGTGCCCGTAACTTTCGCAGGGCCACTAATTTCTAAATGAAACATGCCTTTAGGGTAAAGGTATTTAGGCAAACCATGCATCATCCATTGGTGACGTATGGTGTCATCGTTAACAAAATGCACGGTTAATTGTGTACACGGCTTAAATTGAAACTCTTGGGTGTCGAATGCAAACATGCGCCCAGGAAATTTCTCAGCGTATTTGTGTCCAGCATGAACAGTAATTTCTTTGGTTTCAGAAATACGATCACAGCCACCAGGCAAAACGTCAGCATTTTGCCCCATTACCATACCGCCTGCCATATCCATCAAATGACCGTCACCATGATTCATTAACATGCCATCATGATCTTGATAATCAATTGCCATGACTGCGCCTGAAAAAAGCATCATGACTATTATTGATAAAGCTCTGTTCATGCTTTCTCTCCGTACAAAAAAATTAACCGCAGCATTAATACAATAAATGATTAAATTATAATGATTTAATTTTTGCAAACGCTTCATCAACTTTAGCTTTAAAGCCTGAGTGTGATAAATAAAGAATATATAAACCAGCCAAAGCAAAGAAAATATACAATAAATAACTTGTTTTACTTACTGGCTCACCGGTACCTGCAGTAAATCCCATATGTGCATCTAAGCGCTCACCTTGATCGGGGATTAGGGTGATATGAATAAGATATTTACCTGACTCTGGCACACCATTTGGCAATTCTAAATTAACTGTGCCTGATTTGTGTTTTTGACTTGGCAAAAAGAACACACGCGTTCCTTCTGGCTCTTTAGTGACTTCAAACTCCACAGACATTTTTCTATAACGCATATCTTGATAATCAAAAACTAACTGTGTTCTGATTGCTGCATCGGGCAATTTACCGCAAAATTCTTGCGCAGAATAAACACTAGGTTGGTAAGCTGTATAATGAATCCAATGACCAGGTTCCAATTCAAATTTACACTGATCAGTGTCTGTTCCTGCGGCACCACCGTGTGCCCAAAGGCTTGCAGAAAAGAATGCTGCAAAAAAGATTAAAAATAATTTTTTAAATAGATGCGTTGTCTTCATAATTTCTTCCCGTCCTGATAAATAGTTATTATTATATGAGCATTAAAATTTGTTACTGAAAATAACAATAAAAATGAAAATGGTCTGCTAGACTCTTCTCTAAAAACAGAAACCAACTCTAGCACATGAAACTACCCAAATAAAGGCTTTGATGAAAGGCAAGCTTACCATCATAAATAATATAAGCAAACGACAATACTTTTTTGACTTGTTGCTAACTAAACGTCCTTTTCGTAGACTTAAGCCATCATTATAAAAACGGAGCTTCCCAATTATGTCTTCCTTGACAACCTCACCTGCATGGTCTGCGCTTCAAGACCATTTCAATCACATTCAAAATCAATCCTTGCGTGAAGCGTTTGCTGAAGATAAGCAGCGCCACACTAAGTTTTCTCTTCGGCTTAACGACATTCTGTTTGATTACTCAAAAAACAGAATTACCGAAGAAACAATTAATCTACTTATTGCATTAGCAGATCAAGCTAATCTTCAGCACAAGATGCAAGCGATGTTTACGGGGGAAGTGATTAATAACACCGAGCATCGTGCTGTTTTGCACACTGCCTTACGCAACAGAAACAACCATCCCGTTTTTGTCGAGGGCAAAGATGTTATGCCTGACATCAACCGTGTCTTAGCAAAAATGCGCGTGTTTTGTAATGCAGTAAGAGCTGGTGAATGGACTGGCTACAGCGGCAAAGCGATTACTGATGTCGTTAATATTGGGATTGGTGGGTCAGGCTTAGGCCCCAAGATGGTCGCCACGGCACTTACTCCTTATGGTTCTGGGTTAAAAGTGCATTACGTATCAAATATTGATCAAGCTGATCTAGTCGAACGCTTAAAACCACTTAACCCAGAAACAACACTGTTTATCGTGGCTTCTAAAATGTTCAACACCCAAGAAACCATGATGAATGCAAAATCAGCAAAAAAATGGTTACTTGATAAAGCTAACGATCCCACCGCCATTCGTAAAAACTTTGTCGCCATTTCCACGCACGCAGAAAACGTTGAAGCCTTTGGTATTGACACCAATAACATGTTTGAATTTTGGGACTGGGTTGGTGGACGTTATTCCTTATGGTCAGCCGTAGGTTTATCGATTGCACTGTACATTGGCATGGATAATTTTGAAGAACTATTGCAAGGTGCGTTTGAGGCCGATCAACATTTTAAAAACACGCCCTTTGAACAAAATATACCTGTCATTATGGGATTACTGGGCATTTGGTATAACAATTTCTTTGGTGCAGACTCACATGCCCTCCTGCCTTACGACCAATCGCTGCAATTTTTTTGCAGTTATTTTCAACAAGGAGACATGGAAAGTAATGGTAAAAGTATCACCTTAACGGGTGAACGCGTTGATTACAGCACAGGGCCTATTATTTGGGGGCAGCCAGGCACCAATGGTCAGCATGCTTTTTTTCAATTAATTCACCAAGGAACTAAACTGATTCCATGTGATTTCCTAGTCGCGGCAAACAGTCATTACTCCTTGCCTGAACATCATGACATTTTGGTCTCCAACTTTTTAGCTCAACCACAAGCCTTAATGCGCGGCAAAACCATTGCTGAAGTCACCGCAGAACTTAGCCCAGAACAGCAGCACGACGCGCTATTAGTCGCCTCAAAAGTATTTGAAGGCAATAAGCCCTCTACTTCCTTTTTGTTCAAAAAACTCACACCAAAAACCCTAGGTTCTTTATTGGCATTTTATGAACACAAAATTTTTGTACAAGGCGTTATTTGGAACATCAATTCTTTTGATCAAATGGGCGTTGAATTAGGCAAAGTCTTAGCTAGCGCAATTTTGCCTGAACTACAAAATGATGACATGATTACCAGCCATGATAGCTCCACCAATGGCTTGATTAATGCCTATAAACACATGCGTGATGATTAATCTCTATTGTGTTCGACTGAACTTCGCAGAATCTTCTCGCCTAATGGCTGATTGCTGTGCGCATTTTACCGTAATGAAACAGCCCACTTAACACGGGATAGCGTGATGTTAAGCCGTTCGTAATGAGCCCTTCGAAGGCTCAGAGCGAACGGCTAAGCCTAGCACCGTGTCGCGACTCCAAAGCAGGCAACACCAAAGCAACAAACTCACACTTTATTTTCCGCCGTTTAATGAGCCATTCATGCCCACAACTCGTGCAAGCGCGTTCTAAGTTGTTAATATCAATACAGCAACCGCCTAAAACAATTTCTTTTCTTTCTGCCATTTTAAAGGCTTCGTAAATCGGTAATCCATAAAGAATATCAACACCTGTTTTTTGCTTACAGGCAGGACAACTATATTTTTTAGGCCTCACTGCACCGCCTCCAACATCATCACCGTTTCATCACCGCTGATATTTCGCACTTTCAAACG
>CAJAQT010000174.1 GCA_903944165.1 uncultured Methylococcaceae bacterium | reverse complement strand
TAACGCTTGGCGTGCTGGGTTATCTGGCGTTATTGCATTATTACTCTGAAGCCTTAACCTGGCGGCAAGGTTCGCCTTATCGACAATTTATTGCGTTTACTAAGTAAGCGCAGTGATTTTTTTGGGCTGGGTAAGGCAGGTGAGCGGGTCGTCTGTTGTGCAGCAGTGCAGTACGCTAATGCGTTTTTGCCGAGCAAGCTGGCTTAAGGTGTTGACACGTTGCGTAAACTGATGCTGATAGTTGGCTAAGGCACTGGCATCGTCGGCATCGATTAAGACGGTGCGGAGTTCATCGGTAAAATGAAATTGCCCATGCTTGGGTAATTGGCGTTCCAGTGGGTCGTAGAGGAATATCAGTGCAACTTCGCAATGGTGGCTAAGATTAATGATGTGGGTGATGGTTTTATCAGTCAATCCACGAAAATCACTGATGATATAAACCAGGCTGCCAGGGTGCGCGTGTTGCGTTAATCTGGCTAAAGCTTGGCTTAAATCAAGGGCTGTTGCGGGCGCGGGGGTGGTTTTTATCAGCGCATTTAATAAACGTAAGACTCCCCGTTGCCCGTTTTGTGGTTTAAATTCTAGGCATTGATCTTCAGAAAAGAGTTGTCCACCAATACGATCGCCGTGGTGATGCGCTGACCACGCAATAAGTGCGGCAAGTTTCGCCGCTTGGACTGATTTAAATACACCACGCGTGGCAAAGTGCATGGCAGCGCGATTATCAATGGATAAAAAAATCGGGCGTTCACGTTCTTCTTTAAAGACTTTAGTGTGTACTTTGCCCGTGCGTGCCGTCACGCGCCAGTCAAGACTACGAATATCATCGCCTGGTTGATAGAGTCTGGATTCATCAAAGGCCATGCCTCGCCCTTTAAAATGCGCGACATATTGTCCGCTTTGTCGATTAGTGGCAGGCGCTTTTTTTTGCTGAATATGGGTGCTAAATTTAGCTAAATCAATCAGTGCCTTTAATGAAATGCTGACGCGTTCTTCCGCTGCGTGCTTAGTGGACGATGCACTTGTTTTCATTAGGGTACCGCTACTCTAGCAAGTAATTCTGAAATAAAGTGATCCGCAGTAATCCCTTCTGCTTCGGCTTCGTAAGATAAAATCAAGCGGTGTCGTAACACATCGTAGGCAAGGTCTTGAATATCTTCAGGGGCAACAAAGTCACGTTGGGCAAGCCAAGCTTTGGCGCGCGCACAACGATCTAAAGCAATGCTCGCGCGTGGGCTGGCACCAAATTGCAACCACGAGGCTAAATCTTGACCATAAACTGCGGGGTTACGCGTGGCAAGCACGATCTGTAATAAATAATTTTCCAGATTTTCGGCCATGTAAATGTTTAGCACTTCTTGACGCGCTGCAAACAGTGTTGCTTGGCTAAGTGGCTCAAAATCAGTGACTTGCGTAGCTGACTGGGGTTGCTGGGCTTCTGCTCTGACTAAATGTAGAATGGCTTTTTCATGAATGGCATCGGGGTAAGCAACGGTTACATGCAGTAAAAAGCGATCCAGTTGCGCCTCTGGTAAGGGGTAAGTGCCTTCTTGTTCAATAGGGTTTTGGGTTGCCATCACCATAAATAGCTCAGGCAAAGGATACGTCGCTTTACCCACGGTAATTTGCCGTTCAGCCATGGCTTCAAGTAAGGCGGCTTGCACTTTTGCCGGTGAGCGATTGATTTCATCGGCCAAAATCAAGTTGTGAAATAAGGGGCCTTTTTGAAACTCAAAACTGCCGTTTTGAGGACGAAATATTTCTGTGCCGGTTAAGTCAGCGGGTAATAAGTCTGGCGTAAATTGGACACGATGAAAATCAGCAGCAATGCCTTTGCTTAAGATATTAATCGCCCGCGTTTTAGCGAGTCCAGGTGCGCCTTCAACAAGAATATGGCCGTCGGCGAGTAACGCCACACACATGCGTTCAACCAAGCCTTCCTGTCCAATAATATGTTGATTAATGTAATTTTTTAAACTTAGTACGGCTGCTTGTGTGGTGCTGATAGGTGTTTTTTGCATGGATAGGTTCATGTTAACGAGATCAGTTTTAAAGTGTTATCAGTAAAATGCGATTACAGTTCACGCGTGGAGCTAAAGGTGATATCTGGCCAACGCTCTTCCGTTAATTGTAAATTTACGCGACTATTTGCTAAGTAAACTAGATAACCGCCACCGTCTTCGGCAAGATTATCAAAAGCTTTTTTCTTAAATTCTTCAAGTTTTGCGGGCGATTCGGCACTGACCCAACGTACCGTAGAAATGCCTATATTATCGTAAACGCATTCCACATTGTATTCGCCTTTAAGTCGAAAGGCGGTGACATCAAATTGCAAAACACCTACCGCACCTAAAATAAGATCATTATTTTTAAGCGGTCTAAATAACTGCGTTGCCCCTTCTTCGGTTAATTGAATTAAGCCTTTTTGCAGTGCTTTGGCACGCAGTGGATCTTTTAAAACCACGCGGCGAAACAGTTCAGGAGCAAAATAAGGAATACCGCCGTATTTTAAAATTTCGCCCTGAGAAAAGGTGTCGCCCACTTGAATAGTGCCGTGATTATGTAAGCCGATAATATCGCCAGGGTACGCTTCTTCAACTGCTTTACGACTATCAGCCTGAAAAGTGATGGCATTGGCAACTTGAATCGATTTACCTAAACGCACATGAAATACTTTCATGCCTTTATCAAATTTGCCTGAACATACCCGTAAAAAAGCCACACGATCTCGATGAGCAGGATCCATATTGGCTTGCACTTTAAAAACAAAACCAGAAAACTTCTCTTCGTTAGGCACTACGACACGTTGCTCGGCAGCGCGTGATTTAGGTGCGGGTGCAAATTCAGCAAAGGCGTCGAGGAGTTCTAAAATACCAAAGTTATTAATGGCTGAGCCAAAAAAGACGGGGCTAAGCTGGCCGTTTAAGTAGTCTTCCAGCACAAACTCATGACTGGCGCCTTTAACTAAGTCAATTTCATCACGTAATTCTGCGGCTTGGTCGCCAAGTAAGGTGTCTAATTTGCTGTTGTGTAAGCCTTTAATAACTTCTGCCTGAGCAATTTTGCCGCCATGTTGCGCACTAAATAAATGAATTTCATCTTTATAAAGATGGTAAACGCCTTTAAAGCGCTTGCCCATACCAATCGGCCAAGTGATTGGCGCACATTTTATTTTTAGTACAGTTTCCACTTCGTCCATGAGCTCAATCGGTTCACGGCCTTCGCGATCAAGTTTATTGATAAACGTTAAAATTGGCGTGGCGCGTAAACGACAAACTTCCATTAAATTAATGGTGCGCTCTTCTACGCCTTTGGCAACGTCAATCACCATTAAAGCGGAGTCGACTGCCGTTAGTGTGCGGTACGTGTCTTCAGAAAAATCTTCATGACCAGGGGTGTCCAGTAAATTGATCACACAATCTTGGTGTTCAAATTGCATTACTGAAGTGGTGACTGAAATGCCGCGTTCTTTTTCCATTTCCATCCAGTCTGAAGTGGCATGACGTGCCGCTTTTCTGCCTTTAACTGAGCCTGCAAGCTGAATAGCACCCCCAAATAATAAGAGTTTTTCAGTGATGGTGGTTTTCCCTGCGTCAGGATGGGAAATAATAGCGAAGGTGCGACGACGTTCGAGTTCTGATCGTGTGTGTGACATGTATGCTTGAATGTGGGCTAAAACGAGAATTCAGGAGTAGACTGCAAATTATAGCTGAAATCATAGGCGTCAAGTAGTGTTAGCTCTTTATACTGGCAATTCTCATTATGACTATCGTGGAAAATACGGAGTCCAATTACTTTAGACATCGGATAAAAAGGCTAAAGCCTTTTTACTCCTGCTTATATTTACTCAGGCACAGTGCTATAGCGTTCAACTATAATGAGAAGTACTCTATGTATACCGTCGCGTTAAGTTGATGTTGCTGAAGAGGAGGAAAAGGTGAGCATATTTAAATATAGCTTTGTTGTTTATGTAACCGTAAGCATTAGATGTGGTTATTGTGCGTGGTTATCGTGTCAGCACCGTAGTTGTCAGTGGCTCGTAATTATTGCTCTTGTACACTTAGCCGGCTGTGCAAGTACGCCCGAGCACTCTGCGCTAGAGGTGCCTCAACCTAACGCCACCTTAACTAAACTTGTTTCGTATGCGTTAAGTTTACAAGGTGCGCCCTATCGTTATGGCAAAGCCTCACCAACAGAAGGCTTTGATTGCAGTGGTTTTGTTTGGCATGTGTATCAACAGCAAGGCATTGTTTTGCCAAGAACCGCGCAAGCTATGGCGATGCAATTACCCGCAGTCTCTAAATATGCCATGCATTCGGGAGATTTGGTATTTTTTAATACCACGGGCAGACCTTTTTCGCATGTGGGGATTTATGTTGAAGACGATCATTTTATTCATGCGCCCAGCCAGAGAACAGGCGAAGTTATTATCTCTACTTTAAAAAATACCTATTGGCATCAACGCTTTATGGGCGCAAGACGGCCGTAGTGAGGTAACATCAAGACGCGGTCAACAGTGCCGCAATTCTCATTATGACCAGTACAGCTTGTATCGTTACAATCATAATGTCGAATTAATACCTAATTGTTGTTTGACCTGTTCCATCGTAAAACGCGGCTGATTTAATTCTTGTTGTTTAACTTGCTCAATATGTAAATAATCCAAATAGTCTTCTAATTTTTCAACACTCGATAAAAGTTCTTTAATTGACAGATATTCTTGAAATTCAATAACAGCAAATTTCGCGTGACCTTGTTCGTGAATAATTTGGGCATTTTCTAACATCTTATTTTCTCCGATAAACGCTATCGCGCTTTGATATATCAACAACAACATCAATAATTTTTAAACCGTCTTCTCTGCTCAAACTTATGCCTGTTGGCATTTTAGGCAATTGATTCAAAAAATCGACTAACTTCAATTAATTATCTTGCTGTTTAAAATGCTCATAAATCAAAACTCCAACACGATCGATGTGTTCTTTTAATGCCTGATTTTTTAGGCTTTCGTAATGTGTGACATCAAATAGGTACGGCGTTGGCAGTTCATCTAAGTCATCCAGTAAGGTGGCTGAGTAATTCACCGGACTGCTAAATGCCACATCAATATCAGAACCGCGTCCATAATTGCCTTTTGCCCGTGAGCCGTAAATTTTCACCCATGCAATGTCTGGATACTGTTGTAAGCACGTTTCAATAGCCACTAAGGTGCGCTCAGTTAAACCAAACATTATGCCAACCTGTCGAGTAAGTATTGATGAAGCTGTGCTAAGCCTTGAAAATACTCCTTACAAATGTGCTGAATGGCTTCGTTGGCACGTTCTTCATCATACGTGTGGGTCATTAAATTACGGTTTTCAAGCATATCAATCCACAATTGCCCATCTTCGATCATGTCATTGGCAAAGGCTTGTTTAATGATGTCACGCGGTAGTTTAACGTCGATGCCGTTGTAAACCAGAAAATCTTTCATGGTTTTCCATGACAATTCAAACGTCATTTCAAAGGCTTTCACCACTGCCATTTTAATTAACTCATTGTCTGGCATTTGTTGATGAACGTTAATCGCTTCTTGTAGTCGTTTAAAAACAGAGTGCAGGTTTTCAAAGCGTTGTATCCAGCGTATATCTTGAGTTGTGTCAGTCATAATTAAGCTGCTAATGCCTCGTTAAGTTCATCGAATAGATTATCCATATTGGCGGCAAACATTAGGGGAGATTTGATTAGATAAATCCCCGCATTCGACTGGCTCATGACAGGCTCAGTTCCCCTTTTTTAAAGGGAGAAGTCTATGCTGACAGCGTTAGTTTAGCCGGTGTCTGAATAATTACGCTCCCACTTATATTGGTTTGTCTACACACCACCCTCTTTTGCCGCTTGAAGTATAAATCGTCACGTTTCGATAATCGAGGCTAAAGCCTCTCCCACATCAGATAAAAACAAGGGCTTATAAAACACCGCCAAATCTACGTCGATGTTTACCACAATACAGAAATATCATATTTATTAAAATTGGCATCAATACTAACAATTGGCATTTTTTTCAAAAAACGTTGAGCAACAATACGGTCAAATGGGTCGTTATGATGAAAAGGTAACGTCTGTAATTGATAACTATGCTCTAAATCTATACCAAGAACATTCAAATCATTTTCTTGCTGCTATACCTTTAACATTTCTGCCAAAGGTCTTTTAAGCTCAATTTACCCAACTGTATTTTAATGTACATTTCCCATACACTTGCAATACTAAAATACAGTTGATTATCGATATTTTGGACATAAAACATAACACATATTTCATTCTTTACAGTATTGATAACCGAGTCACGTTTACCTGATAGACCACCAATAACTGCACCAACTCCCCCAATTAAAACGCCACCAACAAACCACGACCAAAGCTTACGGTAATAAATACGACAGGGGACATCAGGTTCCAGCAAATCATCTTGATAGTTCAAAGACTGCCATTAAGCAGACTAATTTCATGACAAACATCTTGCCACAAGCCGCAAATATGAATCGTGGCGCATGGTTGCTTACGGAAGAAATTATCGAATGCTACCGCGACATAGGCGAACTGTTAGTGATTGGCGGGGTAATTTGGGGGAATAATGCTTCGGATGATTATTTTGTGCAATCTCACGGCGTAAAAACTCCAGATGCTTATTGGAAAGTAATTGTGCGTGGTAAAGGGCAAGATGAAAGGGCTATTGCGTGGATTGTACCTAATTTAAACGATGCAACACGGGCTAACCTTGATAACTACCTAGTGACAGTGGAGGAAATAGAGCGTTTTACAGGTGAAAAAATACCCGTTGCAGATTATGCCAAGTATGACAAACCAGGCACATCATGGCTAATACCTAAAGGCTGTAATAAAGGTTAAACAAAAAGCTTTTTAGGCATGACTTAATGGTTCATTTAGATAAACCATTAAGTCTTAATCCCTTCGGAACAGGGAAAGTGTTCAAACACGCCGTTGATGTCAAGGTAACGCACGGTAGCAGTCTTAATCCCTTCGGAACAGGGAAAGTGTTCAAACCAAAGGTTGAATTCAATGATCCAGAAAATCTGGTCTTAATCCCTTCGGAACAGGGAAAGTGTTCAAACCATAATGGTGAGTTGCGGGTTAAGTTACTGTATGTCTTAATCCCTTCGGAACAGGGAAAGTGTTCAAACGCAGGAATCCTGCCCAATTGTACCGATATTAGTGGTC
>CAJAQT010000173.1 GCA_903944165.1 uncultured Methylococcaceae bacterium | reverse complement strand
TTGTCGCCTTTAACCAATTTCGCCATGTTAGCTGTGGTGTACTGCGCTAAGCTTAAATTGATTGCAGTTGCTTCTTTAGAATCAATAACATCAACCATAGTGCTTTCAAAAAGATCAGCTAGGTTAGTGTTAATGTTAGCACTGGTATCGATAATGGTTATTTTGGTAGCAGCACTTACTTTCTCAGCAGTTGCTTCATTAAGAACCTGTGCAGCAGTGATTGATAATTTATTTGCTGATAAAACGATGCTATCAACTTTATCGCTGGCTAACAAAGCGTCATAATTTTTCTGCACAGTCGCAGAATCACCTTTAATAATAATATTATCGTCGGCGGATACTTTATCCAAAATTGTTGTATCTAAGGAATACTGACGTGCAATAATTGTTAAAGCACCTTGATCAGACGTGCTGATAGAAGACACAAAGGGGTCAGTTAATAAGGCTCCGAGTACTGCTTGAATGTTTGCTGCTGTGTCAGTAACACTTGCTGTATCTAAGCCAAGCGCTTTTTTTCCAGCTTTGTAATCTACAACTGAGGTGAATGTTTTAATAGCCATACCTAATATCCTAAAAAGAAAAAAATAAAATTAAACACAATACAACATGAAATGAACATCTATACAGATACTGAAAAACTCCTTCTTGATCTAAGAATGAATTTAAAAAAACAAACAGCAATAAGCACTCGTTTCGCTTTTACTTGATTTAAACATTCCCTTAAAAGCAACAGACACTTAACTTGACTGATTTGTTTAAACAAAACTTATAACAGCAATTACTATATAAAAACACTGATTTAGCATAGCGTAAAACTAATCAATTGAACAGTTTTTTACAGTTTGTAGACGTAAGTGCGCATGGGAAATAGTGCTAACAAAGCAACATTGTGAAGACATAATGAGGTTAATTTAAAGCTATTGCTTTGACGCAACAAAATAGCTAGCCAAATAATATTTTACCCCTTCATGTGTTGCTTGATTATGAATTTTTACCTATTTTGAGAATTTAATTGCACGCTTAGGCTAAAATTAATGCCTTTTAATACATTTATTAAGCTCTTAACTGAATTTGTTTAACATGTTAAGACACTGTTTGACTTGATTCTTGAATAATTATTTGCGCCAAGCGACTTACTGGGCATTTCTTAAGACAGGTTAAAACCGCGCTAAATTCGATCTTATTTGTGGTAATTGTATGCCAAAACATAAAATACGTCCTTATTTTTATACACTTTAGTTTCTCAACACTTTTGCCGACACGTTGAACGTATTTTAGTTATTATTACTGGAGCTATTAGTTATGCGTAAACGCTAGACCTTTTCTTTCCTTTAACTTACACCTTTAATATGACTGCGTTAATTTCCTTTTTTAGCCCTTTGGGGGCGTTAGCTAAAACCATTAAAGGCTATCAACCTAGACAAGCACAAATTGATATGGCTGAAGCCATTAGCCAAGCAATTGAAACAAAGCACCATTTTATTGCTGAGGCGGGCACTGGCACGGGTAAAACGTTTGCTTATTTAGTGCCTGCGGTGCTTTCTGGCAAAAAAATACTGGTCTCTACTGGCACTAAAAATCTTCAAGATCAACTGTTTAATACAGACTTGCCTTTATTACGCAAAGCCTTGCAACACCCTTTTTCTGCGGCGTTATTAAAAGGCCGCAGCAATTATTTATGCCTTTTGCGCTTAAAAAATGCGCAGGCTAGTCCGATTGGTTTTGCTAAAGAAGAAGCTATGGCTTTGCAAAAAATTGGCCGCTGGGCTGGACGCACGAAAACCGGCGATGTCTCTGAAATGGCCGATGTGCCAGAACACGACCCCATTTGGTATCAAGCCACCTCTACGGTAGATAATTGCCTAGGTCAAGAATGTGATGATTATGCAGAATGCTTTTTAATGAAGGCGCGTAAAAAAGCCCAAGAAAGCGATATTTTAGTTATTAACCATCATTTACTGTGCGCTGATTGGTCAATTCGTGACAACGGTTTCGGAGAATTATTACCCCATGCAGAAGTGATTATCATTGATGAAGCACATCAATTGGCAGACACTGCATCTAACTTTTTAGGTATGCACCTTGGTGGCAAACAATTAACCGATCTTTGCCAAGACACACTCATTGAATTTTTTTCTGATGCAACTGATTTACCTGACTTACGGAACGCTTGCGAGAACCTTGAGCACGAAGTTAAAACAGCTAGATTAGCCTTAGGCATGGAACTTAAACGTGGCGCGTGGCAAGAACTCGCGTCTGAACCGCAAATCATGGCGAGTTTTGTCAATCTTAACGAGCACTTGCGTTTACTGACTCAGCAACTGTTATTAGCCTCAGTAAAATCTAAAGGCCTGGATAATTGCTTTAAACGCGCCGAAGCTTTGCAACTGCTCTTCCAGGGAATTTTAAGCGAGCAGGATGATAAATGGATTCGTTGGTATGAAGTGCATAGAAAGTCCTTTACCTTAAGCCGGACACCTTTAGACATTGCCCAAGAATTTAAGCTGTTTATGCAGCATCATAAAGCGACATGGATTTTTACTTCAGCCACCCTTAGCGTTGCGCATTCATTTGAGCACTTTGCCCAGCATTTAGGTTTAAGTGATGCAACCAGCGCATGTTGGGATAGTCCATTTGATTACGCTAAGCAATCCTTATTTTATCACCCTAAAGGCTTGCCTCAGCCCTCTGACCCTAACTTTATCCCTTTAATCATGCCCTTTGCTTTGCCTGTATTACAAGCCAGCCAAGGGCGTGCGTTTTTTTTATTTACCAGTCATCGTGCGCTTAAACAAGCAGAAAGCTTATTAAAAGAACAACTTGATTACCCATTATTAGTCCAAGGGTCGCAACCTAAAAGTCTATTATTGGAAAAATTTAAAAACACGCCACACGCTGTATTATTAGGAACCTCTAGCTTCTGGGAGGGCGTAGACGTGCGTGGCGAAGCCTTGTCCTGTGTGATTATTGATAAATTACCCTTTGCTTCGCCACATGATCCTGTCCTTAAAGCGCGTTTAGATGCTCTGACGCAACAAGGGCGTAATGCGTTTTTTGATTATCAAGTACCCGCTGCGGTAATTGCTTTACGGCAAGGTATTGGACGCTTAATTCGCGATGAACACGACACCGGCGTGTTAATGATTTGTGATCCGCGTTTATTAAAACGCGCCTATGGTCAACAATTTTTAGACAGCGTGCCACCCATGCGACGCACCCGTGATATTACTGAAGTCAACGCTTTTTTTGCCGAAGCACGCACCACACACCTACCATTGGAATCGCCTTCATCATGAAATTAATAGCGGTAGAAACTGCCACTGAGGCTTGCTCGGCTGCCTTGTGGCTTGACGGTGTCCTAACTGAACGCTTTGAGCTTGTTAACAATAAGCACAGCCAACTTATTTTGCCGATGCTTGAGGATTTACTCAATGCTGCGGGCTTAAGCCCAAAGCATTTAACTGGACTTGCTTTTGGTTGTGGCCCAGGCTCTTTTACAGGCGTTCGTATTGCCACGGGCGTTATTCAAGGACTTGCCTTTGCTTTGGACTTAGCGGTTGTGCCGGTATCAACCTTGCAAGCTATCGCCCAAGATTATTTTGATTATCATAACGAACACACAACAGCCTTTGTTGCCCTTGATGCGCGTATGAGTGAAATTTACTGGGCTGTGTATCAACGCAATGCACTTGGCTACGCTGAATTACTGGGGCACGAGGCCGTGACTTCCGCAGCGAATATTATTGTCCCCACATCTTCTGGAGTTGGAATAGGCTTAGGTTCTGGCTGGCAAGCGTATGCAGACATTTTGCAAGCACACTTAGGCGACAGATTACTTGGCTATGACCACACCGCTCTCCCTCGCGCTCGCGCCATTGCCCGCTGTGGCGTCATGGGTTTTAGCCAGCAACGAGCCGTCCCCGTAGAATTAGCTCTGCCCGTGTATTTGCGTGACAACGTGGCAAAAAAAGAATCTGAACGAAAATAACACTACTTTTTATTATCTGACTATAACTATGCTCACTACCGCACTGCTTTTACATACGCCACCTGAAAAGGAATATTTCTTCGACGAAGGCTGCTATATTTTAGAACTATCTAATACCACACACGATGCCGACGTTTCTATTGCTCAAGCACGCGTTAAACCAGGCGTTACCACGCATTGGCATTATTTACTTGATGTAGTTGAACGCTATGTCATTTTATCTGGACACGGCGTTGTTGATGTCGATAATTTGACTGCTCAAGAGGTGAGCCCTGGTTCGGTGGTACTTATTCCAGCAGGTTGTCGACAACGTATCAGCAATCATTCAGATGAAGATTTGATATTCTTAGCAATTTGCTCACCGCGCTTCACCCCTGTCTGTTATCACTCCTTATCTTAAGAATAAGCCCACTGTTTCAGACTCACCCACTTTGGGACGGCATAAATAGGCAATAAACTATGGCATGCAGGCTCTGCTTATTAACAGATCAAGTTTGCATGCTGACCTTTTCTACACCTATAAAATCCAAAATATATGCTTAATTTAACCATTAATACTGTATTTTAAGGGCCTATTCCGCATTAATAATAACTAAAAATTATTCATGTAGATTGCCGCAATCAACTGTTTTTTATAAATTTATTTAAGCCAACCATAGATTAATAACAACCTTGATAAGAAATAAAATTGTTAATCTTTGCTGAGCATGTCTAGCATCAAACGAAAAATATCAGTACAATTTACCTTGAACAGAGTAAAGATGTTGAACCAGTGGAAAGTCTCGCTTAGTCAGGTTGTCCGGTTATCAATGTTGTAAGTCTGTAATTAACCGTAAATTTTTTTTGAGGATTCTTGATATGGCAACAGGCACTGTAAAGTGGTTTAACAACACGAAAGGCTTTGGTTTTATTGCTCCAGACGGCGGCGGCGAAGATGTTTTTGTTCATCATTCTGTTATTTTAGGCGATGGCTTCAAAACCTTAACTGATGGACAAAAAGTAACATTTGAAATTGAAACTGGTCCTAAAGGCTTAACAGCAACGAATGTTGATCCAAGATAAGTTATAAATAATAACGAAAAGCTGTTGTGATATTTTCACAACAGCTTTTTTTTTGAGCAAAAAAACTGGCGTTGTTAAGACCAACGCTTATTCAACAATATCTCTGCCGTTGGGCATAAGCAAAGCTTTAGTCTTGTTCAATACCATCTACACACCTACCCACAGACAAACTGCTGGACTAAGCACGCACCATAAAATTAAGTATCTCATTCACATGCACGTAATGCGATAACATTTTTAACATAGTTATTGATGCGCTAACTACGTTAACACGCTAAAAATAATGGGTTAAACTATACCTTATATTTTCTCGCTATTACGCAGGCTCACCGCTATGACGTCTCCTCTTTTTCGTAAAAAAAACTTTCTACCTGATGCAAGCGACTCCGCTGCGCACTCACTAAAACGCTGCTTATCTGCTTGGGATCTTACTTTTTTAGGCGTTGGCGCTATTATTGGTACGGGTATTTTTGTACTTACAGGTGTTGCTGCGGCCACGCAAGCCGGCCCAGCCATTGTCATTTCTTTTATATTAGCGGGCTTAGCCTGTACTTTTGCGGCACTGTCTTATGCTGAACTTGCTGCCGCTATTGGTGGCTGCGGCAGTGCTTATGGGTATAGTTATGTCGCTTTTGGTGAATTATGTGCGTTCATTATCGGCTGGGATTTATTGCTGGAATACAGTATTGCAGTCGCTACGGTTGCCAACGGCTGGTCGGGTTATTTTTGTACCATGCTTAATGCAATTAACTTACCCTTACCAGCGGCGTTAACCAAACCACCAGCATTAGGGGGGATTATTAATTTACCGGCTATGTTAATTATTTTAGTCTTGATGATATTGCTTATTTTAGGCACTAAACACAGCGCTAAAGCCAATAACCTCATGGTGTGGATTAAATTAATTACGATTAGCTTTTTTATTGCCATGGCTGCACTTAATATCCATCCTGAAAACTGGCAGCCTTTTATGCCTTTTGGTTGGTTTAACACCTTACCTGACGGGCATACCACAGGAATTCTTGCCGGTGCCTCATTGGTATTTTTTGCGTATGTAGGCTTTGATGCTGTGTCTACAGCAACGGAAGAAGCCAATAATCCACAACGTGATTTACCTTTTGGTATTGTTGCATCACTGCTATTTTGTACTGTTATTTATATTTTAGTGGCGGGTTTATTAACCGGCGCAATTCCTTACACACAACTCAATGTCTCCTCGCCTGTAGCGCATGCCCTTAATTTAATGGGCTATCCATGGGCATCGGCGTTAATTTCAACTGGCGTGATTGCAGGCTTATCAACCGTGATGTTGGTGCTATATTATGCGTTAACACGAATTATTTTTGCTATGTCGCGCGATGGTTTATTGCCCGTTTTTTTCAACGAAGTACACAGTAAAACCAATACACCAGTACGAGTAATTGTTGTCTGCGGTAGCTTAATGGCGTGTATTGCAGGTTTGGTACCGTTAGGTGAATTAGCTGAACTGGTTAACATTGGCACCTTAGCTGCGTTTGTTTTAGTTTGTCTTGGCGTGATCATGCTACGCATCACCCAACCTGATATGCCACGCCCCTTTAAAACACCGTTTAGCCCATTATTCCCTTTGCTAGGCGTTATTTCCTGCTCGGCGCTGATGAGTTTTTTACCCACCATTACCTGGCTACGATTTTTAATTTGGCTGGGGATTGGCTTAAGCATTTATTTTGCCTATTCCCTACACAACAGCAAATTAGGTCAGTCATAATATGGGGCTGCTTAGCCTTTTACTCTGGACTCCAGCCTTAGGCAGCGCCTTACTGGTGCTTGTTCCTGCCCATAATATCCGCTTGATTCGTGCGTTAAGCTGTCTTGTTACGCTGACGACGATGGCGCTCTCTACTTGGTTAACAATTGATTTCAATAGTCATTCTGGCAGCTTACAATTTAATGAGCATTTACCCTTAAATCCACACTTAGGGAGTAGTTATACACTTGGGATTGATGGCTTTTCTATGCCGATGGTCTTGTTAACCAGCATCCTAATACTGGTCGCGTTAATTGCCTCTTGGCATTTAACGATAGCAACTAAGGGCTATTATCTTGGCTTTTTAGTCACTGAGTTTGGTATGTTTGGCGTATTTTTAAGCCAAAACTGGACTTTATTTTATATTTTCTGGGAAATAACGGTTATCCCCATCTATTTTTTAATTGGTCGCTGGGGCGGACAGCGTCGCCAAGCAGCAAGCTTAAATTTTGTGTTATATGCATTAATTGGTTCTGCATGTATGTTAGTCAGCTTATTAGCGCTCAGTCAGTATGATTTACATTCACCTGAGGCCTTCATCACCACCTTACCCGAAGCCATCCATAGCTTGCCCTTAACTGCACAAATATTGGTATTAATAGGCTTTTTAGTTGGCTTTGGCATATTCATCCCACTTTTTCCGTTACATGGCTGGCTAACGATGGCACATGTAGAAGCCCCCAGTTCGGTGAGCCTATTACTTTCAGGGCTTTTAGTAAATATGGGGGCGTATGGCTTATTACGCATTCTCCCAAGCCTTCCTGACGCTACTTTTGCCCTGCAACCTTATTTATTAAGCTTAGGCGCATTTAGCATTCTATACTCAAGTTTACTGGCTTGGCGACAACACACGATGATCGCAACCTTAGCCTATGCCTCATTTAGTCAAATGGGGATGGTGCTAATAAGCATGAGCACCTTAACTGAAGCTGGCTGGTCTGGAGCAATCTTTATGATGACTGCTCAGGGCCTTATTTATCCAAGCTTATTTTTACTCACTGGCAGCCTGTTTGAGCGCACCCAAACCTTTAGCATTGATCAAGACAGTGCGCTATTAAGCCCCATGCCTCGTTTTTCGTTGCTGCTTATTTTAAGTTTATTTGCGGCAAGTGGCTTACCTGGCGGAGCTGCTTTTATTGCGACTATTTATGTCTTTATTAGTTGTTTTGAAACCTGGCCGTGGTTAGGGTTGGTATTAGGGATGAGTATCATCATCAAGGCAAATTATTTGCTGCGTATTATCAGCGTGTTATTTACTGGCTCAACGAAAGCGCCTAGGCAACATTTAGTTGACTTGCGCCGCAACGAACTCATTGCTTCAGGTATCTTGGTTAGCTTCATGTTAGGCTTAGGTTGCTTACCTAGTTTTTGGCTGTCGCTGTCCACTGCATCGATAAAACTTACGCAAACTCATTTTGCAAAACTGAGTCAACCCATTATTCACTTACCATAATGCTACTTGACTCTTCAACACCCGCGCATTACCGCGAACAATTGCTGGCGCTACTTACTCGACTCCAGCACAGATTACGGCAACCAGATGCCTCTACAGCGTTTACGCATTACAATCCATTACAGTTATATCAGCATTTAGATTTTTTTGATGCTCTACACAGTGCCGCGCACTTGCCTTATATCAGCACCTATTTACCTGAAGCTCATTATCGCCAATTTTATCAACAGGGCCGCATTAGTGCTGAGACGCTCAACCAAGCTCTTGCGGACATTCCTACACTAAACGCAGCGACTATTATTTGGCAAACACCCCAACGAACCCTTACCCGTGGGGATATTTATAGGGTGGCGTTGCTCGTTGATATTGTCGCCATTAATGCTCAGCGTGCCCCTTTCCCAGACCAGACAGCCCTGACTAAAATTCAAGCAGATGTGCCTGCCTTAGCACGCCAACAGCTATTAGCCACGGGGCATTCTGAACACGATACCGTGCAACAGTTATGGCAACAACTGCTGGATAAATTAGCACTCCCCGTTGCTACGCAGCCTTTAGAAAGACTATTTGAAACTTCGCCTAACCATTTAGAAGACTGGTTTCAGCAACAGATAGCGCGCCCAACCAATGCCTCCATGCACGCTCATACTCAAGCCTTAGCGCAGCAACAACTTGATACGCTACTGGGGCAAGTGGGCAGCCAGATTAGCTTACGAGGACTGGTGTTGCACTTAGGCAATATTGATAGTTTGCCAGCGGTTCAATCTCAGCTACTACCTTTTTGCACAGCCTATATCACTAAAAGTCTGGCTCAATGGCCCTTGCCAAACGTCGAGTCACTAGGCTTATTTGGTGCATGGCGAGCTTCACTTGCCTATGATGTAGGCTTATTTTTACATCAATTACCTAACTGGCAACAGATTATTGCCCACTTACCAGAGAACGCGCTCGATACCATTAGCTATCAACTCACTGCACTTAATTTACCTCGCTCACACTGGGACGACTACCTCACCCGTCTGACCTTGGAAATACCTGACTGGTCTACGTTAATCGCGAATAGCACGGAATCTCCAGAGTTATTAATCGATTATTTAGCCATTCGACTGACCTTAGATCGCTTATGGCTAAATCAAGTGTGCCATGATTTATGGAAAGTTGATGCAAGCCTGTCTTCCTTACGGGGCTATTTTCTCAAGAATTTATCTGAGTTTTTAGTGCGTTGGCACCTGTATCAACGTACGTTGCCAGAATATTTAACCCAACTGGCAGAGCATTTGATTATTCGAGCCGGCTCAGAACGTCATTGTCGTGCCGAATGGCAACAGCTTGCCGATATTATCGTCGCCTGGCAAGCCAGTGTAACTGCGGTCAATAACACAACTACTGCGGGCGACTGTGGCTGGCGTTTATTTCGCTTATGTCAACACCTGGGCTTATCCAGTGAGCAGCTGACACCTTTGGCAAACAGTGATTTACACGCCATGATTCAGGCATTAAATAACTTTGACCACCGGCAACGTAACCAAGTGTGGTTAACGGCTTATGAGTACCAGTTCCGCGCTGAACTATTTAACCAATTACTTAGCGCTACCGAACCCTCAGCACGACCTCTCCCTGAAGCACAATTGATCTTTTGCACTGATGGGCGTGAAGAACCGCTACGCCGTCATCTTGAACACAGCTATCCTTTGCTTGCAACCCTAAGCTGCACGGGTGATTTTGGACTGCCCAACCCAACACAGACCAAGACTGATAGCGTTTTACCCGAACACTACACTTCGCTACAGCCGCGCACTCGCTCACCATTATTAACTCATGCGTTAAGTGAGGCCATTACTGGCTTCAGCTTGCTCAAATTACTGTTGCGCAGCGTATTACCCGCCACTACAGCTGAGCTAAGCGACCACCAGCCCAGCTTGGCCGAGCAGGTACTGATGATTGCCCGCACGTTAAAAAACATGGGGCTAGGCAATAATCTTGCCCCCTTAGTTATTCTAGTTGGGCATGGCTCTAGCCTAACCACGTCACCCTATTCTGCTGCATTAGCCTGTGCCTTTTGTCATGGCGACAGCAGTCTTAATAACGCCCGTTTATTTGCTAAATTAGCTAACCACGCAGCGGTGCGGACACAATTAATCTCACATGGCATTGTTATCCCTGAAGACTGTTGGTTTATTGCTCTTGAGCATAATACCAGCACCCAAACCTTAACGTGGCACGACACAGAAGCCTTACCTGAACGACTAAATGCCCTTTTTACACGCCTACAAAAAGCCGTCAACGAAGCCGGTGCGCTCACCGCACTTGAGCATTATCGTCACTACGCAATAACTGCTAAATTACTCACGCCAGCACAAGCCCAACGAGTTTATACCGTTAAGGCATCTGACCTCAGCAATTTACCTATTGATCTTGGTCATGCAGGGCATGCTGCACTTTATCTAGGTCGCCGTGCCTCAACTCAAGCACTTAACTTATCAGCTCGAGTATGGTTACAATCGTATGACCCCACACAAGATGCTTCGGGCGATACCTTAGCTAACTTGTTATTAGCTACCGTAACGCTGCATTCTCAGATTAATCTAGCCTATTATTTTGCTACGCTAACTAATTTAGCCTTTGATACTATCGCGATGCTCGATGACGCCTTCACTGCACTACCTAAGCACATCAAGCATCTACCTACAGGATTACCAAAGCATCTCACTGAACACCATGAAGCCATGCGCTTACACATCATTATTGAACAGCATCCCGAACGTGTTGCTGAGATTTATCAACACCAGCACTTGTTACAAACATTAATTACCAGACAATGGGTCCATCTCAGCTGTCAAGACCCTATCTCCAGAGCGCTTTTTA
>CAJAQT010000172.1 GCA_903944165.1 uncultured Methylococcaceae bacterium | reverse complement strand
GGTGTTCGTCATCGGTAGGGCTAAAGGGTTGGGTGAGGGCATGGCGTTCGGTGTAACGAATATACTCCGTAACTTGATTACGTAAGGTACGTCGACAAAAGCCTGATAAACGCTGCCGCAAGCCCTCCAGGTCGCCACCTTGTGATACATATTGACTGCGAAAAGCATTGACGTCACCAAATAGCTGTTCGTCTATTAAAGTGGAAAGACCATACAATTCAAGTAATGAGTTTTGCAGAGGGGTTGCTGTCAGTAGCAACTTGCGGCAATCTTCCAGTGCCCAGCGCAAACCTTGACCAATTTTGTTGCTTTCCCGGTAGGCGTTACGCAGTTTATGCGCTTCGTCGATGACTACTAAATTCCAGGCAATGGCTTTTAGTTCTTCACGCATCCGGTTTGCATAATGATACGACAGGATAATTATGGCTTTTTGGTTAAGCGGTGATTGCCCTTTTTTTATAGTATCGCGCCAGGTTTTGGCATCCAGCACAACCACCGGCAGGTTGAATTTTTCTTCCAACTCCAGCGCCCATTGCTTGCGTAAAGAGGCGGGACAGATAACCAATAAGCGTCGTTTACGTTCCGACCAATACTGACACAGGACAATTCCTGCTTCAATGGTTTTGCCCAAGCCCACTTCATCAGCCAGCAAGACCCCTTTGGATAAGGGGGATCTTAACGCGAATAACGCGGCTTCAATTTGATGTGGATTGAGATCGACACTGGCATCAAATAGCGATTGTGACAGACGTCCTACATCATTAGCGCCATGCTGTCTTGTGAGTTCATGTGCAAAATATTTTGCGTGGAATGAGGTGATCATTGTATGAAATAGATTGGTTTTATCCCTATGAATTGGAGGCGGACACTGGCTTTTTTAGCTGATATTTAAACGTCCATAATGCAAAGGCTTTAATGTTATTAACTTCTTCTTTGGCAACAAAACCAAATCCAAAAAACATACTCCCTGATAAAAGTAAAACACCTGACAAATAAATAATATTTTGACGTTCGTTTAAAAGTCCTATGTTGTAAGTTGCACCAATAATGACATCCATATTAAAGGCTAAAAATATCATGGCGATGCCAAGTGATATTAGTGTAATACCTGTTTTTTTTTTCATATATTATTTTTAATATCCATTTATTGATTATCGTATGCCCTTTTTAGTTTTCAACAAAACTTCTTATTTTAATGGCAAGTGTGTTGCAAGACAGTCTCTAAGTATTGAGTGCAGTTGAGTATGTTTTTTGCCTAAAGTTTTGATGCTTTCATGCAAGTCATGCAGCGGTCTTGTACAATATTGTTTTTTTTTAACCTACTGAGACAACATAAGTGAGCGAACAACATCAACAAGGCTTGGATTATAAAAGTGCGGGTGTGGATATAGAAGCGGGCAATCAATTGGTTGAGCGGATTAAGCCTATCGCAGCAAAAACTAAAATTCCAGGCGTAATGGCTGGCTTAGGTGGTTTTGGTTCTTTATTTGAATTACCACTGGAGCGTTATCAGCAACCTGTTTTGGTCTCTGGAACGGATGGCGTCGGCACTAAATTAAAATTAGCAATTGATTTACACGCGCATGATACGGTTGGTATTGATTTAGTGGCGATGTGCGTTAACGATATTATTGTTCAGGGTGCTGAGCCTTTATTCTTTTTAGATTATTTTGCAACGGGGCGTTTAGATATTGAGACTGCCGCTGCGGTGATTTCAGGTATTGGTTATGGTTGTGAATTAGCTGGCGCGGCGTTAGTAGGCGGGGAAACGGCTGAAATGCCGGGTATGTATGCCGATGGTGAATATGATATTGCGGGCTTTTGTGTCGGTATCGTGGAAAAAAGTAACATTATCGATGGCAGTAAGGTCAGTCTTGGTAATAAATTATTAGGCATTGCTTCGTCTGGACCGCATTCCAATGGTTATTCTCTGATTCGTAAAATTATTGCGCAGTCTGGGGTGCCGTTAACTGAGGCATTGGGTGACACGACCTTGGCGCAGGCATTAATGATGCCGACTAAAATTTATGTAAAAACAATCTTATCATTATTGGCGCAAGTGCCTGTTAATGCCCTTGCTCATATTACTGGGGGGGGCATTACTGAAAATTTACCGCGTGTGTTACCTGTTGATATGTGCGCTTCGATTGATTTATCGCGCTGGGAATGGCCGTTAGTGTTTCGTTGGTTGCAAGAGCAGGGCGGCGTTTCGCAAGAGGCAATGCTCACAACGTTTAACTGCGGCATTGGGATGGTTGTGTGTGTGGCTGCTGAGCATGAAGCGCAGGTCATTGAGGTGTTAACGTCTTTAGGTGAGCAGGTGCTGCCCATTGGCGAGGTTGTTGCGGGTAAGGGGCCTGCTAAAGTCAGTTATTTTCGCTCGTAAGCCTTTGGCTGCTGCAAGTTTAAGTTAAATGACTTGGAGTCAAAAATCATTGTTTTTGACTCCAAGACTGAATGCTTTAAGGTTATGACGTTTGTTTGGCAGCATCCACTGACCATAATTTTTCTAATTGGTAAAACTCGCGAGTTTGTGCGGTCATCGCATGGACAATAATATCGCCTAAATCTAACAGTACCCAGTCCGAATTTATATCCCCTTCCAAACCTAAGGGCATGACGCCATGTTCTTTTACGGTGACTGAAATATAGTCACACAACGCTTTTAAATGGCGGTTAGAGGTACCGGTGACAACCACCATGTAATCTGTAAAACTGGTTTTATTTTTTACGTCGAGGGTTTTTATAAATTGCCCTTTGCGTTCTTCCAATACGGTTAAGACAATAGTTAATAATTCTTCTGTTTGCATGTTTTCCTGTGGTAACGATTAAACGTTGTAGTAATGGGGATAATCCCCGAAAGAGCAGCTTAATGAGGGCAGTTCATTTAAAAAGGAACCGCTCGTATATTTAATGATTTTACCTTACCGTGTGGTGATAAAGCTGATGCTGTTGAATGTATTCTATGACAGCATCAGGTAATAAAAAACTAGGATTGTGTTGTTCAGCAAACAGTGTGCGAATTGTTGTGGCTGAAATGGCTAATTGAGTCACGCTGTGGATATGTAGTTTCCCATGTGGACTTAGTGTTAAGTCATTGGCATCCTGAGCTAAGCGTTCTAAAAAAAAGGGCTGCATTAATGGCAGAGGATTTTCAGGTCGTACCATGACGACAACATGCGCATAGGTAAATAATTGTTGCCATCGTGACCAGCTGGTTAACTGACTAAAGGCATCAGTGCCAATAAATAATAATAACGTTTCATCGGCAACCTCTTGTTTTAAGGACTGCAAGCTGTCAACCATATACGAAGGGCCTGGGCGTTGCAACTCACGCTCATCGCAGAATAACCCTGGATGCTTGGCAATAGCCAGCTTTACCATGGCGGCACGCTGGTGCGCAGACACGCTGGGTTGTTCACGATGAGGTGGGCAGGCGCAGGGCAGTAATCTAAGCTCTGCTAAGTGAAAACTTTCTTTAACTTCAATGGCAACTCGTAAATGACCAAAGTGAATGGGGTTAAAGGTACCGCCTAAAATACCAATCATTTATTGCCTAATGTGGCCGTCACCTAAGACTACAAATTTTACTGACGTAAGACCATGTAAGCCTACGGGTCCACGCGCATGAAGTTTGTTGGTACTGATGCCAATTTCTGCACCTAAGCCATATTCAAAACCGTCTGCAAAGCGTGTTGAGGCATTGACCATAACGGAGCTTGAATCAACTTCACGCAGAAAGCGCCTAGCCAGCGTGTAATTTTCAGTGACGATTGCATCGGTATGTTGAGAGCCATAGTGATTAATATGCGTGATTGCTTCGTCAATGTTTGCCACAATTCGTATGGATAAAATTGGCGCTAAGTATTCAGTATGCCAATCTTCTTCAGTGGCACGTAGGCAGGTTGGCAGTAACGAGCAGGTTTTTGCACAACCACGTAATTCAACACCTTTGTCTTGATAAATTTTGGCGAGTAAGGGCAACACCTGCGCGGCAATGGTGCTGCCAATTAATAAGGTTTCCATGGCATTACATACCCCATAACGATGGGTTTTGGCATTGTCTGCAATGGCTATGGCTTTGCTTAGCTCAGCTTGATCATCAATATAAACGTGGCAAATGCCATCTAAATGTTTAATTACAGGAATGCTGGCATCTTTTGTTATGCGTTCAATTAAACTTTTACCCCCGCGCGGGACAATTACATCAACATAATTCGTTAAGGTAATTAATTCACCCACCGCCGCCCGATCTGGAGTATTGACGATTTGCACCGCAGTAAGAGGTAATTGCGTGCTTTGTATGCCTTTGTTAATGGCGGCGGCAATGGCTTGATTAGAATGAAAGGCTTCTGAGCCACCACGTAAAATACACGCATTACCTGATTTTAAACATAAGGCGGCGGCATCAACCGTTACATTGGGACGAGATTCATAAATAATGCCAATAACTCCCAAAGGTACGCGCATTTGCCCAACTTGAATGCCACTGGGACGATACTGTAAATTGCTTATTTCGCCAATTGGATCGGGTAAGGCAGCAACCTGATGCAGGCCTTCAATCATCGTGTCGATAACTTTTGCGCTGAGGGTTAAGCGTTCTAACGACGGTGTATCTAAGCCCTGTTGCTCACCTAAGGCGAGGTCTTTTTGATTTTCAGTGCGTAACACTTCACGCTGTTGGTGAAGGGTTTCAGCCATGGCAAGTAAAGCTTGGTTTTTTATGCCTGTGTTGGCCTTGTTAAGGGCGCTAGCCGCAGCCTTAGCGTGTTGTCCTAAGGTTTGCATGTAGTGTTTAATATTCATAAGTTTATTGATAATAATAATGAGTTTATGGTTATGCTTATTCCAAAACTGTTTAGGACGGACAGAACAACTTCGCCTAAATGGGTAGCCTTAAATTTTATTATAAAAATGAAAACAATTTTTACCTTTTACTTTGGCTTTATACATGGCTTGGTCTGCTTGCATCATTAAGGTTTCAGTATCGGTATTGATGGCTTGGTTGGGCTGATAAAAACTTACCCCTAAACTGGCTGAGACTATTAATAAGTCGTCTTTAAATTTAACAGGTTCTGAGGCGGCATGAAGTAAACGTTCAAGAATAGGAAGACAGTTTTTAGTGTTAATGACATTAGGTAATACGGCAATAAATTCATCGCCACCTATTCTCGCTAAAGTATCCCCTTCGCGTAAGGCATTTTTCATTTGTTCGGCTACGCTTATAAGTAATTGATCGCCAGCATCGTGGCCATAATTATCGTTGATTGCTTTGAAGCCATCTAGGTCTAAATAAACCAACGCTAATGCTTGGCATAAGCGTTTTGCTTGTGATATTCCTTGCTCTAAACGATCAGCTAATAAAACTCTATTAGGTAAATTAGTGAGTGCGTCGTAATAGGCAAAGCGTACTAATTTATGTTCATTTTCATCAAATAGTTTGCGTTCAGTTATATCAGCAATAAAGCCATGCCACAGTGTTGCACCATCTTCTTCGCGTTCTGGTAAGGCATTTCCTTGAAACCAACGTTCGGTATCATTATCCAAAACAACTCGAAATTGATGCTGCCACACGGTTAAATCACGCGCTGAATTAAGCATTGAGCGCTGGGTTGCGGAGCGGTCATCTGGATGAACGATAGCTAAAAACTTACTGCCATCGTTACTCACCGCTTCTGGGCTGGTTTGGTATAACTCACGAATGGCTTCGCTAGCAAAAGGAAAGCTTGAGCTTCCATCAGGATTTAAGCGATATTGATACACTAAGCCTGGCACGCGACTAGCAATTTTTTGTAATCGTTCCAGTGCTTCTGCTTGCTGGTTTTCTAATAGTTTGCGTTCTGTAATATCGATAGCTGAGCCGATAAAACCAATAAAATGACCTTGTGCATCAACGCGTGGTGCGCCGTTATTGACTAACCAACGGTAGCTATGATCATATTTTAATAATCTAAATTCATGGGTAAATGGGGTGCGATCATGAAAAGCGTTAACAAAACAAATAATGACATTATTGACATCTTCTGGGTGAATATTTTTTTGCCATTGATGCCCTAATTCGTGCGCTAAAGTGTTGCCCGTAAAGCTTAACCATACTTTATTTACATAGAGCATCTGTTGATTATCGTCGGCAACCCAAATCAATACTGGCGCGTTGTCTGCCATAATACGAAACCGATTTTCGCTTTCTTTAAGGGCTTCTTCAGCCAAAATACGTTGGCTAATGTCAACATGAGTAATGACCGCACCCGAAACATGATGATGTATCAATGGCGTTGCCGTCATTAAAAACCAACGTTGTTGGTGTGGTGAATGACAAGGATATTCTTGACTAAAATAGGGTAACTCACCGCTTAGCACGGCTTTAATACCATGAAAGGCCGTCATTTCATCAAACTTAGAGTGTTCTTTAAAAACGGCTAAATAATCACAGCCTACATCAACGAGTTCGCTGGTGCATTTTGGATTTGGAGCATTTTCTTGAGCAAAGCGTTGCCATGGTTCATTCACTGCGGTAATGATGCCATGCTTATCTAATACGGCAATTTCGGCTGCCATGGAGTTAAGAATTGCTTGTTTAAACTGTTCATTTTCAATGAGAAACTGTTCATGAAGCTTGATTTCATGGGTCAGTTCTTGCGCAATTTCTTCAGCATGTATTTGCGTAGTAAAGAGCGAGAGCAGCAGTCCACACATTAAACTGGTCAGGACAATTCCGGTGACGTAGGCCACGCCTACAGTAAACGAATTATTATTGCTTAAAGGTATATTGGCTGAAAAAGTAATTAACCAATGGCGTTGATTGAAGTTAATAATTCGTTGTTGATAAAAATGTGTAAGGGCAAACGGTGCGGATTGAGATGCTTTATTTTGATAAAGCAACTGTTTTGACACAGCGTGATCACCGTCATAGATATGTAAATTAATGAGTTTGCCTTTTTCACTAGTCCAGTTTTCAAGAATACCTGCCATTAAATCATCCATGCGATAAGGGCTGTAAACCCAACCTATTAAGGCCTTATATCTATTTTCATGAGTATTGAGTGGCATGGCTTTTTTATAAACGGGGACATACATTAAAACACCCGCTTGAATATCGGTATTGGTTTCTTGCTGTAAGGTGACTTTCCCAGAAAGGGCGGCTGTGCCCGTTTCAGCCGCTTGAGCCATTGCTTGTTTGCGCACTGCCTCTGAATACATGTCATAACCAAAGGCACGTTGATTACGCTGTGTAAAGGGTTCAAGGAATACTATGGAGGTGTTTAAGTCACGTTTGCCAAGTGGGTGAACATTATAATTTGGGTAGCCTTCGTGTTGAACTTGGGCAACATGTGCAGGTATGTTTTCGTAAGGTATGATTTGTGCAAAGCCTATACCTTGTATGCCGTCAACATCTTGTTGAAGTTTTAGGGCGTGAACATAGGCTTGCCATTCCGTGCGCTCAACAGTTTGTGAGGCATCAAATAAAGCACTGCCGCCACGTAAAATTAAAGCATAACTATTTAAGCGTTCCTGAATTTTTAAAGTGACTTGATCATATTCTGCTGTGAGGTTTTCATACTGTTTTTGTTCAATGCTTTGTTTAACCGCAAAACTTATAAAAATAGTGATAATTAAGCCACAGATAAAAACAATTGCGGCGAGGCCTATTTTTTCAGATAAATGATTATTTGCCATTGAATTGTCTGCTCCTGAATTCAGGTTTATCAAAAATAAGCCAGCACAGCGGTCTGGTGATGAAGCACGAGTTAGCGAGTACCTGAGAAATAATACCGATGTTGGTTAGTAACTAAAACGGGACACGGTTGACGCTTAAGCCGTGTTGAGTATCCCGTGTGACCTTGGTAGCCTTAATTTTAACTGATTTTTTCGATGGCTAGGCTTAACTTTTTAAGGAGGGCTGCAAGCGTGCCTTGGTTGTGTAAAACAAAGGCTTTACCTTGCATGCTGAGTTGTTTGCGTAGCTTAGGTTGGGTATACATCATAAGTAGTGTATCGGTTAGTGCAGAGGTTTCAGTACATTGGAGTGCCGCGTGTTGGGTCAGCGCGTTGGCGGCTATTTCTTTAAAATTATCCATGTAAGAACCAAATACCACAGGCACTTCGGCAATTAATGCTTCTAAAAAATTATGTCCACCAATATCAACAAAGCTGCCACCAATTAAGGCACAATCAGCACTGTAATACAGCATTTTTAATTCGCCCATAGTATCCAAGAGAAACATATCCGTTGTGGCTGAACAGACTTCACCGCTGCGCCGTGTTATGACCTGTAAACCCAGCTGTTGAGCCTCTTTTTTTATTGAACTAAAGCGTTCAGGATGCCTAGGTGCAATCACTAATAATAATTCTGGGATATGACGTTTTAAGGCTTGATAACTGCTAAAGCACAATGCTTCTTCGCCTGGATGCGTGCTGGCACATAACCAAACCCAACGTTGCTTAAAAAAAGTAGTTTTTAGTTCACGTCCTTGTACTAAATACTGCTCTGGATTGATTAAATCAAATTTAATGTTACCTAAGGTTTCAACCTGTTGAGACTTTGCGCCTACAGCAATAAAGCGTTGCGAATCAGGTTCGGTTTGCGTTGCTATATAAGTAATGCCAGCAAATATGGGCTGCATTAACATTGCAAGTTTTTGGTAAGCACGAGTTGATTTCTGGGAGAGTCGGGCGTTAATCAAATACAAGGGAATGTCATGATTAGCACAATACGCAAATAAGTTTGGCCAGATTTCAGTTTCCACAATAATCGCTAATTTAGGCTGGAAATGTGTCATAAAACGCTGAATGACATCAGGTAAGTCATAAGGTAAATAAACATGGCTGACACTGTCTGAGAGTACAGTGTGAACGCGTTCAGAGCCTGTTGGGGTGGTTGTAGTGACAAGCAAATTATGGCTGGGGTAAAGCTTTTGTAAGTGTTTAATAAGTGGAAAAATAGCTTCAACTTCACCTACGGACACCGCATGTAGCCAAATAGTCTCTTTATGCGCAGGGCATGAATACACGCCAAAGCGTTCAAGCCAGCGTTTTTTATAGGCGGGTGCCGTTAGGCTTTTAACAAATAATCTGACGATAATCAGGGGGGTAATCAGGTAAAACACACAGGAATATAAGAAACGCATGAACTGAAACATGAAATAAAACCTACTAAGTTTAGTGTCAATAACGGCAAGTGATGCGTTTAAATAGCTAAGCAGCCAATTTGATACTGAGATAAATAGTGTAATCAGTGTGGATAATTCGAGTCAGGATTGCGTGGTTTTAAAGAGGAAGCTTAGGTTTGAGCCGAATGCTTAAGCTATTTTCAGTGCAATAAATAAGGTTATTGAGGGTTAGGTATCAGCACGGTTGCCTTAGATAACATGCAGCCACTGCTAAACGCCACGTAAAATAACAGTATTTTACGTGGCAAAGCACTTAAACTTCAGCGATTATTTGAATCGGTAATTTAAATGTTACGTCAGAGTGAATGGCAAGATCAATTTCAAATTCACCAAGGTGTCGAATAGCACCGTTAGGTAAACGAACTTCTTGTTTTTCAACTTTAATACCCGCAGCGGTAATGGCTTCTGCGATAGTATGAGTACCAATAGAACCAAACAATCTGCCTTCATCACCTGCTTTATGGGCGATAACAATGGCTAATTTACCAATTGCAGTGGCGCGTGCTTGAGCGGCTTTTAATTTGTCTGCGGCTAGTTTTTCTAATTCAACACGACGCTCTTCAAATTGAGCAATACGTTGAGCCGTTGCAGGCACTGCTTTGTTTTGTGGAATTAAAAAATTTCTACCGTAACCATTTTTGATAGAAACTTTATCGCCCAAATTACCTAAATTTGCTATTTTTTCAAGAAGTATGACTTCCATTTTAATGACCTCAGTTTGCCGGCAAATGCCGATGATGTTCGCCTAAGGCGATGGATTAATTAGATTTTGATTTTCGTAAGTTCAGCCACGCATCTAAGATACCAACCAGTGCAACGAGTATTAATGCATGTGGAATCAAGAAGAGCGTAATGTAAAACATGGGCACACTAAAACGTGCCATTTTCATGGTTGCAAACAGAGTGTGCGCTACTGAAGAGCCAATTACACTGTATAAAACAAATAACAGAATACTGGCGTTCCAAGCAATTTCTGCAATAAGTCCCTGACTTAATGCGGCTACAGCAATGATACAAAGACTGCCCAAGGCAAATTTTGGCTGCGTAGAGAGCGATAAATATTCCTGTTTAAAACCACCAGGATTATATAAATTGGCTTGCCACCAACGGCCTAAAAATAACCCAAACAACACGCTAAATACCGTACCCGCAGCCAAAATGCCTGTCATGTAATGCGCCATTGTATTAATGGCGAGGGTGATATCTTCAATGGGTGCCGCAGTATTAACAGGTAATACTTGTGTTAATAATGACTGCCATTGGCTTGCCACAGTGGGATCATAAAGATAGTAAGCACCAACACTTATAATTCCAAATATCACTGCAATTTCTACAGCAAGAGACAATTGTCGACCTTCTCTTAAAATAATAGAAATTAACCAAACAGGCAGCCATAAGATTAATGCGTAGGCTAGGGCAAATTGGTAATTGCCCATAAAAATAATACCCATGAGACCAGCCATTACGCTAGCACTTAGTAATACATATAGCCCTTCTGTTGCGCCACGTCTTAACGTCACTAACGCTACGGTGGCAGAACTTACAATACTGATAGGCGGCATAAGCAGAGATAATAATGCTAAGGAAGTGGCGACTAACATCGCCTGAATTCTTCCTCGCATAATGTATTCTGCTAAAAATTTCATTGCTACCCTTAATCAGAGGTTGTGTTATTTGTGTGCGTCGCAAAAAGGTAGTAACGCGACATAACGCGCACGTTTAATTGCGGTACATATTTCACGTTGGTATTTTGCCGCTGTGCCAGTAATGCGGCTAGGGACGATTTTGCCTGTTTCAGTGATGTAATCACTTAACAAATCTAAATCTTTATAATCAATTTGAGTGCCGCCTTCGCTACTGAAACGGCAAAACTTTTTACGTCTAATATTACGAGCCATGGAATTTCCTTAACTAAATTTTTTGAGTTGTTATTTTAAATTGAAAACAAAGACTTATTCTGGGCTAATGTCATCACTAGCGAGATCATCAACAATGGTATCTAAATCTAAATCTAAATCTAAATCTAAATTTTCTACGACGACCGCAGCCGATGCGCTAGCTAAGGCAGCAGCATCTTTAATTGCCGCTTCTTTTGCTCTTGATTCAGCCAGTTTATTTTCTTCAGCCATTGACGTGGCAATGATCGAGGTTTCAGTAATTGCGTGTTTTTGTAATAACGTCATGCTACGTAAAATAGCATCATTGAAACGAAAGCTTGTTTCAAGCTCGGTTAAGGTTTCTTGATTGCACTCAACGTTTAGTAAGACGTAATGTGCTTTGTGAACTTTTTTGATAGGGTAAGCTAATTGTCTGCGGCCCCAATCTTCAAGACGATGAATCGTACCATTGCTGGTTTGAATAATTGATTGGTAGCGTTCAATCATGCCAGGAACCTGGGCACTTTGATCGGGATGAACTAAAAAAATGATTTCATAATGTCGCATTATTTATCCTTGTGGTTAAAGCCTTCCCTTACAAAAGGGTAAAGCAAGGAGGGGCGTAATGCCCCGATGAACCGCGCATTATATAGACTTAGTAAAATTTATCAAATACCTACAAGCAATTGCTTAAGAAATATTCGTGCTTTATCATTATTGGTGGGTTAACTGTAGTGGTTTTAAAAAATTAGTTAAGCCCAATGATTACTGTTAAACATAGATCAATTTAAACTAAAAATGCACAAAAAAGACAGAGAGTATGCGCTACGCTAATGGCCAGCGCAGCAGTAAACACGTGCTGGATATTGAGACTATTCTAAGTATTTAAAAAGTTGTTTTATCACCACTGTTACATGTTTTTTATTTTTTATCCTGCAATTTTGACTTATCATTCTAAGTAACTGAGCGCAGATTATGCAAACGTTGCTGGTTAGGGGCGTTTTATACTGCCTTTTTTTGTTGAATATTCTTTTGCTTAAACATATCACTTTATGAGAACTCGCGTTAAAATTTGCGGCTTTACTCGTGTAGAAGAAGCTGTACACGCAGCGCAATTGGGCGTGGATGCGATTGGCTTGGTTTTTTATCCACCTAGCCCGCGTTGTGTTGATATTGCAACGGCACGCGCTATTGTCAATGCACTTCCAGCATTTACCTCAGTCGTGGCTTTATTTGTAAATGAACAAGAAAAAAAAATACGCGACGTGCTAACGCAGGTGCCAATTGATTGTATCCAATTTCATGGCGATGAAGCGCCAACTGAATGTCGTCAATTTGGGTATCGTTATATTAAAGCCATCGCCATGCGTGATCACACCGATTTAACTGCCTTAGCGGTTGACTATGCTGATGCGGATGGTTTATTAGTGGATACCTACCATCCAGATGTAAAAGGTGGGACAGGCCACACATTCAATTGGGCGAAGGTTCCTGCCAAAGTCTCTTTACCCATTATTTTGGCTGGAGGCTTAACACCTGACAACGTTGCTGAAGCGATTAGGTGCGTGCGTCCTTATGCAGTTGATGTAAGCAGTGGTGTTGAAAAAACAAAAGGGTTAAAAGATATAACAAAAATGACTGCGTTTTTAACCGCAGCTAACCTGATTTACTAAGTAAAATTTGGATACAATGACTATGACAGAAAAATATACAATGCCAGACGACCGTGGTCATTTTGGCCCTTATGGTGGGATGTTTGTGGCAGAAACTTTAATTCCTGCTTTGCAAGAGTTAAACGATGCGTATCAGCATTATTTAGATGATCCAGACTTTGTTGCTGAATTAGATGCTGATTTACAATATTACGTCGGTCGTCCTTCACCTTTGTACCATGCGGAACGTTGGAGTAAAGCCTTAGGTGGTGCGCAAATTTACTTAAAGCGTGAAGATTTAAATCATACGGGTTCACACAAAATAAATAATACGGTTGGGCAGGCATTATTGGCTAAACGTATGGGTAAAACCCGCATTATTGCTGAAACAGGCGCAGGTCAACATGGTGTAGCCACCGCAACCGTGGCCGCACGTTTAGGGTTGGAGTGTGTGGTTTACATGGGTGCCGTTGATGTGGCAAGGCAATCTCTTAATGTGTATCGGATGAAATTATTGGGGGCAACCGTGGTGCCTGTAGAATCAGGTTCCAAAACGCTTAAAGATGCCTTAAATGAAGCCTTGCGTGACTGGGTAACCAATGTAGACAATACTTTTTACATCATCGGTACTGTGGCTGGACCACATCCGTACCCTGCCATGGTGCGTGATTTTCAGGCGATAATCGGTCGTGAAACCAAGCAACAATGTTATGCCGCTACAGGTCGTTTACCCGATGCATTAGTTGCCTGTGTGGGGGGCGGTTCAAATGCCATTGGTTTATTTTATCCTTTTATTAATGACGCCTCTGTTAAAATGATCGGCGTTGAAGCTGCCGGCGATGGCGTGTTAACAGGACGACATTCCGCACCTTTATGCGCAGGTCGTCCAGGCGTACTGCATGGTAATCGCACCTACTTAATGGCTGATGATGATGGCGAAATCATTGAAACGCATTCTATTTCTGCAGGGCTTGATTATCCAGGCGTTGGCCCTGAGCACGCTTGGTTAAAAGATATTGGTCGTGCTCACTACGCTAATATTACCGATGAGGAAGCATTAACTGGTTTTTATGCGTTAACGCGTATGGAAGGTATTATCCCTGCACTTGAATCCAGCCATGCAATGGCTTACACGATGAAATTAGCACCCACCATGAAACAAGACGAAACAATCATTATCAATTTATCAGGGCGTGGCGATAAAGATATGCAAACAATGGCAAAACGTGAGGGCATTGAGTTATGAGTCGCTTAGCAAATACCTTCGAACACTTGGCAAAAACTGGTCGTAAGGCATTGATTCCTTTTGTTACCGCAGGCGATCCTACACCTGAGTTCACCGTGCCATTAATGCATGCTATGGTAGCTGCTGGTGTGGATATTATTGAATTAGGCGTGCCTTTTTCTGATCCAATGGCGGATGGTCCGGTAATTCAACGTGCAAGTGAACGTGCTTTAGCCCATAAAATGAGCTTAAAACGCACGCTTGTTATTGCGACAGAATTTAGAAAAACTAATCAACATACGCCTATTGTCTTAATGGGATACTTAAACCCCATTGAAGCAATGGGCTATGAAGCCTTTGCTAAGGCTGCACAAAATGCCGAAGTAGATGGTATTTTAACGGTAGATTTACCACCAGAAGAAGGTCAACAGTGCCGTGAATTATTACAAGCACGCGGAATTGATTCCATTTTTTTGTTAGCACCCAATAGTAGCGAAGCACGTATTCAAAAAATGAGTGCCTTAGGCAGTGGCTATATTTACTATGTATCTCTTAAAGGCGTGACAGGTGCAGGACACCTTGATATAACCGACGTAGAAAATAAATTAACGCTTATTCGTGCCAATACGTCATTACCGATTGCCATTGGCTTTGGTGTTAAAGATGCCGCAACAGCAAAACTAATTTCTGCTTTAGGTGATGGAGTAGTTGTGGGTAGCGCATTAATCAATAAAATAGAAGCTAATTTAACTGATGTAGAGCGCGCTAAAAATGAAATATGTGACTGTTTGGTTGCCATGCGCACAGCAATGGATGAGCGGAGTTAATTTATGACAAGTTGGTTTGAAAAATTACGTCCATCAATTATTAGAACGGAAGCGTCTATTAAAAAAAATACAGTTCCTGAAGGTTTATGGAGCAAGTGTCCTAATTGCAGTGCGATTTTGTACAATTCCGAGTTAGAAAAAAACTTCAGTGTCTGCCCAAAATGCGAACATCACATGCGTATTTCAGCACGGACCCGATTAGATTTGTTTTTGGATGAAGGTGAACGAGAAGAAATTGGTAAAACTCTAAAACCTATTGATCCCTTAAAGTTTAAAGACATTAAAAAATATAAAGAACGTATTACCTTGGCGCAAAAACAATCAAAAGAAACAGATGCCTTAGTCGTGATGAAAGGCATGTTAAAGGAACAACCCGTTGTTGTCGCTGCGTTTGACTTCAATTTCATGGGTGGCTCAATGGGATCGGTGGTGGGTGAACGTTTTGTACGGGGTGTCAATAAAAGCGTTGAGTTAAATATCCCTTTTATAGTTTTCACCGCTAGTGGTGGCGCCAGAATGCAGGAATCATTATTTTCGTTATTTCAAATGGCCAAAACCAGTGCTGCATTAACACGCTTAGCGAATGCTAGCATCCCTTACATTTCCTTTATGACCGATCCTACCATGGGCGGTGTGTCTGCAAGTTTGGCAATGTTGGGTGATATTAATGTCGCCGAGCCTAATGCCTTAATTGGTTTTGCAGGCCCTAGAGTCATTGAACAAACAGTGCGTGAAAAATTACCAGAAGGCTTTCAACGTAGTGAGTTTTTGCTAGAACATGGCGCGATTGATATGATTGTGGACCGACGCCAAATGCGCGATACCATTGCTTCAGTTTTATCATTGTTAACAAACAGCAAGGTTAGCCCGACTGACACAATAAACTCTGTTAAGAATGCTTTGCCGGCAGAGCAATCTGTTGCTGAGCCTGTGTAAATATATAAATTAACGTCAATATGCATTTTGATACATTAACGGGTTGGCTTAAATGGCAGGAAGGTTTTCATCCCTTAACCATTGATTTAGGCTTAGAACGCGCCAATGAAGTATTTACTGCGTTAAATCCTAATAAAACCAAACCGTTAACTATTACTGTCGCGGGCACGAATGGCAAGGGTTCGTGTATTGCCTATTTAGAAGCAATCTACCTTGCACAAGGCTATAAAGTAGGTGCTTACACCTCACCCCATATTTTAAAATACAATGAGCGTATTAAAATTAATGGTGCTCAAGTCTCTGATGAAGATATTTGTGCAGCATTCGCCCGTATTGAAGAGGTTAGGTCAGATCATTCCTTAAGTTATTTCGAATTTGGCACCTTAGCGGCCATTGATATTTTTTGGCGTGCTAATCTGGATATTCAACTACTCGAAGTAGGCTTGGGTGGTCGTTTAGATGTGGTGAATATTATCGATCCAGATATCGCTATCATTAGCAGCATTGGTATTGATCACGTTAATTGGTTGGGCTCGACGCGTGAAGCAATAGGCGCCGAAAAGGCAGGTATTTTTAGACCGCATGTGCCGGCCATTGTGGGCGATCCTCAGCCGCCACAGTCGGTATTAAATCATGCTAAAAAACTAGATGCAGACTTGTATTGCTTGGGTAAAGAGTTTGGTTTTGATAAAACAAGCGTTGCTGAAACATGGTCTTGGTGGATGAGCAATTGCCTGATTGAACACTTACCCGTGCCTAACTTAAAAGGAGCGCATCAATTTCGTAATGCCTCTGCGGTTATTTTAGCTACGCAATTACTTGCTAAGCAGTTACCCGTTACTCAACAAGCCCTAAATTTTGGTTTACAACACGTTGAGTTAGCTGGACGCTTTCAATTAATTCATCGAGATAACCGCTTGGTATTATTAGATGTTGGTCATAATCCTGAAGCCGTTACAACCTTAGCCGCTTATTTAGCTGATTATTTTCCTACTCAACAAATTTATGCAGTATTCGCTATGATGAAAGATAAAGACATTATTAGCGTGCTGAATATTATGAAACCTAATGTAAAACATTGGTTTTTCTCCCCCTTAACCAATGCCCGAGCTTGCGTAGAATCTTCTATGCGCGAGCTCTTTTTACACGCAGACATGACTAACGTATCCTTTGGTTTTAGTGATTTTACTGAGGCATTTGATGCAGCAAAAAGCCAAACGCAAGCAGAAGATATAATTTTGGTTTTTGGTTCTTTCTTTTTAATATCTGATTGTTTACATGAATTTGAAAAAGGTGAAATAACACAATGAATGAAGAACTCAGACAACGAATCATAGGTGCAGTAGTGGTCACTGCATTAGCGGCAATATTTGTACCCATGCTTTTTGAGGATCCTGTGGATAGCCAAGATCAATTGGTCAGTACCTTACCTATTCCAGCTGAACCAAGCATTACCATAGAAGACACCGAGCGCGTGCAAGCAACACCAGAAACAACACAAACTCCGGACAATGCCGCAGCTGATAGTCTTAATCAAGATGTGTTATCACAGGATGAATTAGACGCTGAAGCACCTGAAGAAGAAATTCAGGAGCAACTCGAAGAACCTGTAGCCAGCACGTCAAAACCCCCGAGAGCAAAGTCTACACTTAACGATGCGGCTCAAGACGATGCCGATTTTAGCGATGATACCGCTCCGATAGTTGAAACTAAGCCGTTGGTTAAAAAAGTAGCCACCAAAGCAGAGTCAGCAATCGTTAAAAAACCAGCCCTTGCAAAGCCCTCGTCAACTCAGCATAAATCGGTAGAGATTGTATCAGTCCAAAAATTACCGCCCGTCACGCCAAAAAGTAAAGCAGAGCCGCCTTCGCGTTGGTTTTTGCAAGCAGGCAGTTTTAGTAAAAAAGAAAATGCCGTCATCCTTACCGATTCCTTGCGTAAACAAGGCTTCCCCGTGTTATTAGAAACCATTCAAGTGGATGGGCAAGGGACTTTTTACCGTTTAAAAGTAGGTCCCGAACTTGATAAAAAACGCGCAGATAGCATGAAAGCAAAATTAGATAAACAAAATATTCATTCACTCCTGATTGCTGAATAAGTGCGTACAGATTATAAAAACTCATGATTTGGATAGACTATGTCATTTTTATGATATTGGCTGTTAATGCTATGTCAGGGTTTATCGAAGGCATGAGTCAAAAAACCTATGCTTTACTCACAGGTATTATTGCGTGTGCTGTAGGGCTTGGCTTTGCTGGAGATTTTCGTTTTTTGTTACAACCCATTTTAAAAGACCCTGACCTCTTATTACCCGCCGCTTTTTTAAGTTTAGGTTTACTCACTGGCTTTATTGCCGCCTGCATTAAGTTATTGTTAGGTGATTTTCTTAAAAAACACGAGTTAAGACTTTGGGAACGATTTGCAGGAATGAGCATAGGTTTCGTTATGGGTTTGTTATGGACGTGTGTCTTGATATTATTGGCGGGGTTAACAGATTTACCTCCTCATGCTCCGTGGTGGAAACAGTCAGAAAGTATTCCATTTTTTCAAACGTTTGTGCAAAATTTACACAAGCATTTTCCTTCCGAGGTAACAAATAATGTTCATTTTCGCTAACAACATGAATAGGTTAATTTAATGTGTGGTATTGCTGCTATCGTTTCACATCAAGCTGTTAATCAAGAGCTTTATGATGCCCTGACTGTATTACAGCATCGTGGTCAGGATGCAGCGGGCATCGTAACCTGTGAACAAGGGCGCTTGCATTTACGAAAAGATACCGGCTTAGTGCGTGATGTATTTACTAATGCGCACATGATGAAATTAAAAGGAAACATGGGTATTGCTCATGTCCGTTATCCAACCGCAGGCTGTACCAGTTCTGCCGAAGCGCAACCTTTTTATGTTAACTCTCCGTTTGGCTTAACCTTGGCACATAACGGTAATTTAACAAATAGTCATGAATTAAAAGAAGCGTTATTTGTTCAAGATCAACGCCATATTAATACCGATTCAGATTCAGAAATTTTATTAAACGTCTTCGCGCATGAATTACAAAGCTTAGGCAAATTACACTTATCCGTTGACGATATATTTAATGCGGTGTCTGGCGTTCATCAACGCTGCCGTGGTTCGTATGCTGCGGTGATTATGATTGCTGGCGTAGGCATTTTAGGTTTTAGAGACCCGCATGGCATACGTCCTGTTGTTTTTGGTGAGCGTAAAACAGAGCAGGGCACTGATTTAATGATTGCCTCAGAAAGTGTTGCTTTAGATGTTATTGGCTTTCAATTAATTCGTGATATTGCGCCAGGTGAGGCTATTTTTATTGAAGAATCGGGTGCGCTGCATACGCAACAATGCGCAACAGCAATTGATCATTGCCCCTGTATTTTTGAATACGTTTATTTTGCTCGTCCAGATTCAATTATCGATAACATTTCTGTCTATAAAGCGCGTTTGCGTATGGGTAAAAAATTAGCAGAAAAGATTCAACATATTTGGCAAGATCATGATATCGATGTAGTCATTCCAATTCCAGATACCAGTCGTACTTCTGCCTTACAAATTGCCACGATTTTAAAATTAAAATTTAGCGAAGGCTTCATGAAAAATCGCTACATTGGTCGCACCTTTATTATGCCAGGACAGAAAATGCGCGAAAAATCTGTTCGTCAAAAACTCAATGCAATTGGCTTAGAGTTTGAAGGTAAAAATGTATTGCTGGTTGATGATTCAATTGTTCGTGGCACAACGTCGGCGCAAATTATTCAAATGGCAAGGGATGCGGGCGCAAAAAAAGTGTATTTTGCCTCAGCAGCACCGCCAGTGCGTTACCCAAATGTGTATGGTATTGATATGCCTGCCGCGCATGAATTAATTGCCCACGGTCGTACTGAAGAAGATGTGCGTGTAGAAATAGGCGCAGATTATCTTATCTATCAAGACCTTGCTGATTTAATTGAGGCTGTTCGTCAAGCTAATCCCAGTATTAAACATTTTGATACGTCTTGTTTTAGTAACGAATATATTACGGGCGACATTGATGCCCAGTATCTTGAGAAAATAGAAGGCTTGCGTAATGATGCCGCGCGTGGCGAGGGTTCAACAGGCAATTTTATTATCGAAATGCAAAATTGTGATTAATTCCTTTCTTATACATAACACGACCATCCCATTATGAATGACATTAATTGGCTAGATTATTCACCTGAAACGCAAGCCATTCGGGCGGGATACACGCGCACCCATGAAGATGAACATAGCATCCCAATTTTTACCACGTCTAGTTACGTCTTTAAAAGTGCCGAAGATGCTGCGCTACGCTTTACTGGTCAACGCCCAGGCAATATTTATTCACGTTTTACCAATCCTACCGTCACCGCTTTTCAAGACCGCTTAGCCTTAATGGAACAAGGTGAGCGCTGCCTTGCGTTTGCCTCAGGTATGGCAGCGATAATGGCTGTTGGCATGGGTTTATTAAAAGCTGGCGATCATGTTATTTGTTCACGTGGAGTGTTTGGCAATACGGTGTTACTGTTCCAAAATTATTTTGGCAAATTTGGCGTTACCACTGATTTTGTTGATTTAACCGATATTTCTGCATGGTCAGCAGCCATACAACCCACTACGCGATTATTATTTTTAGAAACCCCCTCTAATCCCTTAACGGAAATTGCTGATATCAAAGCGTTAGCTGACTTGGCTCATGCCCATGACTGTTTATTAGTGGTCGATAACTGTTTTTGTACGCCAGCCTTGCAAAAGCCCTTAAGCTTAGGTGCCGATATTGTTGTGCATTCTGCCACTAAATATTTAGACGGGCAGGGACGTTGTGTAGGCGGTGCGGTAGTGAGTTCTCATGAAATCATAGAAAAGTCCATTTACCCTTTTTTACGCACCGGGGGCGCAACCATGAGTCCATTTAATGCGTGGGTTTTTTTATCAGGATTAGAAACTTTAGCGATAAGAATGAAAGCGCATTGCGATAATGCTGCCAACATAGCACACTGGTTAACAGAACAATCCCAAGTAACAAAAGTACATTACCCAGGTTTAGCTAGTCACGCACAACATGAGTTAGCTAAGCAACAACAAAGCCAGTTTGGCGGTATTGTCAGTTTTGAACTAGCCGGTGGAAAAGACGCAGCATGGCAACTCATTGATGCGACAAAAATACTGTCTATCACCGCTAATTTAGGTGATGTTAAATCTACTATTACCCATCCTGCCAGCACCACACATGCACGCTTAACTCCTGAGCAGCGTTTAGTCGCTGGTATTAACGAGGGTTTAGTACGTGTTTCTGTAGGCTTAGAAAATAGTGAAGACATTAAAAAAGATTTAGCACGGACGTGGAGCTAAACTAAAGATAATCTGCCATCCATGGCCCAACTATCTTTAACCTAGATTATATACTTCGAGCGGCAAAAGAGTGCGGTGTGTAGCAACACCAATATAAATGAGACCGTAATTATTCAGCCCCCTGTTAAATTAACGTTGTAAGCATAGATTTCCCCCTTTGAAAAAGGGGGACTGAGCCAGTCGAATGACTTACGTGGAAGCCGCTTTAGCCGCTCCCACAATAAAGCAATTCATGGCCGTTACGAGTATAGCCGCCTTAACACGTTGGACTTTTAAACGTCCACATTGAAGAATACACATCTTGCTGTGTTAAAGGTGCGGTGATTAACCATTGTTGCCAATCACCGGACATAGTGCCATTGGGATCAATTGTGGCTAACACCCCAGAGCTGCCGACTATGCTGTCATTGCCACTTAAACTGATGTTACTGCCGATAATGCCCCATTGCCCTACTTGGCTGCCATAATTGACTTCGCTCCACGTATTATCTGCACGAATACAGACATTCATCACCAAGGTATTGTCGGCT
>CAJAQT010000171.1 GCA_903944165.1 uncultured Methylococcaceae bacterium | reverse complement strand
CGACCTTCTTGATTACTCCAGGTCATCAGCACCTGCGCACTCACCGCCAGACCATTAAATTTCTGTAACACCGCATTACGCTTATCTAAGCCTTTCGTTGATTGTCCATCGACTAAGACCTAATACAGTTACTTCAGGTAACGCCAGACTAGATAGCACCTCCCGAAAACTCTGCTCAGTGTCATACCAAAAGAGTAATCGAGTTTCCTTACTGGTTCCTAAAGCAAATTTAGCGACTATACCTTGCTGTAATTGGTTAATATCCATGCGTGTTAATTTGTAGTATGTAGAAATTTGAACTTGGTGCCATAACTGTCTATAGCGTTAATATCTTTTAAACAATTTGAGGTTCACCATTGGGAGTTAACAGGGTATTTAATAATGGCATGATCCGGTGTTAATAAAACACACTCATGATAAATAGCCTGACAAATTAACATTCTATCGAAAGGATCATTATGATATGACGGTAATTTATTTAATTGAGCAACGGCCTCTTCTACTAAAGGTAGTGATTCAATACCGTGCTTTTGACGTTCATTTGGAATATAAATAGCCGGTAAATCAGCCAGCGGCAAACGACCTAAATCGTGCTTAACTGTTATTTCCCATGCTGAAACGCTACTTAGAAAAATAGTATTGTTAATATCTACGATCAATTCTCGTGCTCGTGACGACAGCGAAGCATCATCCCTTACTAACCATAAAAAAGTGCAGGTATCCAATAAGATTTTTTGCGCCATTTTAAATGCCACCACCATTAAAAGCGGCAAGGATGTCATCGGGTAACGGTTCAAAAAAAGACTCTGGTAATGGCATGCCTTTATCTTTCGCTAATCCAAGAGGACGACTTCCGTTTGTTGGTTTTGTAGACTGCTGTTCAGCAGAAATCTCTGTAGTCGTCTCGTCATCCAAGGTAAGAAATATAACTTCAGTTTTACGATGTTGTAATTCAATCGGTACTGGCACAAAGTCGGGTGTATCTTCAAAAATAAGGCGGGTGTGGTGCATATTAACTTCCTCGTTGTGTTTTCATTACTGTAAGAATAGCATGATTAATCAGCCAGTTGGCTAGCAGGACAGTTAATCACCTTTCCCACCCGTTACCGACTTAACCTCAGCGAGTAAATCACCAAACTTACCATAGTTTACTTTTACGCCCTCATCCAGATCCAGCTTAATCCTCATATCGGCATAATGCTTTAGTTTGTCATCAAAGGCTCGTAGTTCGGTTTGTTTTTTCTCCAACGCCGTTAAGTCTTTCTTTAAGCGGGTGGCTTCACTGGTGCTGGCATCTTCCAGTTGTTTTTTTAACTGATCGGCAAAGGCATCGTATTTACCTAATAACGGCGTGACGTATTCGGTACGCATTCTGGGTAAGGTGCTGTCATTATAACGATGCAAATACACTAAACCTTCAAAAGCCTTTTGTTTACCCAAACTAAACAACCAATAGATTGGGCGTTTTTTATAGGTTTTAAGATGGTCTTTATAATATTGGTTGGATAGATAACGACGAATCGTTTCCAGACTCTGTTCACCACGTTTGGCAGTCAAGGCGCCCAAACACAGGCTTTCAGCAACAAAGGATAGGTTGGCTTGCAGATTGTCTTCACCCCATACCGTGCGCACGAAGTCACGAAAACGATTAGTCGCATCGTCTTTAAACCAGTCTTGATCGGTTAAAGGGATGATGCCATCGTCGTCTGCTATGAAGGGGTTAGCACATTCACGTGCAGAAGTTCCCCCCTTTTTCAAAGGGGGGAGTCGTGCCGTCACTATAGATTTTGTCGAAATCAATATTTCCAGAATGGGCATAGATCAACCCAGGTTTATCGAGGCGATAACGCCCCATCATGCAGCCAATTGCATAAGAGATCAGTTCGGCTAAGGTATTAGATTGAAAGCGTTGTGCCAGTTGTTCATCAGATAGATTACCGCCGTAACGATATTTTGGATTGATGGTTAGGGTGATTTGCTCTAAGGGGACGTCAGGTGAGAGTTCATTTTGTAGGCCGTAGGCCTCGATGAATAGGCGGTTGTTTTCTTCTTCCAAGCGTTGCATTTCAGCGATGGTTTGGCGGTTTTGAGTTTGCCAATCCGCATAAATAGTGGATAGATTGTAGGTTGGGTTAGCGGCTTTATTCTCAAATGCCGTCATTCCGGCATCCCTGCCGGAATGACGGGTACTGGAGGCGTCGGGTATTGTTCGCGAATCAGCGGGTTTTCAGTGAAATCCCATGAGGTTTCGTAATTGTTCCAGTCGGTTTTTGCTAAATTTAATGTTTGTTCAACAATAGTTGAAACTGAAGATATTTTTGAAAGATTGATTGGTATTCTTTTTATGTCACCAACTTGAAAATTTAAAGTTGGATTTAACGTTTTTAAAAATACAGCTGACATTTTTGAATTTAATAATCCAAGAGCAGGATAGATATTTTGTTTTGATGGCATTGCTTTTGAACCACCAACATCAAAAATAGCTCCGTGCTTGCTATATCTTGCACTAAATTCGGCACTTGTTATTAAACCCCAAGTTATACCTTCTTTAAAATAATGTTCCTCAGACCTTGGTATATTTGGATTCATACCCTTTAGAGCTTCTTTAATTTCAGAACCATCATGTTCCCAATTAACAACGTCTAATTCATTTCCAAACCATTTTCTAAATCCACCACCTTTTGTGTAAGGAAACCATTTTCTTTTAGATTCGAGAGCCTCTTTATTGTTTTTAGCATCAAAAAAAATATCATCAATGCACACTTCAAACCAACATCTTGTAAAACGTGCGTTATTTCCTGTCCCTAATCCTTGTCTAGGTGTTCCAAATTCTTCAAATGACATATCAGAAGTGAAAGCGTCACGAACCTTATCACTCACCCAATAAGCCACAGGACTACCTGAAATTTTCTTGAAATCATCGGGTTTTGCGTTGTAAAACCAGCCGCAATCGGGATTTTTAATGGCTTCTAATGTTTTGGGGGCTTGGTTTTCGTGTCCTTTGAAATCTGATAATTTAATATAACTGCCTGTGTAATTTGGAATGTGTGCTTTTGCTAGCGTGAAAGTACAAATTGGAACGGTTGCACCATCAAAACCTGAGTATTCAAGTTGAATTAAACTTGTTAGCGTAGCGTTATCAATAAAATGCGTTCTTAATTCTTCGTAAGACGAAATAAACATCCACACAAATGGCGACATAAAACCCAGTTGACCAGATTCTTTTGTAAAATCCAAATCACGAATCATAAATGCAGAAAACAAATCTTTTTCAAATCCTTTGTAATGTTTTTTCAAATACTCTTTTAGCAATGGATTCAGATATTTATTGCCCATATACGGCGGATTGGCAATCACAGCATCAAATTTCATCGCTATTAACTGATTACGCAGAATATCGCCTTGCTCTGCAAAGACCGTGTTTAATGCCAAGCCTGCGGGTTCAGTTTTTAATAATAAACGCTTTTGAATCACTTCTGAGGTATTCGAGCTGGACAGTTGTAAGCGGGTGTAAAAACGCCCCTGAATTTTAGAGAAGTCTTCACCATCGCGTTTATCAAACTGACCTATCGCCACATCAATATCAGATTGTGAGGTCACAATCACCCACGCACGGCCTTCACAAATAGCCCCTAAATCTTCAGTAATGGTTTGCAGCTTTAACATCATCTGAGTGTTTTTTCCGATGAATTGCCCGACTTCATCGATCATAAATAAGATATTTTTCTCACCCTGACGATCAAGATAATCTTTTACCCATTTACAAAAATTGCTGATATCTAGGGGTAAGTTGTTTTCTAATTGCATCACCCATTGCCGCGTTGAGTCAATCGATTGCTGACTGGCAAAGGCTAAACTTTCTGCCAATTCGTCTCGATAAAAGTCATAGGCGTCCCGTTGTTCTATCCACTCAGAACCGGTAAGTTCAGCAAATTTAGCTTTAAACGCAGTGTATTGCTTACGTTTATCGAGTTCGCGTTCTAAATGTGCAATATGTGGAAAATCCGCACAGTACCCAACTCGTTCATTAAATACTTTAAGGAATACTTTAAGAATGGCATTTTCACCATCATCACTATTGGCTCTGGAATCAATGTTAAATAAGATTACATCAGCAGGCATTGACACCGCACTGTGAATATCAGCAAACAGTGTTGCATCATTGATTTTATCTTTAAAGAAATCGACTGCTTGATGTGTTTGACCTAAATGCGTGACGGTTCTGTTCTCTAATAGATACGCTAATATTTTTATAAAGTGTGATTTACCCGAACCAAAGAAGCCGGAGATCCACACCCCAATTTTATTGGCTACCGCTGGATTACGCTGCTTAATCGCGGGAATATAGGTTTCAAAAAAGCGTTTAAAATGGCGGTTTAACTCTTGAGTAACAATGTATTCATCTAACTCGATATACACACTTTCATTATCAATTTGTTCAGCTTTAACAACGCCGTTAATGTCTCGTGTTAGTTGTTTGGAGAATATATCTTCAATGTTCATGGGTTGAGTGCCTTTCTATTTGTCGTCTTCAGGAACCAATTTAAAGGCTCGGTAATAGTTTTTAGAATTGATCATGCCGAAAGGATGTAAATCTCGGCCACTGTATTCACCTGGATAAAATAGGATTATTGGCGTTTTGCCCATCACATCTTGCAACGCACTTAAGAGTTCATGCCCCCTGACTAAAGGCCACGCATTACCTAAACCAGTTAATAACACAAAATCCAAGGCTTCGGGTTTAATGTTTTCTGCAAGGTATTCTGCAATTTTTTTTTGGCTTAAAGGACCTGATAAGGTTTTACGTACCGCCTCAACCCCCACTTCTTTTTCACGATTAAAGGTGCGTTCTAATAAACCTCTAGTCGCCAACATATCTATAATAGTTTGGTAAATATTTACGGTGACGAATTGGTGTTCGTGCTTAGTTAGTTTTTCTGTTAGGTGTGTTAGATAATCTCTAACAACCAATTCATATTTGGCGGGATAATCAAAAATCCAGAAGCCAATTTCATTGCCTAAACCTGCGTTGTTTAAAAATCGGGGATTTTCGATTCGTTCTAAGATTAAATCGAGCCGACTTTGCAATACTCTCATAAAGTACATTCCATGATGCTGACTAGATCTTTTCTATGCAATGTATCTAGCCAAACGTGTGGCGTAGGTAAAAGATAAACTGGCTGCAAAAGACGCTGTCTATTGTTATTAAGATAACCGGCTTCGACTAAAGACCGAATGATATTACTGCCACTTTTCTGCACTGTTGATGAAGATAATTTATTTAGTCCAGGCAATGTGCGGGCTCGTTCATGGATAAAGCTATCCCAAGCATCGGCTGCTAAATTAGGCTTATAGACCCGTTTAGTTTCTGCAACAACCGATTGCATAAAAGCAACCATAACAGGTTTATGGATAATGAAGGCAAGCATCAGTAATTGTTTGTAATCAGAATCTGACGCGTTTACAACAGCATGATTAAATTCAATTCCCAAAGGTTGTAAACGTTGCCTTATTGCTTTGGCATAACGAATGGCGGTATGGGGTGAGTTTTTTTTGAGAATATTTTCATCGGTAAATAAGCGCTTCCAATCTGCCTCAGGCAGTGGTTGCAGTAATGTTTCAGCAACGGTTCGGCTTTCTGTTAGTAACAGACCACCGCACGTCAAATCTCGCAAATATTGTTTAGCTTTAGCCAGTTCTTCAACACTATTCAAAATCTGATTATCCTTTAAGTTGTTGTTTATCTTTAAGTATAACTATTTTAAGTTAGTCTTAGTCGCGGATGTTACGCATCCAAAGCAAAGGTATCGTACCTTCAGAAAAAGAACGTCAATACGACACATATCAAGCCTTGCAGGTAGAGCAACTAGAAAAACGGGTGGCCTTGCAAAGAGAAGCGTCTGCCCTAGCTGAAATCGAATACCTAAACGCTTTATTAGCCAAACCTTCTCATTAAAGTCATAAAACCATGGTTAAGCGGGAGGCGTATAACACGGTGTCATCAACCATGCCTCAACACAGCTCCTGCCTGCCATGTTCAGTTTGTGTGGATAAATTTATTACGTCAGTTATGGCGTTAATTTAGCGATCAGCATTTTATTGACTTCTGCTGGGTTAGCTTTGCCTTGCATGGCTTTCATGACTTGTCCTACAAAGAAAGCAAACACTTTGTCTTTACCACTGCGATATTGTTCTACTTGGTCGGGATTATCGGCGATTATTTTGTCAATAATGGCTTCGATGGCTCCGCTATCGGTAATTTGCTTTAACCCTTGTTCTGCAATGATGGTATCTGCTGTGCTGTTGGGGTGTTGCCATAAGGTGTCAAAGACCTGTTTGGCAATTTTTCCTGAGATTGTTTGATCGCTGATTCGTTGTAATAATTCTGCTATGCGTGCTGCTGAAACGGGCGAGTCTTGGATATCAAGATCGGCTTTATTTAAGGCGGCCGTGAGGTCGCCAGTAAGCCAGTTGGCACAGAGTTTTGCATCTAACGTGGTGTGTTTGACGACCTCTTCAAAGTAATCTGCCATAGCTCTTGAGCTTGTTAAGGCATGGGCGGCATCATGATCAAGTTGATACTGAGCTTGGAAGCGTTGTTTTTTAGCCGCAGGTAATTCGGGTAAGGCGGCTTTAAGTTGGGCTTTTAATTGCTCATCAATGGTCACGGGTAATAAGTCTGGATCAGGGAAGTAGCGGTAGTCATTGGCTTCTTCTTTGCTGCGCATTGAGCGCGTTTCATCTTTGTTGGCATCGTATAAGCGTGTTTCTTGGATAATTCTGCCGCCATTTTCAATGATTTCAATCTGTCGTTCTACTTCATAGTTAATGGCTTTTTCAACAAATTTGAAGGAGTTGATGTTTTTAATTTCAGTGCGTGTGCCAAGCGTGGTTTGTCCGGCTGGACGCACTGAGACATTGGCATCACAGCGAAAAGAGCCTTCTTGCATATTGCCATCACAAATTTCTAAATAACGGACTAATTCGTGTAACTTACGCATGTAAGCCACGGCTTCTTTGGCAGAACGTAGGTCGGGTTCGGATACAATTTCTAGCAACGGTGTGCCCGCACGATTTAAATCAATACCACTCAAGCCATGAAAGTTTTCATGCAGCGATTTGCCCGCGTCTTCTTCAAGATGAGCGCGGGTGATGCCGATGCGTTTGCTCTCGCCGTCAAGGTCAATGTCAAGGTAACCTTTGCCAACTATAGGGTGTTCTAGTTGACTAATTTGGTAACCCTTGGGTAAGTCAGGGTAAAAATAATTTTTTCTGGCAAAGACTGAGTAAGGCGCAATCTCTGCCTCGATGGCTAAACCAAAGGTGATGGCTTTGTTAACGGCATCTTGATTTAACACGGGTAATACGCCTGGCATGCCTAAATCAACGGCACAGGCTTGGGTATTGGGCTGGGCGCCATACGCGGTGGCGGCGCCTGAAAAAATTTTTGAGTGGGTGGCTAATTGGGTATGAATTTCTAAGCCTATAACGATTTCCCAGGGTGCGCTGTTCATGCTGTTTTCCTTATTCAAAGCCGGTGGGGATAAGTTGGTGCCAGTTGGTTACTTGTTGGTAGGCATGGGCGATATTAAGCAATTTTGCTTCGCTGAAGTAAGCGCCGATTAGTTGCAAGCCCACCGGTAACTTGGGGGCTTCGGGAGTGTCTGCGCTGAGTCCAATGGGTATTGACATGGCAGGTAAGCCCGCTAGGTTGATGGCAATGGTGTATAAATCTTCTAAATACATGTGCACGGGATCGGCCGTTTTTTCGCCTAGGGTGAAAGCATGACTTGGCGTGACGGGGCTCATGATGACGTCTACTTGCGTTAAGGCATGTTGAAAATCGTCACTAATTAGGCGGCGTATTTTTTGGGCTTTTAAGTAATAAGCGTCGTAATAGCCGGCGGATAATGCGTAGGTGCCCATTAATATGCGTCGTTTGACTTCGGAGCCAAAACCTTCGGCGCGTGAACGTAAATAAAGGTCGGTTAAGTCGGCAGGGTGTTCGCAGCGGTGTCCAAAACGCACGCCGTCGTAACGCGAAAGGTTTGACGAGCATTCCGCCGAGGCGAGGACGTAATAAGCAGGAATTGCCATGGTTAAGGTGGGCATGGACAATTCGATGATGGTCGCGCCAAGTTTTCGGTATTCGTTGAGCGCGTTGTCAATATCTTGGGCAATTTGATTGTTGAGTCCGTGTTGGAAAAATTCTTTGGGGAGACCAATTTTTAGTCCTTGCAGTGATTCAGTGAGGTGGCGGCTGTAATCAGGCACAGGTTCATTGATGCTGGTTGAATCTTTTTCATCAAAGCCGGCCATGGCTTGTAATAAAATGGCGGCATCTTCGGCGCTTCTGGCCATGGGGCCGCCCTGATCTAAGCTGGAGGCGTAGGCAATCATGCCATAACGTGAGACGCGTCCATAGCTGGGTTTTAAGCCTGTAATGCCACAAAAAGCAGCGGGTTGACGAATTGATCCGCCCGTGTCAGTGCCTGTTGCGCAGACCGCTAAGCCAGCTGCCACTGCTGCGGCTGAGCCGCCTGAGGAACCGCCTGGCACAACGTTTTCATGCCATGGATTATGGGCGGCTCCGTAAAAGCTATTTTCATTGGAGGAGCCCATGGCAAATTCATCCATATTGAGTTTGCCTAACATAACTGCGCCAGCGTGGTGAAGTTTGTCTACAACGGTTGCGTTATAAGGTGCAATGAAATTATCTAACATTTTTGATCCACAGCTGGTTTTTATGCCGTGGGTGCAAAATATATCTTTATGCGCAAAAGGAATGCCTGTTAAGAGCGGGGCATTGCCTTCTGCTAGACGTTTATCGGCCTGTTTTGCGGCGGTTAAAGCGTGTTCTTGGGTTACGGTGATGAAGGCATTTAAGGCGTGAAATTTTTCAATACGAGTAAGGAAGTGTTGGGTTAATTCAACACTTGAGAACGTGCCAGCGCGTAAGCCTTCGGCAAGTTGTTTAATGGTTTTAGTGTGCATAATGGCGTCTCATTCAATGACTTTGGGGACTAAGTACACGCCGTCTTCAACGTGTGGAGCAAGGTGTTGAAAGTGTTCTCGTTGGTTGGTTTCGGTTACGTTATCGGCACGTAAGCGTTGGCTTTGCGGCAGTGGATGTGCCATAGGTTCGACTTCGTCGGTATTGATGCTGTTCATTTGTGTCATCAAATTGAGCATGTTTGATAGGTCGTGGGTGAAGGCTTCAAGGTCGTGATCTTCGATGCCTAAGCGTGCCAAATACGCAATTTTTTTTACATCATTTGTGGTTAGCAACACGGTTTATTCTCGGTTAAGGTTTAAACAATTTTTAAAAATCATATTTTATCACGTGTTCAAATGCAGGCTTGATTGATACAAGCTTGATTGATACAAGCTTGATTGATACAGTAAGAGAAATTTTATCCTGCTTACTCTAAATTCCAATCATGTTTAAATTAATTCGTGGCCTTTTTTCTAATGACTTATCCATCGATTTAGGCACAGCCAATACCTTAATCTATATTCCTGGACAAGGAATTGTACTTAATGAACCCTCTGTGGTGGCTATTAAAGAGGATAAAGTGCGCGGCAGTAAAACCATTGCTGCGGTGGGAGCAGATGCTAAGCGTATGTTAGGACGTACACCAGGTAATATTACGGCCATTCGACCTTTAAAAGATGGGGTAATTGCTGATTTTGCAATTACCGAAAGAATGTTACGTTTTTTTATTGAAAAAGTGCATAAAAGTAAATTACTACGCCCCAGTCCACGTATTTTAATTTGTGTGCCGTGCGGTTCAACTCAGGTTGAGCGCCGAGCTATTCGTGAGTCTGCTGCCATGGCGGGTGCGCGGGAGGTGTATTTAATTGAAGAGCCTATGTCGGCCGCTATTGGCGCAGGTTTGCCAGTGGATGAGGCATGTGGCTCAATGGTGTTAGACATTGGCGGGGGAACGTCGGAGGTTGCGGTTATTTCTATCAATGGCATTGTGTATTCAAACTCTGTGCGTATTGGTGGTGATCGTTTCGATGAAGCGATTATCAATTATGTACGTAGAAATTATGGCACTTTGATTGGCGAGACGACGGCTGAGCGAATTAAAATTGAGATTGGTACCGCGTATCCAGGCAGTGAAGTGACTGAAATTGAAGTTAAAGGGCGTAATTTAGCTGAAGGCGTGCCACGTAGTTTTTCCTTAAATAGTAATGAGATTTTAGAGGCGTTGCAGGAACCGTTAGCCGGTATCGTAGGTGCTGTTCGGGTGGCATTAGAGCAAACGCCCCCTGAGTTAGGTTCTGATGTGGCGAATCGGGGGATTTATTTAACGGGCGGTGGTGCGTTGTTAAAAGATATTGATCGGTTAATTGCTGAAGAAACGGGGTTACCTGTTTTTATTGCTGATGATCCCTTAACCTGTGTGGCGCGTGGTGGCGGTATGGTGCTTGAAATGTTGGATAAAAAAGGCTTGTCGACATTTTCTTTAGAGTAAGTAAATATCTTTTCTTTGCTTATTTTTGCTGCCAACTTAAGCTCAGACGGTGTCCCATTTTAAGTTGCTAGCTCTTAATTTTTAAGGGTATTTACGTTTGATAGTGTTACGTCATTATGTTTTTTAATACCCGCATTTCAGAATAGATACACTGGGAGTTTGGTTATAAAACTTTTATTTGCTACAGGCTCATCGATTAATACACGTCTGTTGATAGCGATAATAGCTTCTATTGCATTGTTGGTCGCAGAACACCGTAGCAATCAGCTTAATTTTTTACGCAATACTTTATCTTTTGCAACGGATACTGTTAATTATTTTGTTGATTTACCGCTTGTTGTGGTGGCGCGTCTTAATGACGCCATGATTTCTTATCAAACCTTAAAAGATGAAAATCAACGCTTGCGTGACGAGCAATTAATTAAGCAAATGCAGTTGCTTAAGTTTGAGTCGTTAGAAAAAGAAAATATTCGTTTACGTGCGTTGTTAGATAATTCTTTTAAATTGGGCGAGCAAGTGCTGATTGCTGAGCTGCTTAAGGTTAATATGGTGCCTTACGAGCATATCGTGGTGGTCAATAAGGGCACACGTTTTGGTGTGCATCCACGACAACCAGTATTTGATTCTAGTGGTGTTGTTGGGCAAGTGTTTCGTGCCATGCCGTTAAGTTCAGAAATCATGCTGATCACTGATTTAAATCATGCCATTCCAGTACAGGTTAATCGTAATGGCTTGTTAACCATTGCGGTGGGCAGTGGCCAGCTTAATCAATTAATTTTACCTTTTTTACCTAGTAATGCTGATATCCGCTCGGGTGATTTATTAATTACCTCTGGCTTGGGCGGTACTTTTCCCCAAGGTTATCCCGTCGCCGTTGTTGATCCTTTCACGTCTAAATTAAATAAGCCTTTTGCAAAAATCACCGCAACGCCAACAGCAAATTTAGATAGAAATCGTGAGCTGATGATTGTTTGGAGTAACTCAATCCCTGTCCCTTTTACCTCAAAAATGTTAGATCAAGGTGTTGATCCTAAGAAGTTTGCGCATGAATAATTCATCGTATGGTGTTGGCAAAATAATGCTGAGTTTGTTTTTGGCAATGTGTTTACGGGTATTGCCGTTGCCACCGTTTTGGGCAGATTTTAATCCAGACTGGGTATTGTTAACGCTGATTTACTGGTCATTGGCTATCCCTGAACGGGTGGGTATTTTTCATGCGTGGGTATTTGGCGTGTTAATCGATGTGTTAACTGGACGCTTGCTTGGTCAGAACGCTTTGGCCTACTCACTTGTTGTGTATTTGTGCCTTAAGTTGCATAAACGCTTGCGACAATTTCCGCTGCTTCAGCAAGAGTTATATATTTTTATTTGCTTATTGCTGTCGCAATTATTACTTTTTTTAATTAAAAATCTTCAGAGTCCAGAGCAATTGCACAGTACGTTTTGGCTGCCAGTGTTGACAGGTACCTTATGTTGGCCGCTTGTTTATACGGTGTTGCGTTTTGTGCGCTTAACCACGCGCCTTAAATCATAAGCAGTGCAGTAATGTCACCTATTTATTCCGTTAGAGACAATACACTCGAGAATCGTTTATTTCTTGAACGGATTATTGCGGCATTTTTAGTTATTATCTTGCTAACGATTGCCTTAACGGTGCGTTTGGTTTATTTGCAAATAGTGGGGCATGAGCATTATTCCTCTATGGCCAAAAGCAATAGCGTCAAGATTGTGCCCTTAACCCCCACACGCGGCATTATTTACGATACTAAGGGGCGCGTGTTGGCGGAAAATACGGCTTCTTATAGTTTAGAACTTATTCCCGAGCAGATTGAAGACCTAGATGATACCTTGGCAAAGTTGCAGGTGTTGTTGGCTATTCCTAATGAAAAAATCGAGCAGTTTCAAAAAACGCGTAAGCGTCAAAAACGTTTTGTAAGTTCGTCATTGTTGTTAAATATGAATGACGAAGAATTGGCAAAGTTTGCCGTGGTAAGACCTTATTTCCCGGGGGTTGATATCCATACGCAAATGGTAAGAAATTATCCGTATGCAGATTTAACCGCGCATGTAATTGGTTATGTGGGGCGAATTAATGAAGCTGAAATTAAAACATTGCCCATCTCTGAATATCGAGGCTCCACGCATATTGGTAAATTGGGCATTGAAAGTAGCTATGAAACGGTTTTGCACGGTAAAACAGGCTATGCAGAAATTGAGACGAATGTTCAGGCGCGGTCTTTAAATACCTTAAATGAGGTGAATCCTGAACCAGGCGCTAATCTTTATTTAACCTTAGATATTGAGTTACAAAAAATAGCCTACGATGCCTTGGAAAATTTTAACGGTGCTGTGGTGGCTATTGATATTAAAACGGGTGGGGTATTGACGTTTGTCAGTCGACCTGGTTTTGATCCTAATCCCTTTGTGGTTGGCATAAGTAATGAGGCGTATCAGGCTTTACAAAGCTCTGATAATCAGCCACTTTATAATCGTGCGTTGCGTGGTTTGTACCCGCCCGGCTCTACTTTTAAGCCGTTTGTAGCCTTAGCAGGTCTTGAAAATGAAGTCATTAATGGGCAACAAAAGTTATTTTGCCCAGGCTATTATCAATTACCTGGTGTGCCGCATAAGTACCGCGATTGGCGCAAGGGCGGGCATGGTTCGGTGAATTTACATGAAGCTATTACCCAGTCTTGTGATGTGTATTTTTATCGCTTAGCCGCGTCTTTAGGCATAGATAATATTTATAATTTTATTAAAAAATTTGGCTTTGGTGAGAAAACGGGCATTGATTTAGACGGTGAGAAGCCGGGCTTATTACCGTCGCGTGATTGGAAGGCTAAACAAAAAAATCGGGCATGGTATCCAGGCGAAACCTTAATCACGGGTATTGGACAGGGGTATCTTCAGGTAACGCCGTTGCAATTGGCTACGGCAACAGCAACCTTAGCGAATCATGGCAATGTGGTGACGCCGTTCTTAGTTGAAAAAATGGTTGCCGCCCATGAAACTAAGCCTGGCCCTGAAGTGCATAAGGGCGTAATTCCTCTTAAAGCGGACAATATTAATCAAATTATTAATGCCATGGTGGGCGTGATTCATAGTGAGCGTGGCACGGCGAAAAGTATTGGGCATAATATTCCGTATCAAATCGCGGGTAAAACGGGTACGGCACAGGTTTTTAATATTAAACAAAACGCTAAGTATAACGAGCATGATATTGACTTTAAATTACGCGATCATGCCTTGTTTATAAGCTTTGCACCTGCTGATAATCCTATGATTGCAGTCGCCGTCATCGCTGAAAATGGTGGGCATGGCGGCTCAGTTGCCGCACCTATTGCAGCTAAAGTCATCAAACATTACCTTAAAGATTTTCACCTCGAACAGCCATGAAAACCGAATCGCGTCCTGAACATTTTGGCCCACCTTCGTTGCTTGGCTCGTTATTACGAAGATTGCATATCGACATTCCCTTATTTTTAGCATTATTGTTGGCCGCGTTGTTAAGTCTGGTTATTTTGTACAGTGCGGGCAGTCAGGAGACGGATATTTTACTTCGTCAGGGTGCGCGCATGGGTCTGGCATTTGGATTGATGGCGGTGTTGGCTCATATTAATCCTAACCAGTTTAAGCGTTATTCTGCGATTCTTTTCGGTATGGGTATTTTTTTATTGCTGGCAGTGTTGCTTATGGGACAAATTGGCAAAGGTGCACAGCGGTGGTTGGATTTAGGCTTTTTTCGTTTTCAACCCTCTGAAATGATTAAGATTACAACACCTATGATGGTGGCGTGGTTTGTCGCTGATCAGCCCTTACCGCCTAAGTTGGGGCAATTATTAATAGCCAGTTTATTAATTTTACTGCCCACGTTATTAATTGCCGTGCAGCCAGATTTAGGGACGGCCATATTGGTGGCAAGTTCTGGCGCTGGAGTACTTTTTTTTGCTGGGTTGTCTTGGCGAATTATGTTGTCAATTATGGTTATTCTCGCATCTTTAACGCCTATTTTATGGCATTTTATGCGCGGTTATCAGCGCGATAGAGTGCTGACTTTCTTAAATCCTGAAGCTGATCCTTTGGGGCGTGGCTATCATATTATTCAATCTAAAATTGCCATCGGTTCAGGGGGAATCTATGGTAAAGGGTGGTTAAATAGTACGCAATCTGAGTTAGATTTTTTGCCTGAAAGTTCTACTGATTTTATTTTTGCAGTGTTTGCAGAAGAGTTTGGATTGATTGGCTGCGTAGGCTTATTGGTGCTGTATTTACTTATTATTGCTCGATGTTTATATATCGCGAGTCAAGCACAAGATACCTATAGTCGCTTATTGGCAAGTAGTTTAGGCTTTACTTTTTTTGTGTATGTATTTGTTAATATTGGCATGGTGGTGGGTGTCTTGCCTGTTGTCGGGGTGCCTTTGCCACTCATTAGTTATGGTGGCACGTCGATAGTAACGTTATTGGCGGGCTTTGGTATTTTGATGTCAATTCATACGCATAAAAAACGTTTGTGAGCGTAATAATTAACACAGGCTTAGGCGCGTTTATTCTTAGTGGCTTAGCGTTATTAAGTGGCTGCGCTCAGCTTGGCGATAATAAGCATCAAGCGCTTGAGCATTTTGTAGACGCGATGGTGGTAACGCATCATGTTGATAAAGCAGAGCTGGAGGCGTTATTTACGCAGGTTGTTGTGCAAGACAGCGTGTTACAGAAAATACGTAAACCTGCTGAAGCGATGCCTTGGTATGCTTACCGTACTAAATTAATTACCGATGAGCGTATTGCAGAGGGGGTGAGATTTTGGACACAGCATCAAGACGTATTGCGTCGTGTAGAGCAAGATTATGGCGTGCCAGCGCAAATTATAGTTGCCATTATTGGCGTTGAAACATCGTATGGAAAGTATACGGGTCGCTACCGCGTGCTGGATGCACTGGCTACGCTAGCGTTTCATTATCCACCACGAAGTGCTTTTTTTACCAAAGAATTGGAAGCTTTTTTGCTGTTGAGTCGTGCTGAAAATCGACCGCCACTTGAAAGTAAAGGTTCGTATGCAGGAGCGATGGGCTTAGGTCAATTTATGCCCTCTAGCTTTATAAATTATGCGGTGGATTTTGATCACGATGGAAAAAAAGATATTTGGCATAACCCCAGCGATGCCATTGCCAGTATTGCAAATTATTTTGTCCAGCATCATTGGCAAGCAGGACAGTCTATTGTTATGCCTGTTTCCGTAACAGGTTCGCGCTATAAAAAAATAATGAATGACCAGCTTAAGCCGGATTTAAGACCGTCCGCGTTAGAATCACTCGACTTAAAAATAATTGGAGCAATTGATCCAGATAAGAAAGTTAAAATTCTGGAATTTAAACAGCACGATAGCGTAGAAGTATGGGTTGGATTAGACAATTTTTATTGTTTGACACGTTATAACCATAGTCCCTTATATGCCATGGCGGTTTATCAATTAAGTCAGATTATTGTTAAGAAAATGATTTTTAATGAAGAATAAATAAGCGGGGGCATCCCATGAATAAATTTATTATCTCAATTGCAGTACTTCTTTTTAGTTGTTACTTTGTAAATCCTATTGGGTCGGCAGAAGCTGCAAAAGGTAAAAAACACAGTGTTTCAGTACGTAAAGGTCAGCTTAAATCACATCGGCATCATGCAAAAATTCATCAGCATCATCATGATAGTAAGCATGGTACGGCATCGTGGTATGGCCCTAAGTTTCATGGCAGAAAAACTGCAAATGGTGAAACCTATGACATGTATGCAATGACCGCAGCCCATAACTCGTTACCGTTATCTTCCTACGCTGAAGTCACTAATTTAAAAAATCAACGCACAGTGATTGTACGAATTAATGATAGAGGGCCGTTTTATGGTAATCGCGTCATTGATTTATCGTATGCAGCAGCTAAAAAGTTAGGTATTTTTAGTCAGGGCACTGGTGATATTAAAATTACTCCGCTGGCCGTAAATTAACAGTAATTATCATTCAGGTAGGTTAGTGCAGACCTGCCCGACACATCTTGTGTTAAATAATGTTTGAACAAACCGTCCGTGGGCAACACGGACGGTTTTTTTTTGTGTAGACGTATAGGTTGAGGTAACAGCGTGACCCTCAACGCACTCAGTCCTTAATAGAGGTATGATAGAATCGCCAAAACTTAAAAAATTAACTGAGAAAAATCATGAGTATAAGCAAATACGTTAATCCTTACACGGACTTTGGTTTTAAAAAATTGTTTGGTGAAGAAGGCAGCAAAGATTTATTGATTGATTTTCTTAACCAACTGTTGCCTGCT
>CAJAQT010000170.1 GCA_903944165.1 uncultured Methylococcaceae bacterium | reverse complement strand
TAAAAGAACATCCAAACGCCTTAACACGGTGAAGGGCAGGATTATGTCACGGTATTTGCCTCTTACGAAAACATCACGGAGTACATCATCGGCAACGCTCCAGATAAAACTAACGATTTGATTATGGGTTTTTGGATTCATGGCGTAGTTATCGATAACTAAATAGGCCTAATTGTAACAAGGAAAAGGGCGAGAGTGCTGATTAGCTTTAACTTGATTTGGACAATTATTTAGACAATTTCATTATGAAACTTACCGTCACGGGGTAGTTTGTGGACATAATGAGCATAGTTGATTTAAAAGCATCGGACTCAATAGCAGCTTTAAATTTAGTAAAGCTAGTTCGTTATAAAGTAACGCTTTCATTATGAGAGATTAAAACGTTTAGAAATTGCCTTGATGGGTGTGTTGAGTTTTTGTGAAAGGACTTTAGGCGTTATAGGCTTTCATGGCTTTTTTACCATAATCTAATTTTTGTAATTCCGTACTGTATTCAGACATTTTCTGGGTTCCTAATGCCATAACCTCTTGATCCATTTTAACAATGGTAGTGATGGCATGCTCGACTTTTTCTGCAATAAGATCAGGTAATGTTTGTGCAAAACAAGCTGTAATTAAGGCACGTCGCTTAGCTTCAAGTTCAACGACTTCGTCCCATTCATCTTGGTATGCTTTAGTATGAATTACCGTAGTTAAGGCAAGCACTTCCTGAAGTACGTTAAAGGCGTCTTCAGCGGGTAAGTCTTGGTTATTTTGTTGTGTTAAAGCCATAAACAGACGATTAATGTTTGTATTGATCAGGCATGTTATCCCAGCCCAGCTTAATTTCTATCATTAGTCTGGCAACTTCATCTAAAATCGCTTCATCGTTAGAGGTGTTCGCAATAATTAACCGTAACGCCATGTATTCATAAAGGCTATTTAAATTTTCGGCAAGCTCGCCACCAGCATCACGATTTAAAGAAGCTTGTAAGCCATTGACGATGGTAATTGCGCGGCTGATATTTTCACCCTTCAACGCAGTTTCTTTGCGTACAATATTGCCTTTAGCAATTGCAAGTTTTTCTAAGAAACCTTCCATCAACATTTGCACTAGGCGATGTGGTGAGGCATCCATTACGCCACCTTGAATACTGACTTGTTGATATTGCTTCATTGCCGATCTTGCGTTCATAATTTATCCTCTTTATTTTTTAATCTGGTTGATACAGGTAGATGTCATCATGCCTGACTTGCTAAGAATAACGACCAGTGCATTATTTTCTTTACCAAGCCGCTCCGCATTAAATTACAGTCGGCTAAAATATCTAGGTTTATTTATAATAAAATCAAACACTCATGGTAACTAAAAAAACTACTCTGAAAGTCTATTTTATTAAACACAAACAGCTGGCTTAATGCGTTTATTTGGAAAACATGCGTGTAACGCAGCTAATTATTCATCTACATTTGTAATTGTAAACACACACTATGAGCAAAAAATCTCAATCTAACACAACAACTAATTCCGCCACCGCAATGATGGTTAATCCTGCTATTGAATTTTATCAATTTAATTTACTTCAACAAACAAACGATCCTGTTCTTATTGAAATGGAAGCGTTGGCAGCTAAAAATAATTTTCCTATTGTTGGACGTTTAGTGGGTACTTTTTTGGCCACGCTTACTAAAATGATTCAAGGTAGACGCGTGTTTGAATTTGGCAGTGGTTATGGTTATTCTGCCTATTGGTTTGCCCAAGCCGTGGGGCAGCACGGCGAAGTGATGTGTACAGAGGCAGATTACCTTAATTTAGAGAAAGCTCAGTATTATTTAACTAAAGCCAATTTATGGGATAGAGTTAATTTTAAAACAGGCATGGCAGAAACCATTTTTGCAAACACGGAAGGCGTTTTTGATGTGTGTTACAACGATGCTGATAAAATCGATTATCCTGCCATTTGGCTTATGGCAAAAGACCGTATTCGCCCAGGCGGATTGTATATTGCTGATAATGTCTTATGGCGAGGGCGTGTTGCTGCACAGGAATATACTGAAGTATTTGATGGCTGGACTGAGGCAATTAAAACACATAATACCTTAATCTTTAATGATCCTGACTTTGAAGCCTTTATTAATCCTAATCGAGATGGCGTGCTTGTGGCACGAAAAAAAACGGCATAAAGTTACTGCGTGAGAATTGTTTTTGCCAATAATGCCAACATGATTGTTGTACCGCCCTCACGAATTATCTCAGGGTTGGCATGAGGTGAGCTTTGGCTTAACTGCTGTAAACACGCCTCTGGTGTCATGCTACCCTGTTCTTGAAGTAGCACTAATAAATGGTAGGTCATGGGGGTAATTTCTAAAAACAATACGTCATCATGTTGATTTCGATAGACCACTAAAAAACTTGGCTGCGCGGGTGCGGTAAGAGGTATAAAAGCGGGGCCAATTTTATGAACTGGGAATTGATACACCAATGGCCACGCCAGCGATGAGAGTTGCATCGGTTGAGTTAACCAATCTGCGCCTAAGGTTTGCTCACCAAGACTGGATATATTGGCAATTGATAAGGCCATTTCAACCCATTCATAATGCACTAATTCTAATAAAAAGGGCAGATCCGTGTCGGCTTGACGCTCATGTTGAAGATACGCGATAAATTCTTCGGGTATTTTTGTAAAATATGGTGTTTGGCAGGGATGCTGTGCATAAAAATCATCAACTAATTCAAACCACTGTTGGTCATCAAGAAGCTGGCGTAATATGGGAAAATTATTGGTTAAAAATGAATCAATGTTATTGAACAACAATTGTCTATAAACCTCGAGCCGGTCTTTAGCCATATCTTTTGGCAGTGCTGCGGTGCGTGGCGTTCGTAGATAGTCAGTAAAAGCCTGTTGTAAATCTTGAAATTGCTTGCTCATGCTGATTGCTGGGCATGTTGTAGCGTCCAAGCAGTTTGTATTGAATTAATACTGGCAAGCTCGGTAAGTAAATCTGCCAATGGCGGGACATTAAAATCACGCTCTAATAATGTAGGTAAAACTCCGTAAAGCTCGTAGGTACGACCTAGTAATTTCCATACTGGATCAATAACATTAGCGCCATGAGTATCAATAAGAAAATTATCTGCTTGTTGGTAATGCCCCGCTACGTGCAGGTAAGCAATGCGTTCAGCAGGAATAGCTTTTAAAAAGCTATCAGCGTCGTAATTATGATTTACGCTATTAACATAAATATTATTAACATCGAGCAAAATATCACACTCGGCTGCGTCAATTACGGCGTTAAAAAATTCAATTTCAGTCATTTCTTGGCTTGGCAGCGCATAGTAAGACACATTTTCTAAAGCTATTTTTTGTTCCAAAATATCTTGAACACGACGAATTCTTGCAGCAACGTACTGCACCGCCTCTTCGGTAAAAGGAATAGGCAATAAGTCATAAAGGTGTCCACCATGACTGCAATAACTTAAGTGTTCGCTGTATAAAGTCATGCCATGTTGGCGCATAAAAGCTTTGATATCCTGAATTAGATGCTCATCTAAAGGGTCAACACTGCCTAAAGAAAGTGATAGGCCATGGCAAATAAAAGGGTATTGTTCTGTGAGGGAGCGAAATTGTTTACCTAGCTTGCCGCCAATATTTATCCAGTTTTCTGGGGCAACTTCAAAGAAATTAACGGCCTGAGTCGCGTCATTACTAATGTGATTCAATAAGGAGCGTCGTAAACCTAGTCCCGCGCCAGTTATTGTTGTTGAGTTAAGTGTGTGCATAACACCACCTGTAAGAGAGATTAACTAAGAAGGCGATTCACATCGCCTTCTTAAAATAAAAAATAGACGACTAATTAATTTGCAGGTGCTGAATGAATAATGACGGGGCCTGGCGCTTTAACAGCTGCCGGTGCTTTTACTTCAGCAGGTGTTTTTGCATGAGCCGCACAGCCACCTTCTGGGGTTTTCATCATGTCTGTACAGCCTTGCATATTTTCGCCACAGCCTTTCATTGCTGCACCACACGCACCTTCTTTGGCTTTAACGTCTGGGCATGCTTTCATGTGATCACCACATTGGCTTGCACACTGACCTTCAGGCATTTTCATTGCGGCACCACAACTGCCTTCTTTGCCTTTCATGCTTTCGCCTTTCATCATTTCACCGCAGGCACCTTCTTTGCCTTTCATCATTGCGCCACATGATGCTTCCATGCCTTTTTTCATTTTATCGCCATCCATCATGTCGCCACATTTGCCTTCAGTGGCTTTTTTGGCTGATGAAGAGGTATTGCCCGCACATGCGCCTTCTGCAGTTTTTGCTGGTTTGTCCATGCCTGGCATATTGGCACCACACGCCATTTCAGCAACTTGCATATACCCTGATGATAATTCAGTCATACCAAAAGGATTGACTTCAGCATTTGCCATGGAAGCAGCGCTGAAACTAGAAATAATAGCTATGCCCATTGCCGTAGCTAAAGGAGATTTATTCATTTTATTCATAGTTAATTCCTGTAAAAGTAGAAAAATAAATACATGGTACCAAGTGATACCATAAGAAAGGGAGGCTAGCCCTAAACAAGCACTATCTTACTATACTTTTGTAAAAAGAAATTACAATCGATTTAAGCATCTAGGGCAAGCGCTTAACTGAATCCAAAAAATTATTCTGCACATCCACAAAATAAGGATACCTTGGTTTTTAATCCTGATGTTGATTCTCGTAAACCATAAAATGAGCTATTAAATGGTCCTGTAAAAAGCTGAAAACATTCCATAAATCTCAACAAACTTATTTGATGCTTCGATGACTGCTTGACTCTGCTTAAGCCAATTACCCCGCTCTGCTTTCTATACATGTTCAGCCAATGCAACGTCAAAAGTAGCAGACAGATTTAATTTCAAAGCTTTTGCCTTAGCCTGCACATCACTAGTTATGCTCAGGTTTGTAGGTTTTTTAGGCGCAGAATAATCATTCAGCATATATCATAGCTTTAATCTTCTCATTTATTATGCGCATTCTATATACGCCTCAGAAAAGTCTACATAATAGAAAAATGCTTAACAAGCCTTTATTTCAGACATTAAAACGAAAAGGAAATTCAACTGTAGTCGTCAAGTTTTTTAAGACTCAAAGATAGGTTGTTTCATCATCATATTGGCTTCATAGTTATTGGGAAAGACAATATATCAATGTCGAATGTAATCGCAGACTATTATAGAAATTAATTATATAGTCGTTGATATTACGCCTAGCTTTTTCATGAAGAGTTTGGTGGGTGGAGTGACTTATCAATGATGCTACGCTGCACATATTTATCCAACAAGCATCTTGAAGATTATGCGAGTCATTCAAAAAATAATGCCAATAATGCTGGAGACAAATTTACTACAGGCACAAAAAAAGGCTTAAGAGGTCAATCATAAGCCTTTGATTTTATTGGTTATGATAAATGGATTTGAACCACCAACCCCGGGGTTACATATCTCACAGTTCAACAATTCTGCGAAACCTATCCAGCTTTCAAAATTGGAGGTGTGCGCAGTCAGATTTTCCATGAAAGCTCCAACGGCCTAAAGGCGTCCGGAGCGATAGTCAGGAACGGCCGAAAAGTCTTGATAAAACCTGAAAAGTTTTTCGCTTGGATTGAATCGCAAAACGAGGTGATGAAATGATACCTCCATTTCCAAAAATTAGAAGTTCCGAAGGCTTGGCATTGATGCTGATGCTAAACGGCGAACGCCTAACGCATTTAGGCTTTTTTAAACTAGCTGAAACGT
>CAJAQT010000169.1 GCA_903944165.1 uncultured Methylococcaceae bacterium | reverse complement strand
TCATTAAAGTTTAGCTGAGCCAACAAGGCATTATGTTATGAATATACACGTTGAAAGGAACGCTATTGGTCGATTAATAGTGGTAAAAAACTAATCGTTGCCCAACGTGTCAATTCCTTAATTTAGCTATAATGATATCTTAATATCCTTCATTATTATTCCGTCTCTACATGAACAGAAAACTATTAAAGACCATTCACTTTATTTTATTACTCCTCCCTATTTTGGCTTTTGCTGCTGAACCTTCAAGTTCAAACAACACCAATTTACCCTTAACTCATCATGTTGTTGGTTATCTTTCAATAGCAGTCACCGTTTTAGCTTACATTGCCGCAATGGCAGAAGACGTGATTTCCTTAAAAAAATCTAAACCCATGGTCATGGGTTCTGCCCTGATATGGTTTGCGATTTGTATTTATTATGCATTACATGGCGAGGCTAAAGTTGCAGCAACTGCCTTCGAAAGCAATCTATTGGCTTATATTGAATTATTTTTGTTTATTCTGGTATCAATGACTTACCTGAACGTTATGGAAGAACGTGGTATTTTTAATAGTCTCAGGATTTGGCTTTTAAGCCGACAATACAGCTATCGACAACTTTTTTGGATTACTGGCATACTCGCTTTTCTTCTTTCTATCGTTATCAGCGGCATGGCAGTGGGTCTTTTGATGGGGACTATTGCGGCAGCTGTCGGTAAGAAAAAGAAAGAATTTGTCGCCTTGGCATGCGTCAATATTGTCGTGGCAGCCAATGCCGGCGGTTCTTTAAGTCCACTGGGCGGCATCTCAACATTGTTTGTTTGGCAGCATAAAATCTTACCTTTTTATGAGTTTTTGTCACTGACAGTTCCCTGCTTAGTCAACTTCCTAATTCCAGCAACTGTTATGCATTTTTTTATACCAAAAGAAACACCCGTCGCGTCCTCCAGCACAATTTGGCTGCATCGTGGGAGTAAACGTATTATCTTTCTGTTCATCATTACTCTTGCAATTACCATTTCCTCAAATATTCTTCTGGAACTACCGCCGGCAGCCGGTATGATGGCTGGGCTCGGATTACTCCAATTATTCAGTTATTATTTGACTGAAACAGCCCACGAAGTAAAAAATGATTTTGATCATGTTTACAAACTTTTCCAAGTTGAAGTTCCCAGAGACAATAAAGGTCAAGACTTCGACGTTTTTAAAAGTGTTGCCAATGTGGATTGGGATACTTTGCTATTCTTTTATGGCGCAATGATGATGATTGGTGCTTTAGGTTTTCTAGGTTATCTTGATGCTATCGCTCACTTCCTATTTGGACAAATTAGCGCCACAGTTGCCAATATAAGTATTGGTCTTTCATCTGCATTTGTTGATAACGGCACATTGATGTTTGCTGTGTTAAGCATGCACCCCGATCTTCCAACCGGACAATGGTTGCTGTTAACACTTACTTTAGGTGTAGGCGGTAGTCTACTGGCTATTGGATCGGCTCCCGGCGTTGCATTACTCGGCCAAATCAAAGAAGGCTATACCTTCGGATTCCATATGCGTTGGATGCCTGTTATTTTACTGGGCTATTTTGCCAGTATTGCGGTGCATTTCTGGATAAATGCTCGGTATTTTTGATCGCTTATTTAAAAGTAAGTTTCCAGTTACTATAACTTGAAAGCCAATAATCTGAAAATTTCACATGGTTTAATAGGCTGAATTCACGTCACCTGAATTCATGTCACCTGAATTCATGTCATAAATGCATAACCTAATAAATTTTTAACATCAATGCCAGTGAGTTCTCCGATACATCTGGAGAGCCTTGTCGAATCATGATTTGCTTAACCGCCCATCCTTCGACAAACTCAGGACGAACGGTTAAGCCTTGTTGAATATCCATAGTAAAACATTAGGCATAAAAAAACCCGACAACTCGTTTTGAGATATCGGGTTTTATTTATTATGGCGGAGAAGCAGGGATTCGAACCCTGGGAGGGGATCAACCCTCAACGGTTTTCAAGACCGCCGCATTCGGCCGCTCTGCCACCTCTCCGTTAGCCGCATATAATAATTTAACTTAGATAAAATGCCAATCTTTATTTCTTAAAATAATTGCTTATTAGTTTTACACGCCATCCTTCGGTATGTGAACTTCGTAAGCACTTAATAAAGCACGTACTTTCCCTGACAATTAAAACTCACATTTTTTAAAAATTTCAGCGCAACAACGTTTCAATTTTTTAAACAACTTATCAATTTTTTAAACAAGCTGAATTCATATAAGGTGCAATAGGCGTTAGCCGTATTGCACCCAACACTACACACCACAAAGCATCGCTATTGCTAACTTTTAATAATTAATATGTTAGGTGTAGCTATTTTTAAGGTTACGTTTTTTCTTACGACTCAATATCAACAGGCATGGGCGTTAATTTCCATATATCGTGATTGTATTCTTGGATTGTTCGATCAGTTGAAAATTTACCACTTGCCGCACAGTTTAAAATGCTCATTCGTAGCCATTTATCACGATCTTGATAAACAGCTTCAACACGTTTTTGTGCTTCAACATAACTTCTAAAATCAGCAATCGTCATCCAAGAATCATCTGAGCTTTTAAGAGAAGCGATGATTGAATCAAAAATTCCAGGTTCAAATTGATTAAAATGCCCATCTTCTAACAACTGCATCACCCGTTGTAAGCTACTGTCCTTGCTGATGATTGCCATAGGGTCATAATGTGGACGTAAGGCTGCAACGTCTTCTTCGGTTAAACCAAATAAAAAGAAATTATCATCCCCAACTTCTTCGCGTATTTCTATGTTTGCACCATCTAAGGTACCGATAGTTAACGCACCATTCATCATAAACTTCATATTACCTGTGCCCGAGGCTTCTTTACCTGCCGTAGAAATTTGCTCAGATAAATCAGCACCAGGACAAATTTTTTCCATAGCAGACACACGATAATTAGGTAAAAAGACCAATTTTAATTTATCGCCGACATCAGGATCATGGTTAATAACATTTGCCACATTATTAATAAGCTTAATAATACGCTTTGCCATGAAATACCCAGGTGCTGCCTTACCTCCAATTAAGACACATCGATTTGTCCAATTTGCGGTATCACCTTGCTTAATTCGATCATATAAATGAATAACATGCAGGACATTTAATAACTGACGTTTGTACTCATGAATACGCTTTACCTGAATATCAAATAAGGCATCTATTGACAAGTCAACACCAAGCTCTTGTTTTTTATAATTTATTAAACGTTGTTTAGCATGTTGATGAACTTCATGCCATTGTGCGCGGAAGTCAGCATCATCAGCAAAGGGCTTTAATTTGGTTAACAGTGATAAATTAGTTAACCACCCGTCACCAATTGTATTAGTAATTAATTCAGCTAACTCTGGGTTACAGGCAGCAAGCCAGCGACGCGGTGTTACGCCATTGGTTTTATTATTGAATTTATCTGGCCATAGCTCGTAAAAATTACGAAATAAACCCTGTTGCAATAATTTAGAATGCAACTCTGCTACGCCATTGACCGAAAAGCTACCGACAATTGCTAAATAGGCCATTCTGACGTGTTGTTCATGCCCTTCTTCAATTAATGACATCGCTCGTAAACGCTCTTTATCACCTGGATAATGCGCCGATACTTCAGCTAAGAAATGGGCATTAATTTCAAAAATAATCTCCATAATACGCGGCAATAATTGCTTAATTAACGTCACTGACCATCGCTCTAAGGCTTCTGGTAATAAGGTATGATTGGTGTAGGCCATGGTATTTTTAGTGATTTCCCAGGCGTCATGCCAGGACATATCATGCTCATCCATTAATAAACGCATTAATTCTGCAACGGCAATACTTGGATGAGTGTCATTTAATTGAAAACAATTTTTTGCCGCAAAATGAGTAAAATCATGCCCATGTTTGCCTATCCATGAATCTAACGCATCTTGTAAACTTGCCGAGGTTAAGAAATATTGCTGACGTAACCGCAACACTTTGCCGTTTTCATTGGCATCGTTTGGATACAACACCATGGTAATATTTTCAGCCGTATTTTTAGCGGCCACCGCTTCGGCATAATCACCTGCATTAAAATCTTGTAAATCAAACTCTTCAGTGGCACCCGCTTTCCATAAACGCAAGGTATTTACTGTACCATTTTGGTAACCTGGCACGGGAATGTCATAAGGAATTGCTAGCACATCATGGGTATCTACCCACGATATTTTTTTCTTACCATTTTTATCTGTATGCGTTTCTGTACGCCCACAAAATTTAATACGTTGCGCGTACTCACTGCGCTCGATTTCCCAAATATTACCACTCCGTAACCAATGATCGGGTTTTTCTATCTGCTCGCCATTACAAATATCTTGGCAAAACATTCCATATTCATAGCGCAAACCGTACCCAGTGACGGGCAACTGCAAGGTAGCACAACTATCAATAAAACAGGCTGCTAAGCGACCTAAGCCACCATTACCTAAACCCGCATCAGCTTCACTTTCCAGCAACTCTTCTAAATCCAAGCCTAAGTCGTACATCATTTTATTAACCGTATCATTTAATCCTAGATTTAACATGGCGTTACTTAAGGTTCGCCCCATTAAAAACTCCATAGATAAATAATACGCACGCTTACAGTCATTATTTTTATACGTAGTGTAGGTTTTTTTCCAACGCTCAATGAGTCGATCACTGATGGCTAAGGATAAGGCTTGATAGGCATAATGTGGTGAACGACATGCCTCATCACGACCTAAGCGATGCCCATAATAGCTTTTAAAATCCGCAGTTAAATGTACTTCATCCATACCTAACTCAGGTAATACAGTAATATTTGGATTTGGATGGCTTGTTTTGAAAGTTCTATTTGTCATAGGTATGTGTGTAAACTAAAAGGAAAAAAGAAAAAAGAGTGAATAAAGGTGCTTACGTTAAGTGTCGATATTTTCCTGAAAAGTAGAGGATAGGTTGCCCTGTGCTCACGACAGTATTAACAACCTCAGCAATAAGAATCCAATGTGTTCCAGCATGGACTTTATTTACCACTTGGCATTCTAAGACCATCAATGCATCAGTTAAAATTGGTACGCCTGTTGCGCCCACTTGCCAAGCAACATTAGCAAAACGTTGTTGTTGACTCGCGCCACCAGCAAACTCGTTAGATACCGCTTCTTGTGCTTCGGTTAAGACATTCACCGCAAAGTGTTGCGTATTTTGAATAGTGTCTCCCGTTTCGGCTTTCTCATTGATGCACACTAAAATTTGCGGAGGTTCCATCGACACACTGGAAAAGGCGGTCACTGTCATGCCTTGATTACCCTCTGCGTTTGAATGTGTAGTGACTACCGCTACACTACTTGCCCATAATTGCAACGCTTGTTTAAACTCTTCAGCACTTACTGTCATATTATGCTCACCTATTATTGAAATTTAATTATTCGATACTGTGTATTAAAAGTATAACACTGATATTAATAACCATAAGATTTGGACGGGTGAATGCCTCGGTAATGACGTTACTTATCAACCACCTACTATAAAAAAATAACACATTGATTTATATTAAAATTATTTTATAAAACGACTATATATACAAAACCAAAGCAGGTGCTCACTAAAAAAAAATCACGCACATATTTTTAAGTTATAGGTATTCCGTTACACTTTAGCCCGACCCTCTTAATAATAAAAAAGTTCAGCCCATACCACAGCTTTATCTACACTAATTTACACGTTAACTAATATCTGACAACTTATCACAGGATTAAACCCTATCCTTTTTTACATTCACCACTTTTTTATCACTTAGGAGAAAAACCATGTACACCATTACATTAATCAAAGGCGACGGCATTGGTCCATCAATTATGGATGCTGCGGTTAAAGTTATCAACGCAACGGGAGTTGCCATTAAATGGGAAGAAGCCTATGCAGGTTTAGCTGCATTTGAGCAATTTGGCAATCCCTTACCTGATGAAACACTCGCATCGTTTGATAAAAACCGCGTGGCGTTTAAAGGCCCTTTAACAACCGTTGTGGGCAGTGGTTTTCGCAGTATAAATGTTGCCTTACGTCAGCAATATGATTTATACGCAAATGTCCGACCAGCCAAAAGCTGGGCTGGAGTCAAAACACGTTATGACAATGTTGATATTGTTATCGTCAGAGAAAACACCGAAGGCTTATATGCAGGCCTAGAGCATTACCTGACCCCCAAAAAAGACATTGCAGAAAGTATTGCCGTAGTGACACGCACAGCCTCAGAACGAATTATTCATTATGCGTTTAAATATGCTCAAGATAATCAACGCAAAAAAGTCACCGTCTGCCATAAAGCTAACATCTTAAAATACACGCAAGGTTTATTTTTAGATATTGCCAGAGAAATTGCACCACAGTATCCAGACATTCAATTTGATGAAAAAATCATCGATGCGTCCTGTATGCACTTAGTGATGAATCCCCAACAATTTGATGTCATTGTTTGCACCAATATGTTTGGCGATATTTTATCAGACTTAACCGCAGGTTTAGTGGGGGGCTTGGGGCTTATTCCTGGTGCCAATATTGGTGCTGACGCGGCACTATTTGAAGCCGTACATGGCAGTGCGCCTGATATTGCAGGCAAAAATATCGCCAATCCAACAGCAGTAATTATGGCTGGCGCGATGATGCTGGCGCATTTAGGTGAAACTGCCGCAGCACAACGTGTTGTCACTGCCGTAGAAACAGTGATTAACGAAGGCCTCCACGTCACCGCTGATTTAAACCCAAACAGTACCGCCGGTACTATCGAAATGGGTGACGCAATCGCTAACGCCGTGACTGCCGCTTAATATAATTGTACTTATTCAGAAGTCCTTCGTTACTGTCATTATTGCCAGTCCAACGATGGACTTCAGTAGTTATAGCGTGCCTTAGCTATAGAGCATAGGTCTCTACACAGCTTTTCACCCTAATTAAAACAATCAGTTACAATGATACTCAGCCCCCTCGCCTGTTGGAGAGGGTTAGGGTGAGGAGAATAAAATCAAGCAGTTATATTTCCCCTCATCCCAGCCTTCTCCCTTTGGAGAAGGGGCAACGTTACCGGTCGTAGCATCTCACACCCTATACATTACGCCTTATCGAGGTGAATTAATTATGTACAAAACCTATCTTGCCAACGTCAGCTACGAATTTAAAACACTGCGTAATTTACTAGCCAAAGCTTCGCCCCCGCGTTCGGGAGATTTTTTAGCGGGTGTCGCGGCAAGCAATCATCGGGAACGTGTCGCAGCACAATGGGTCTTAGCCGATGTGCCCTTAAAGCAATTTTTAACCGAAGCACTGGTGCCTTATGAACACGACGAAGTGACGCGCTTAATTTTAGATGACCATAATGCCAGTGCATTTGCACCGATTAGTCATCTTACTGTAGGTGATTTTCGTAATTGGTTATTATCACCGCATGCAAACACCCAGGCCTTAAGCGCACTGGCACCTGGACTTACCCCAGAAATGGTTGCCGCCACCTCCAAACTGATGCGGATACAAGATTTAATTCTGGTGGCAAAAAAATGCCAAGTGCTTACGCGTTTTCGCAATACCCTTGGCTTAAATAATCGCTTATCAACACGCCTACAACCTAATCACCCAACTGATCATCCACAAGGCATTACCGCCAGCATCATCGATGGCTTAATGTATGGCTGTGGCGATGCCGTCATTGGCATTAATCCTGCCACCGATAACATGTCTGCCACCCTGCGCTTACTGCATTTAGTCAGTGATGTCATTGAACGCTATCAGATTCCTACACAAGCGTGTGTATTAGCCCACATCACCACCACCCTTGCCGCCATTGAGCTGCACGCTCCAGTTGACTTAGTCTTTCAATCGATTGCTGGCACCCAACGCGCAAATAGCAGTTTTGGTATTAATCTTAATTTACTTAACGAGGGGCATCATGCTGCACTAGCATTACAACGCGGCAGCCTTGGCAAGCAGTGCATGTATTTTGAAACAGGACAAGGCAGTGCTTTATCAGCAAATGCCCATGAAGGGCTTGATCAACAAACCTGTGAAGCCCGTGCCTATGCCGTTGCACGAAAGTTTGATCCCTTATTAGTCAACACCGTGGTGGGGTTTATTGGCCCTGAATATCTGTATGATGGCAAACAAATTATCCGCGCGGCCTTAGAAGATCATTTTTGCGGCAAACTATTAGGCTTACCCATGGGCTGTGATATTTGTTATACCAACCACGCCGAAGCCGATCAAGATGATATGGATATGTTGCTCACACAATTTGCTGTCGCAGGCGGCACGTTTATTATGGGCGTACCTGGTGCAGACGACATTATGCTTAATTATCAATCTACATCGTTTCATGATGCCTTATATTTGCGCCAAGTATTGGGCTTAAAACCAGCACCAGAATTTGAACACTGGTTAATCAACCACGGTATTTTTAATACCGAAAACACCTTGGCTGAACGCAGTGAACTCCCTAAACTGTTTCAATCACACACGCTTTAGGCCTGAATGATGACAATACTTCCCACCAGTACCGTACAGCCTGATCCCTGGATAAGCTTACGCCAACTCACCCCAGCACGTATTGCTTTAGGTCGCGCCGGCATCAGTTTAACCACCCACGCGCAGCTTGAATTCCAATTGGCTCATGCCTTAGCACGCGATGCGGTACATATTCCTTTGGATTTTTCAGCACTGAGTCAACAATTTACTCAACACGGTATCAATACGCTTCAGTTACAGACGCAGGCAGCCAACCAACAGCTATTTTTACAACGTCCTGACTTAGGCAAACTGTTAACAAACGCGTCTATTGAGCGCTTGCGTTATGAAAGCAAGCCTTCCTATGATGTCGTGATTGTGATTGCTGACGGCTTATCGTCCAGTGCAATTAGTCACCATGCCGTCCCCTTGGTCACACACTTACTGCCACACTTACAGCACCAAGCCCTACACCTTGCCCCCGTATGTTTAGTACAGCATGGACGTGTTGCCATTGGTGACCCCATTGCTCAACAACTAAATGCCACACTGTGTATTGTCCTCATTGGTGAACGCCCAGGCTTAAGCTCGCCAGATAGTTTAGGCATTTACTTTACTTATCAAGCCCAAGCTGGACTGAGCACCGATGCTGATCGTAACTGCATTTCTAATATCCATCAGCAGGGGCTAAGTTACTCACAGGCGATAACAAAATTACTGTATTTACTTAACCAAGCAACACAACGCAAACTCTCGGGCGTGCTATTGAAAGATGAAACCACAGACGACGCTACCTTACCCAGTCCAGCCCCCCTAGCATTACTTGACTAATGACCTCAACATTGCCGTTCACTTATCAGCTCAGACGCAGCCACAAAGCTTCGTATTTACGCATCATTGTCAGCGCTCAAAAAATTGAAGTGGTCGCGCCCTTAACGGTATCAAACACAGAGATTCAGGCATTTGTTCAGGCTAAACAAACCTGGATTCTCTCTACTCAAAAAAAATTAGTCCTTAAAACCTCAGGTGCAGCCAACCACTTTGACTACCAAACCACGCCCATCTTAGTGCAAAACAAACCCTATTCCCTTGAGCTTCAAACAAGCCCAAATAGTCGAATCAAACTGGAATTTACCGATCGTTTTATCGTGCATCTGCCCATCACCGTCACCACGACAGAAGAACGCAATCGCCTCATTAAAAAAACGCTTTTAACGTGGCTGCAACAAGCAAGCTTACCTCACGTTAACAAATTTGTTGCGCTACATTCCCCACGATACCAATTAAACCCCACATCAATTAAGATAAAAATTCAAAAAAGTCGTTGGGGAAGTTGCGGCATTCATAATGATATTAGTATAAATGGCTTACTGCTAATGATGCCCCCAGAAGTGCTGGAATACGTGGTGGTTCACGAACTTTGTCATATCCAAGTAAAAAATCATTCCGCTGATTTTTGGCGCTTAGTTCATGCGCATTTACCCCACTACCCACACCACCGACACTGGCTAAAACAGCATGGTCACGCCTTGATGAATCAATGGCTCTATTAATAAGCCGCTCGTTGTAAGTCTGTCAAACCATGAAGCTCAGCATTCAATCAAACTGACTAACTGGGTATAATGATTTTATTTTTTATAAGAACTAAAACAACGTATGAGTAAGCAAAGAAAAGCAGTCGCATTAATTTCAGGTGGTTTAGATTCAATGTTGGCGGCTAAAACGGTCATGGCACAAGGCATTCATGTTGAAGGTATTAATTTTTACACAGGATTTTGTGTGGAAGGTCATACCCACGCCATTCGTAACAAAGATAAAGCCAACCCCAAACGTAATAACGCCTTATGGGTTGCCGAACAATTAGGCATTAAACTGCATATTGTTGATGTGATTGAAGAATACAAAAAAGTATTAATTAACCCTAAGCATGGCTATGGCGCACATTTAAATCCTTGCTTAGATTGTAAAATCTTCATGGTTAATCGTGCCAAACAATGGCTAGCAGAAAATGACTTTGATTTTATTATTACAGGCGAAGTGATTGGGCAACGACCCATGTCGCAACGTAAAAATACCATGCCCATTATTGCCAAACAATCAGGAGCGGATGATTTATTACTGCGCCCCTTATGTGCTAAAAATTTACCTGCCACCCTGCCCGAACGCGAAGGCTGGATTGATCGTGAAAAACTTCATGACATCACTGGACGCTCAAGAAAACCACAAATAACCATGGCTAAACAATTTGGTTTTGATGATTATTCACAACCAGCTGGTGGTTGCTGTTTTTTGGTTGACAAATATTACAGTGCAAAACTGGTTGATTTATGGCAGGCCCAAGGCTCAAAAGACTATGAATTAGATGATGTCATGCTACTTAAAGTGGGTCGACATATTCGCCCTGCCCCACATTTTAAATTGATTGTCGCGAGAGAAGAAGGTGAGGTGCGTTTTTTAGAAGGCTACAAAAAAGAGTTCATCAGTCTACTTTCTGCCAGCCATAACGGGCCCTTAGTATTACTTGACGGAGAAGTCTCTGCCGAAGACCTGCATTTAGCGGCACGTATTACCGCACGCTTCGGTCAAGGCAGAGACGCTGAACACGTAGACGTGGCGATTCTTGATAAAACAGGTATTGAACACGTGCTTACCGTAACCCCTTTAACAAAAGAAGAATTCCCAAAGTCTTGGTATATTTAAACGCAGTTACGCGCGTTACAGCTGAATTTAGCGTTACGTAACAAACGAGACAGTAAAAGTATTGGGATGTGAGCGCCCCCTGTGTGAAAGGGGACGCGCTTGCGAGGGGGGGGATAAATCATAGATAACTGATATATAGAGTTTATTTTTAACAGATCAACGCATCCCTAACCTCTTTTTGCTAAAAAGCAGAAATAAAAACAATACGTTCATTGTCTCAAATGCGTTTCAACCAGCGCTTAACAAACTTCTTAAGCTTTTACTGGCTACCCACTTAAGTCGGGACACAGCTCAAGGTTTAACCGTTCGCCCTGAGCCTGTCGAAGGGTGGGCGGTTAAGCCGCTCATGGTTCGACAAGCTCACCACGAACGGCTTAACCTGAAACTGTCCCCCCTTAAGTGGGCAGCCCTTTTACTGTACCCACTATTAAGTGGGTAACCAACCTAAGCAATGCTATTTCTCACTAACATTTTAGAGTTAATTGTATAACTCAAAAAATCAACTTATTGAATAATAATTATTTTT